>NZ_CP010535.1:0-347500 GCF_001430825.1 Sediminicola sp. YIK13 | reverse complement strand
GTCCTTCTTCGCCTCTGAGAGCCTAGGCATCCCCCATACGCCCTTATTTAACTTGTCGCACCTGCTTCGCCTTGCGGCCAAGCATGCGCCCTCGTAATATTATTCGTATTAATTTCCATGACGTACAATCATCCCTGGTGGTATGAATTGTACGCACTTTGTCCCAATATGTCAATGAACGTTTCGGCGAGGATACTAAGTGATGAATTTGATAACATCCCTAATACCGTCTTGTGCCGTTGTGGAGAATATCGGAGTCGAACCGATGACCTCCTGCGTGCAAGGCAGGCGCTCTAGCCAGCTGAGCTAATCCCCCATTTCGAAATTCCGGATATCGAACCCTGAATCGGTAATGAGTAGAACCCTCTGCTCCTAGAATTTCCTTCAATCTGTCAATCAATGAACTTTTTACATTCTTCCCCTGGGGGAGTCCTGTTGTAGTCTCAGGCAGACTCGAACTGCCGACCTCTACATTATCAGTGTAGCGCTCTAACCAGCTGAGCTATGAGACTCTCACTTTGCGGGACCTGCGTCCCAATCAATATATTATATGACAATAATTATAAGACAGCAATAAATTGAACAATAACCTAAAAAATACAAGGACTGAATTCTTCTTCTCTATCGTCGAGATGCTTTTCTCTAGAAAGGAGGTGTTCCAGCCGCACCTTCCGGTACGGCTACCTTGTTACGACTTAGCCCTAGTTACCGATTTTGCCCTAGGCCGCTCCTTGCGGTGACGGACTTCAGGCACTCCCGGCTTCCATGGCTTGACGGGCGGTGTGTACAAGGCCCGGGAACGTATTCACCGGATCATGGCTGATATCCGATTACTAGCGATTCCAGCTTCACGGAGTCGAGTTGCAGACTCCGATCCGAACTGTGACCGGTTTTATAGATTCGCTCCCTGTCGCCAGGTGGCTGCTCTCTGTACCGGCCATTGTAGCACGTGTGTGGCCCAGGACGTAAGGGCCGTGATGATTTGACGTCATCCCCACCTTCCTCACGGTTTGCACCGGCAGTCTGGCTAGAGTTCCCGACATTACTCGCTGGCAACTAACCACAGGGGTTGCGCTCGTTATAGGACTTAACCTGACACCTCACGGCACGAGCTGACGACAACCATGCAGCACCTTGTGATCTGTCCGAAGAAGGCTCTATCTCTAAAGCTGTCAGACCACATTTAAGCCCTGGTAAGGTTCCTCGCGTATCATCGAATTAAACCACATGCTCCACCGCTTGTGCGGGCCCCCGTCAATTCCTTTGAGTTTCATTCTTGCGAACGTACTCCCCAGGTGGGATACTTATCACTTTCGCTTGGCCGCTCAGACCGAAGTCCGAACAGCTAGTATCCATCGTTTACGGCGTGGACTACCAGGGTATCTAATCCTGTTCGCTCCCCACGCTTTCGTCCATCAGCGTCAGTGTATGGTTAGTGACCTGCCTTCGCAATCGGTATTCTATGTAATATCTATGCATTTCACCGCTACACTACATATTCTAGCCACTTCACCATAACTCAAGACTACCAGTATCAAAGGCAATTCTACAGTTGAGCTGCAGACTTTCACCCCTGACTTAATAGTCCGCCTACGGACCCTTTAAACCCAATGATTCCGGATAACGCTTGGATCCTCCGTATTACCGCGGCTGCTGGCACGGAGTTAGCCGATCCTTATTCTTACGGTACCGTCACCGGGCTACACGTAGCCCTTATTCTTCCCGTATAAAAGCAGTTTACAATCCATAGGACCGTCTTCCTGCACGCGGCATGGCTGGATCAGACTTCCGTCCATTGTCCAATATTCCTCACTGCTGCCTCCCGTAGGAGTCTGGTCCGTGTCTCAGTACCAGTGTGGGGGATCTCCCTCTCAGGACCCCTACCCATCGTTGCCTTGGTGTGCCGTTACCACACCAACTAGCTAATGGGACGCATACTCATCTTATGCCGTGACCTTTAATCAGAAAACGATGCCGTTCTCCGATACCATGAGGTATTAATCCAAATTTCTCTGGGCTATCCCTCAGCATAAGGCAGATTGTATACGCGTTGCGCACCCGTGCGCCGGTCGTCGGCGGTGCAAGCACCCCGTTACCCCTCGACTTGCATGTGTTAGGCCTGCCGCTAGCGTTCATCCTGAGCCAGGATCAAACTCTTCATCGTTGTTTTGTAAATATTATTACATCTGCAAACTTTAAATTGTCCGAACCCAGCCCTTAGTATTCTATAAGCTAATTTTATTCAATTTTTTATCCGATTCCCGTTTCCGGTAATCGGACGCTGTCTTACAATATGTCAATGAACTTGTCTATTCTTGTTTTTGTTCTGTCGCTCTGTCTCCCAAAGCGGGTGCAAATATACAACCCTTTTTGTTCCCCGCAAATAAAAAATGAAAAACTTTTTCCTTTTCTCTTTTGCCACTCCAGAACCTTCAATGAACACGGCCTTCCGACCGTTTTTCCCTCCGCAACCCTCGTTGTTTCGGGCTGCAAACCTACAACCTTTCCGCAATTCAACAACACTTTTTTTTGCCTTTTTTTATTCTTTTTTTTAGCCCCATCGGAGCGCATTGGATTACAGGGATTTACGGATGGAAAAAATGAACAGCTGCGCGTAAGGGATAGAAATGGCATCCCCACATAACATGTGGGATATAATGGATAGCCCGACCTATCTTATATATAAGATATGGTTACGCCCAAAAACACATTTATTATTATTGTCCGCATCAATACTAGGTAGTATATTTGCAACCTTATAATTAGGTATATATAGGTATGATTAAAATTACATTGCCAGACGGAACGATTAAAGAACATGCAAAGGGTAGTTCTCCAATGGATGTGGCCAAAGGAATTAGCGAGGGTTTCGCAAGAAATGTCATCTCTGCAAAATACAATGATACCATCGTGGAAACGGTGACCCCCTTAACCGAGGACGGGACACTAACTTTATATACATGGAACGACAAAGAAGGTAAGAAAGCTTTTTGGCATTCTTCTTCCCACGTTGTGGCCCAAGCTTTGGAAGAATTGTACCCTGGCGCAAAACTGACCATTGGACCAGCTATTGACAATGGCTTTTATTATGATGTTGATTTTGGCGACCGAAGTATTTCCGAAAAGGACTTTCAAGAAATAGAGAAAAAGGCCCTTGAAATAGCCCGTGGCAAACACGATTACAAGATGCGTGCCGTGACCAAAGCGGAAGCTTTAAATAAATATAAGGCACAAGGAAATGAATATAAGGTAGAACTGATAGAAAATCTTGAAGACGGTACCATTACTTTCTGCGACCATGATACATTTACCGATCTTTGTCGCGGGGGACATATCCCCAATACCGGGATCATCAAGGCCATAAAAATATTGAGTGTTGCCGGTGCCTACTGGAGAGGTAATGAAAACAACAAACAGTTGACCCGTGTCTACGGCATCTCCTTTCCAAAACAAAAGGAACTCACAGAATACCTAGAGCTATTGGAGCAGGCCAAACAACGCGACCATAGAAAATTGGGCAAGGAATTGGAACTATTCACCTTTTCCGCAAAAGTAGGACAAGGCCTTCCTTTGTGGTTACCGAAAGGAGCCGCCCTTAGGGAGCGTTTGGAGAATTTCTTGAAAAAGGCCCAAAAGAAAGCAGGTTACGAGATGGTTGTAACACCACATATTGGCCAGAAGGAATTGTATGTGACTTCAGGACATTATGCCAAATACGGGGAAGATAGCTTTCAGCCTATCAGAACCCCAAAAATGGATGAGGAATTTTTGTTGAAACCAATGAACTGCCCCCACCATTGTGAGATATTTAATTTTAAACCACATTCTTACAAAGATTTACCGAAACGTTTTGCTGAATTTGGCACCGTATATAGGTATGAACAGAGCGGAGAATTGCACGGTCTTACCAGAGTACGTGGTTTTACCCAGGATGACGCCCATATATTCTGTACCCCGGACCAATTGGCGGAAGAATTTAAAAATGTTATAGACCTTACCTTATATGTTTTGGGATCTCTAGGTTTTGGAAATTTCACGGCCCAAGTATCCGTGAGGGATCTCAACACCCCTGAAAAATACATTGGATCGGTTGAAAATTGGGAAAAAGCAGAAAATGCAATTATAAATGCTGCGACAGAAAAAGGGTTGGATTTTGTTGTTGAAAGTGGGGAAGCTGCTTTCTATGGCCCCAAGCTGGACTTTATGGTAAAGGATGCCCTGGGCAGACAATGGCAATTGGGAACTATTCAGGTAGACTACAACTTACCGGAGCGTTTTGACCTTACCTATAAAGGCAGTGATAATGAATTGCACAGACCGGTCATGATTCACCGTGCACCCTTTGGAAGTATGGAGCGATTCATTGCCCTTTTACTGGAACATACAGGAGGAAATTTCCCTTTATGGCTGATCCCAGAACAGGCTATTGTATTGCCTATAAGTGAGAAGCATGAAAAATATGCCCAAAAAGTTTTAAATTCCCTAGAAAATCACGAAATTCGCGCCCTTGTAGACAAGAGAAGTGAGACTGTTGGCAAAAAAATACGAGAGGCAGAAATGAACAAGATACCGTTTATGCTGATCGTAGGGGACAATGAGGAACAGGAAAACACGATTTCTGTTAGAAGACATGGAGGCGATGATTTAGGCTCCATCACCTTGACAGACTTCTCCAACTTGGTTACTAATGAAATAAATAGTACCTTAAAGTCGTTTTAAAAAATTAATGTTTAACTAAAATTTATTAGCCATAGCAATACGAAAAAGATTTAGGCCACAGCCTAGAAGAGAAAATAAGAATCCGCACAATATCAACAGAGCAATTACCTCTCAGAATGTACGTTTGGTAGGTGATAATGTTGAAGTGGGTGTTTACTCTTTAAAGGACGCACTAGCAAAATCTGAAGAATTAGAGTTGGATTTAGTGGAGATTTCTCCAAAAGCAGATCCACCCGTATGTAAGATTACGGATTACAAGAAGTTTCTTTACGAACAGAAGAAAAGGGAAAAGGTCATGAAGGCCAAAGCCACTAAAGTAGTGGTTAAGGAAATCAGATTTGGTCCACAGACAGATGATCATGATTACGAGTTCAAAAAGAAGCATGCTGAAAAATTCTTAAAGGATGGCGCAAAGCTAAAAGCTTATGTCTTCTTTAAAGGACGATCTATCGTATACAAAGATCAAGGTGAGATATTGTTGCTGAAACTGGCCTCCGAATTGGAAGAGCTAGGGAAGGTAGAGCAAATGCCGAGATTGGAAGGAAAGCGTATGACGATGTTCCTTGCTCCGAAAACAAAGAAATAAGAACGTATTTCTTTTTAGTTTCCAAAGCAATATATAGTACAACAAAATATACCTGTTGAGACTCCCGAAGTTTTGGGGCAACAGCAAAGATAATAAGCGAGATAAACCATAAATAGGAACAAGATGCCTAAGATGAAAACAAAATCCAGTACCAAAAAGCGTTTTAAGCTTACGGGTACCGGTAAAATCAAAAGAAAGCACGCCTTTAAAAGTCACATTCTAACGAAGAAGTCTAAAAAGCGTAAGCTTGCGTTAACCCACTCTACTTTAGTACACGAGGCGGATGTTAACAGTATTAAAGAACAATTACGTTTAAAGTAATCGTTCTTTACGGTAATTAGTATTAACCCTGGAGTTAGGCCATAAAAAGATTTTGAAAAACATTCAGAACGCCTACTACAAAAAAACTTAAAATTATGCCAAGATCAGTAAATTCAGTTGCTTCACGCGCTAGGAGAAAAAAAGTGATGAAGCAAGCCAAAGGTTACTTTGGAAGACGTAAAAACGTTTGGACAGTAGCTAAAAATGCGGTTGAAAAAGCAATGTTATATGCTTACAGAGACCGTAGAAACAAGAAAAGAACTTTCCGTTCCTTATGGATCACCCGTATTAATGCAGGTGCTAGATTACACGGAATGTCCTATTCTCAGTTTATGGGGAAAGTAAAAGCCAACAACATTGAGCTTAACCGTAAGGTTTTAGCCGATTTGGCAATGAACCACCCAGAAGCTTTTAAGGCTGTTGTGAATCAAATAAAGTAACATTAACAATATATCTCGCTTATTAAAAATCCGATTCATTTGAATCGGATTTTTTTATTTACTGTATTTTCGAGATGGCCTGTTTAAACTCCTGCCAATCTATGAGCTCATCGCCAGATTTATCGTAGCCTTCAACCAATTTGGTAGATACCATTCCCCGAATAAAACCATTGATCTCTGCTTTTTTTAAAAGCTCCACAATCTCACCCTTAGTCATTTTACCATCCCCATCCTTATCAAAGAAGGCAAATGCTTCCTCAGGGGTTTTAAAATGATTGGTTATCAAGATTTGAATTTTATTTAAGATATCCTCTTTTGCTCCCATAGTATTCCAATTTTAAAACATATCCCTAATTTACGAATATTCGGTTTATTTACTATTGACCGAAGGTAGAAACCACCAACTTTCTTCCTCCGGCATGGTTTCTATGCTCACATAGATATATGCCCTGCCATATGCCCAAATTCAATGCTCCATTGGTAATTGGAACCTGTACCGAGACTCCCATCAATGAAGACTTGATATGTGCAGGCATATCGTCTGAACCTTCATAATCATGCTGGTAATAAGAGGCATTCTCAGGAACCATTACATTCATATGGCTCTCAAAATCCATTCGCACAGTAGGGTCCGCATTTTCATTAATGGTTAAACTTGCGGATGTATGTTTAATAAAAACCTGCAACATGCCTATATCAATGCTTTTAAGTTCTGGAAGAGCATTGACAATATGAGCTGTTATAATATGGAAGCCCCTCTTATAGGGCGGTAGAATTATTTCTGATTGATAAAATTTCATAATGATGTATGTTTCCTATTCTCCAAAGATGACACTCCTTGCTTATATCACAAAAATACCATAAACTTTACTTTCATAGTTTCCACATTTGCCCTAAGAACAAATACCTTTGTATCCTAATAAAAATGCAGTAATGGATTTATCAAAAATAAAAATGGTGGTAACGGACATGGATGGCACCCTGTTGAATTCTAACCATGAAGTAAGTGCACGTTTCTTTGAACTCTTTGAGGAGCTCAAAAAAAGGGACATTCTCTTTGTTGCAGCTAGTGGACGACAATACAACAGTATTGTTCACAAACTGCAATCCATTAAAAATGAAATAATCGTTATTGCAGAAAATGGAGGTTTCGCCATGCATCAAGAGCAGGAACTTCTTTCCACCCCTATGGATAAAATGTATATTGATACTATCCTGAAATCCCTTGAAAATGCACATGGAGCCCACGCCGTACTTTGCGGGAAAAGAAACGCATATCTCAACGGGAATTCCAGTGAGTTTTTGAATAAATTGAAGGAATACTATTCCGAATATACGGTCATGGAGGATATTTCCACTTTTGAAGGGGAGGTCCTAAAAGTAGCTGTGTATCATTTTGAAAACTCTGAGAAATTTATATATCCCTCAGTTAAACATTTGGAGGATGATCTAAAGGTTAAGATTTCTGGAGAAAACTGGTTGGACCTATCCCATCAGAACGCCCATAAAGGTTTTGCCTTGGCACAGGTTCAAAAAAAACATAACATTACCAAAGCAGAAACGATGGTTTTTGGGGATTACAACAATGATCTGGAAATGCTGGCTTTGGCAGATTATAGCTTTGCCATGGCCAATGCACACCCCAATGTGCTCCAGGCAGCCAATTACACAACCAAAAGTAATGATGAAAATGGGGTAGAGCATATATTGGAACAACTCATAGCCCATAAGAAGGTTTAGGTTTTTTGTTTCTTCTTCTGGGCAGCGGGAAACAAGACGTTGTTCAAGATCAATCTGTACCCTGGAGAAGTAGGATGCAGTTCCAATTCTGTTTTTGGATCCCCTACCCTATGTTGGTAATCCTCTGGGTCGTGGCCCCCATAAAAGGTGAAGAACCCCTTTCCTTTGATCCCATGGATATAGCGCGCCTCCCCGTTAATTTTATTTTCACCCAACACCATTACCGTCGGTTTTATTTCATTACGGGCAAAAGCCGTGGTCTGTCCCATAAATCCTTTGACAAGGGAGGTGTGGTTTTGGCATAACATGGTTGGTACCGGATCCCATTTTGCCGAGAAATCCATCAACGAAAAATAGTCGGACTCCTTAGGCACCATCCCCCTTTTGGTGGTCATGTCTATAGAAGAAAACTCATACTGTAACGGACTGCGTTCCAAGGTAAAGTTGGTAAACGCAAAGGTTCTGCTATAGTCCAACTTATTTTGGTAATTGGCCTCTGAGGGATCGCCATCAAACATTGGTTCACAAATATCCACCCCATCTGCAGCCAGGGCAATATCAAAACTATCGGTAGCCGAGCACATGGCGAACATGAATCCGCCACCTATCACATAATTGCGGATTGCATTGGCCACAGCCCCTTTTTCCTCTGAAACTTTTGAGTATCCCAATTTAGCGGCCAAGCTTTCTGCCTGCGCCTTTCCCTCCAAATACCAGGGTGCCGCCCTGTAGGCTCCATAAAACTTACCGTACTGCCCGGTAAAATCCTCGTGGTGAAGGTGCAACCAATCAAACAACAAGAGTTTATTGTTCAGTACCTCTTCATCATAAATGGTTTCATAGGGAATTTCGGCATAGGTGAGTACCATGGTCACGGCATCGTCCCACGGCAAATTTTCTTTAGGGGAATAGACCGCTATTTTTGGTGCTTTTTCCAAAATTACGGCTTCCTGATTTTTTGAAGGACTACTAATTTCTGATAAGATGGCCTCAGCCTGGGCATCGGAGATTATTTCAAAGGAAACACCACGGATTTGGCATTCCTTGCGGATGTTATCCCCATCGGGCAGCAGAAATGCCCCTCCCCTATAGTTCAACAACCATTGTACCTTTTGTTGTTTGGTGAGTACCCAGTAGGTAATCCCGTATGCTTTTAAATGATTTTTTTGACTATCTGCATCCATTGGAATTAGGATGTTGGATGCCGAAACAAAGAAAGAGAGAAATAAAAACACTATTAAACACCCTCGCGAGATTATTCGGGAGGGTGCTATTACGTTTTTGTTTTTAAAAAGGAACCTCACTGTCATCCATATCCATATCATCGTTCATAGAACTTCCAAAAGCCTCATCGGCATTCGGGAGATTTTTTGTTATGAACGGGTTATCCTCATTGGCATTCATCTTGGATTGGAACTCGAAAGGAGAATCGAAATCGTCCAAGTTGTCAAATTTACCGAGATTACCGATAAATTTCAATCTTATGTTCTCCAGACCACCATTTCTATGCTTTGCGACGATAAATTCACCCTGACCGGCGGTTGGCGTGCGTTCATCATCATCCCATTCGTCAATTTTGTAATATTCAGGACGATAGATAAAGGCAACAATATCCGCATCCTGCTCAATTGCTCCAGATTCCCTAAGATCCGAAAGGATTGGCCTTTTACTTCCTCCCCTGGTCTCAACGGCCCTGGATAATTGTGATAGTGCAATAACGGGACAGTTCAATTCCTTGGCCAGAGCCTTAAGGTTTCGGGAAATGGTTGATATTTCCTGTTCCCTATTCCCTCCTTTTTGACTCCCCCCTGCTGTCATCAATTGCAAATAATCAATAACGATCATTTTTATACCGTGTTGTGAGGCCAATCTCCTTGCCTTTGCCCGAAGGTCAAAAATAGAAAGGGACGGGGTATCATCTATAAACAATGGGGCATTTTCCAATGCCTTTACTTTTACATTTAACTGTTCCCATTCGTGTTTTTCGAGTTTACCGGTTCTCAGTTTTTCTGAGGACAGTCCGGTTTCCGAAGAAATCAAACGGGTGATCAATTGGACCGAGGACATCTCCAAAGAGAAAAAAGCCACGGGAATATTGTTATTTACGGCCATATTCCTTGCCATGGACAAGGTAAGAGCCGTTTTACCCATACCGGGACGGGCAGCTACAATGATCAAATCACTGGGTTGCCATCCTGAGGTCAATTTATCCAACTTATCAAAACCGGAGGGAACGCCACTAAGGCCTTCTTTTCCGGCGATCTCTTCTATCCTCTTTTTGGCCTGAATTACCAAATTCTGGGCAGTTTCGGCGGAACGTTTTAGGTTTCCTTGGGTAACATCATATAATTTGGCTTCTGCGGTATCCAAAAGATCAAATACGTCCGTTGCATCTTCATATGCCTCTTGAATGATCTCACTGGAAATTTTTATCAGGCTGCGCTGTATATATTTTTGAAGGATAATACGTGCATGGAACTCAATATGGGCAGAGGATGCTACTTTTTGGGTCAGTTTTATCAAATAAAAATCCCCTCCTGCTGCCTCTAATTTCCCGTCTTTCTTCAATTGGGAAGAAACGGTTAATAAATCCACTGGTTCCGAGGTCTCAAACAGTTTGAAGATGGCCTCGTAAATGAATCTATGGGCGTCCTTATAGAACACATCGGGATGTAGAATATCTATTACCTCATCTACCCCTTTCTTATCTATCATCATCGCTCCAATCACAACTTCCTCTAAATCAACTGCTTGAGGCGGTATTTTTCCCCTCTCAAGGTTGATTAAAGCAGATTGATCTATTTTACGACCGACAATCGGACTTGGTTTTTCCATGGGTGCTAAAGTATACTATTTAACCTTTAGTTAACAATAATAAGGGTCATAGGATGTTCACCATTAGTTAACAATAAGGGTGTTGATAAGTTACGAAATTGTGTTGATAACCAAAAAAATCTGGAGTTTGAATCCTCCAGATTTTAAGAAAGTTTTTTAAATGAGCTTATTAGCCATTAAAGACACCCATGTTGGCATATTTATCCATTCGGGCATTCACCAAATCTTTTGGTGATAACTTTTTTAACTCCTCATAATGTGAGCTAATTTTATTTTTTACGATTTCAAAAGTCTTTTCTCTATTGGCATGGGCCCCACCAGCAGGCTCTTTGACCACCTCATCAATAAGCTTCAACTTCTTCATGTCAGTAGAAGTCAGTTTCAATGATTCTGCTGCCTGTTCTTTATATTCCCAACTTCTCCAAAGAATGGAAGAGCACGATTCAGGAGAAATTACAGAATACCACGTATTCTCCAACATCAAAACTTTATCTCCTACTCCTATCCCCAAAGCTCCACCTGAAGCACCTTCACCAATAATCAATACGATAATCGGCACCTTCAATCTGGTCATTTCCAAAATATTCCTTGCAATGGCCTCTCCTTGTCCGCGTTCTTCCGCTTCAATTCCGGGATATGCACCTGGAGTATCAATCAAACATACCACAGGTACGCCAAATTTTTCTGCTGACTTCATCAAGCGCAAAGCCTTTCTGTACCCTTCGGGATTGGCCATCCCAAAGTTTCTATATTGTCTTGTTTTGGTATTGTAGCCTTTTTGCTGACCGATGAACATATACGTTTGGTCACCAATTTTGCCCAATCCTCCTATCATGGCCTTATCATCCTTTACGGTTCTGTCACCGTGAAGTTCCAACCAGGTATCGCCACAGATAGCATTGATATAATCCAAGGTATATGGCCTATTTGGGTGTCTCGAAAGTTGCACCCTTTGCCAAGCTGTAAGGTTTTTGTAGATTTCTTTTCGGGTTTCGGAAAGCTTTTTCTCTATTTGCTTGCAGGTCTCCGTTACGTCAACGTCGCTCTCCTTTCCAATAACCATGCACTTATCTAATTGTTCTTCAAGTTCTTTGATCGGAAGTTCAAAATCCAAATACTCCATGAAACTACAGTTTAAATTATAAAAGCAGACAAATATAAAACTTTAAAGGAGAACCTTAGCGAACTCTTTTACTTTTTAACCTTGTCCAATTTTTTAGAATACCATTGGCAATTACCGTGGAAAGAATCACCAGGGCCCCAATATAAAACATGGGATCCATTTTCTCACTTTCCCCTAAGATAATAAAAGCCAAGAAAATACCATAAACGGGCTCTAAATTAATAGTCAACATGACGGTATATGGAGTAATATACTTCATCACCTTTACCGAAGCTATAAAGGCATAGGCCGTACATATGGACGCCAAAATAAAAATATACACCCAATCATCGGAGGAAAGCTGAAAGAAGTCTGTCGTAAAGCTTCCACTAAAAAAAAAATAAATAGACAAGAATACCACCCCACTTGCCATTTCGTATATGGAAATGACCGATGGCTTTTCCGTTTGAATCAGTTTCCCATTAATCAGGGAAAAAGTGGCCGACAATAGGGCCGATATAAGGGCCAGAACAATCCCCTCCACATACGTTGACTCTACATTGAAAATAAGGTAGAGACCCAGCATTACAATTAGCCCAAAGAGGATCTCGTACCAGACTATTTTTCTACCATACCAAATTGGTTCCAATAATGCCGTAAAAAAGGCTCCGGTGGACATGGTGGCAAGTGCCACTGAAACATTGGATACTTTAATCGCCTTAAAAAAAGTAATCCAATGCAAGGTGATGACCACCCCCGCAATAATTAAAATGAGCAAGGTCTTTTTGGACACCCGAAGTGAAAACTTTTTGTAGGCGATATAGAAAAAAATTAATCCGGAAGCCATGAACATGCGGTACCAAACCAATGGCAAGGCATCAACCGTTATCAGCTTGCCAAGTACGGCAGTGAATCCCCAGATAAAAACAATAAGATGAAGATGGAGGTAATTCTTGAGTTTATCGTTTGGCATTCTGCAACAGATAAAATCCTACAATCCCAAAGGCAACATTGGGCAAAACGACTGCCAACATTGGAGAAAATCCAGATTGTTCGGCCAAGGTTCCAAAAACCTTATCAAAAAAGATATAGATAAAGGCCACCCCTATCCCGAAAGCGAGGTTCACACCCATGCCGCCCCTGCGTTTTGCTGCTGACACCGCAACGGCGATAATCGTCAGTATAAATGCAGTGACAGGCAATGCCCATCTTCGATACTTTACCAATAGATAACTATTGATATTGGAGGCCCCTTTTTTACGTTGTGCCTCAATAAAACTATTAAGTTCAAATAAATTTTTGGTCTCCGCTATATAGGAAACCGGGGTCAGGTCATCTATCTGAAAATTAAAAATGGTATCCAGTTTACGTTTGGCCTCCACCACTTCCTTGTTATCCACCAGCGTTCTTTTTATGTATGAGGTCAACTCATAGACACTATCTTTTTCTTTCCATCTGATATTCCCTGCCGATATTTTATATTCTAACTGGTCCTTATCATTAAAATGTTCCAAGGTAAAATTATAACCACGTTGCCGGGCCGGGTCAAAGCTGCTCACATAGATAAAATCATTTTCATTCAATTGGTTGAAAATATTGCTCGTGACCCTGTCCTGTTTGCCTTTTTTTAGGTATTTGTATTTAAACTCATTGAATCCCTTACTGGCATTGGGCACAATGAACATCCCCATAACAAACATAATAATGGCTATAATAGAGGCTCCAATAAAATAAGGCCTTAAGAACCTACCATAGGAAACCCCGGAACTAAGAATAGCCACAATTTCCGTGTTATTGGCCAGTTTTGAAGTAAAGAAGATTACGGATAAAAACAAAAAGATGGGAAACAGCAAGCTGCCTATATAGATGGTAAAGTTTAGATAGTAATAAGCGATCTCGTTCAAGGGTGCTTCATTGTCTATCATTTTCCCTATCTGCTCCGCAAGGTTGGCCATGATCCCAATAGGAATAAAAAGCATCAGCATCACTGTAAAGGTAGCCAGATAACGTTTTAATATGTATTTATCTAAGATGGTCAACATTACAGCCTCTTATCCATTTGTTTTACCATTATATTTTTCCATTCGTAAAAATCCCCAGCTAAAATATGCTTTCTCGCTTCACGGGTCAACCAAAGATAAAAGCCTAGGTTGTGAATTGTTGCAATTTGTTTGCCCAAATATTCATTGGCGGCGAACAAATGTCTTAAATAGGCCTTTGTATACTCTGTATCGACAAAGGTGATTCCCATTTCGTCCAAAGGGGAAAAATCATCTTCCCATTTTTTATTTTTTATATTGATGGTACCATTTGCCGTAAACAACATCCCATTACGGGCGTTACGTGTTGGCATAACACAATCGAACATGTCTATTCCCAGAGCTATATTCTCCAAAATATTGATAGGAGTCCCCACACCCATGAGGTAACGAGGCTTATCCTCCGGTAAAATTTCTGTAACAACCTCGGTCATGGCGTACATTTCATCTGCAGGTTCTCCAACGGATAATCCTCCAATGGCATTTCCTACTGCTCCAACGCCAGCAATATATTCTGCTGATTGCCTCCTAAGGTCCTTATAGGTCGATCCTTGAACTATAGGGAAAAATGCTTGTGAGTACCCATATTTAAAAGGTGTTTTTTCCAAGTGCGTCAAACAACGTTCCAACCACCTATGCGTCATGTGCATGGACCTTTTTGCATAGTTGTAATCACAAGGGTATGGCGTACACTCATCAAAAGCCATGATAATATCGGCACCAATGGTACGCTGTATTTCCATAACATTTTCTGGGGTGAACACATGATAGGAACCATCTATGTGGGATTTAAACTTTACCCCTTCTTCCTTGATCTTGCGGTTATCGGAAAGGGAATATACCTGGTAGCCCCCGCTATCGGTTAAAATATTCCTGTCCCAGTTCATAAATTTGTGCAAGCCCCCGGCTTCTTCCAAAATCCTTGTTTTGGGTCTTAAATATAGATGATAGGTATTTCCAAGGATGATATCGGGATTAATATCCTCTTTTAATTCTCTTTGGTGCACCCCTTTTACCGAGGCCACCGTACCTACAGGCATAAAAATTGGGGTTTCAATTGTACCGTGATCCGTTACCATTTTACCGGCACGTGCTTTACTGTTGGGGTCTGTATGTAATAATGTAAATTCCAAATCTCTGTTTAAGACGGCAAATATAATCAACTAAGCCTCAAATGTCCTTAACAAAAAAATAAAGTTGACCCACTGTCCTGATGGTTAACAAAATATAACAAATCATACTTGTATACCCAAAAGATACCGTTTACTTTTGGGAACTATAAAATAAGATAAGAAATGCCAACAACAAAAGAATTACAGGATATTACGATACAAACACGTAGGGACATTGTACGGATGGTACATAAGGTTAACTCAGGACACCCTGGAGGCTCTTTGGGCTGCACAGAATTTTTGGTGGCCTTGTACAATGAAGTTATGGAGCTTAAACCAGGATTTGACATGAATGGTATTGGGGAAGATCTTTTCTTTTTATCCAATGGACATATCTCTCCTGTGTACTACAGTGTTTTGGCACGAAAAGGATTTTTTCCCGTTGAAGAATTGAATACTTTCAGATTGATAAATTCCCGTTTGCAGGGACACCCAACTACTCATGAGGGGCTTCCTGGAGTAAGGATAGCTTCTGGTTCATTGGGCCAGGGAATGTCCGTTGCCCTAGGTGCCGCACAAGCTAAAAAGCTGAACAAGGATTCCAAATTAGTATATACCCTTCACGGTGATGGGGAATTACAGGAAGGTCAAAACTGGGAAGCAATAATGTATGCTGCCGGTAAAAAGGTGGATAATATCATAGCGACCATTGATTACAATGGCCAGCAAATTGATGGGGCGACAGACGATGTGATGCCCATGGGTGACCTAAAGAAAAAGTTTGAAGCCTTTGGATGGGATGTATTGGAAGTGAAAGAAGGGAATAACCTGGAAGCTATCATCAAAGGTTTAAAAGAAGCCAAAAACAGAACTGGCAAAGGAAAACCGGTCTGTATTCTTTTACATACCATTATGGGACATGGGGTAGACTTTATGATGTATACCCATGCTTGGCACGGAAAGGCACCAAATGATGAGCAGTTGGCAACTGCCTTGGCCCAAAACCCCGAAACGCTAGGTGACTACTAATCTTATCCAAACCCTTATACAAACCAGTGTCCTTAGGGCATTACACTAAAGAAATATAGAAATGAAAAAATATATAGATCAAGGAAAAAACGATACACGAAGCGGATTTGGAGCCGGGTTGACAGAATTGGGAAGATCAAATCCCAATGTGGTTGCACTTTGTGCGGATTTGGTAGGTTCATTAAAAATGGAAAAATTCATAGAGGAGAATCCTGAGCGCTTTTTCCAAATTGGGATTGCCGAGGCCAATATGATGGGGATAGCTGCAGGATTGACCATAGGCGGTAAAATACCGTTTACAGGTACATTCGCCAACTTTTCCACCGGAAGGGTTTATGATCAAATCAGACAGTCTATTGCCTATTCTGATAAAAATGTAAAAATATGTGCCTCACACGCAGGGGTGACCCTTGGTGAAGACGGTGCCACCCACCAAATATTGGAAGATATAGGTCTTATGAAAATGCTTCCTGGCATGGTGGTCCTCAACCCCTGTGACTACAATCAGACAAAAGCAGCTACCATAGCCATTGCTGATTATGAAGGTCCTGTTTATTTGAGGTTCGGAAGACCAAAAGTTGCGAACTTTACGCAGGCCGACCAAAAATTTGAAATTGGAAAAGCAGTAATGCTCAACGAGGGAACAGATGTTACCATTATCGCTACAGGCCATTTGGTATGGGAAGCACTAATTGCAGCAGAAGCATTGGAGGCCCAAGGGATCTCCGCAGAAGTGATCAATATACACACCATAAAACCTTTGGACGAAGAGGCCATTTTAAAATCTGTGAAGAAAACAGGATGCGTTGTAACCTGTGAGGAACACAATTTCTTGGGCGGATTGGGAGAGAGTGTCGCTAGGACCTTAACCTTGAACCATCCGGCACCACAGGAATTTGTAGCTACCAAGGATACCTTTGGTGAGAGTGGAACCCCAGAAGAGTTAATGGAAAAATACGGGTTGAACAATAAAGCAATAGAAAAAGCCGTTGTGTCTGTGTTAAAAAGAAAATAATCAAATCCCTAAAAGGGGAATGAGGATTCTAAACATAGAAAACTGTGGTACAGAACTCAAATAAACTGCTAAAACTTCCCACTAGAAATAGTGGAATATTTTAGCGGTTTTTTTGTGCCACAACCTCACCTTTTCGTGTCAAGATTAATTCTTTTTAAGTTAATCAATTAACAAAGTTGTGCCTTACTTGCACAACGTTTTCTAATTTAAAAGAACACTTATGAAAAAAACTTTTTTAGTAGCAGTTTTTGCATGTATTGGAGCTGTGGCATTTGCTCAAAATGGACCAGGATTTGGTATCAAAGGAGGTCTTAACTACGCTGGTAACGGAGATTATTTTGATTCCACGGCAGACGCCTATGAGAATCCGGACAAAAATGTAGGTTATCATTTAGGAATCTTTGGCAAGATTGGAGATAGAGTATATTTCAGACCCGAGTTGGTCTACACCAAAACCAAGTCCGATTATGACAACAACAGTCTAGACATGAGCAAATTAGATGCTCCATTACTTATTGGAGTAAAGGTTGTTGGGCCTTTGAATGTTTTTGCAGGACCAGCACTTCAGTACATTTTGGATACCGATTTTGATGGGGTTGCCATTGGCGATGTTGAAAATGACGTTACCGTAGGTATAAATATCGGTGCCGGCTTGAGCCTTGGAAAATTTGGAGTGGATCTAAGGTATGAAAGAGGATTTAGTGAAAATGAGGTAACTGTTCTTTCGGCTGAAAGATTTAATGATAGAATAGATACAAGACCAGATCAACTTATCTTGAGTTTGTCCCTTAAGATGTAATCGAACTTATAAACCATATAAAAAAAGCCCGCTACGTGTAGCGGGCTTTTTTTATGGAATGTATTTTACAACTTTATTTGGAATCCTTATCCAAGTAATCAGGAACACCATCCCCATCGGTATCGGGGAAAGTAATATTCCCATTGGCATCAATTATGATTTCATCTCTGGTAAGGGTTCCATCACCATCATCATCGGCATCCAAATGATTTGGAATCAGACCCGTTCTAGCCTTTACCTCGGCCTCTCTGTCTGTATTGTCGTTGGTTAAATTCCCATCCCCATTAAGATCTTCCATAAAAGACGGAATCCCATCATTATCATAATCTGTATTAGTCACCACTAGCCCAGCATCCAATTTGAATATAAGTGGAGAATACTGTGCGATAGCACCCTGTATTTGATTAAAATAAGCAAGCCCAGAAGGCATTATCACCAACCCAATTCCACTGTTTGTAATTTTCGAAGTACCATCATCATTAACGACAATATTGTTACCTGCCCTTAATTTGCTCACCCCTTTAGAATACCCTCTAAGGAAAAATGGAAGATACTGCCAGGAATAGTTTGTATTCCCATCAAAAACGGTTCCATCAAGTAAGGAGCCTTCGTATTTCAAAAAGGTGGAATCTGCAACGGTAGGCCTTTCACCTTCTCCCTCCCTAGCGATCAAATAATAGTAGGTATGTTCTACACTTTGTTCATTCTCAAGCCCAAGATCGTCGTTGGTCACGACCACCTTTTCCGATTGTACCTGCTGCATTAAAGGCGTCTTTCCTGCGTTATCCCCTGAGATGGTATCTATTTTAATTTTAAAATCAAATTCTGCCGTAGGATTGGCAAACTCCTCATAATTATAAAAATGGGTCTCCAAAAATTCCTTTATGGCAGCATCATTCTCCAAAACCACCTCATCCAAAGCCCTTGGTGGAATGGTTTCAAAACCTGGTCCGTCATCTTTTTTACATGACCATACCATTCCTATCAATAAAAACAGTAAAAATATTCTGTTTACTCTCATGAATCTCTTTTTAAGGTCCGCAAGATACAATTTTCCCTTATTTTTGTGGAAGTCATCAATAAAGAATTTCAATAGTTTATGCGCATAGATAAATTCCTTTGGAGTGTTCGGTATTTCAAAACCAGAAACATCGCTACAGAGGCTTGCAAGAAAGGTCACATCAAAATAAACGGACAAGCCGTAAAACCTTCTAGAGAGGTGTATGTGACAGATAAAATTGTAGTCCGCAAAGATCAGATCAATTACGAGTTTACCGTTCTGGACATCCCTCCAAGTCGCGTTGGCGCCAAGCTAGTGGATATCTACAGGGTAGACACTACCCCGAAAGAAGCCTTCGCCCAAAACGAACTATTAAAATATTCCAAGGGCTATTATCGCAAAAAGGGAACCGGCAGGCCAACAAAAAAAGACCGAAGGGATATAGACGATTATAAAGATGAAACTGACTAAGGATTTTTGGGAGGACAAATATAAAAATGGGGATTTAAAATGGGATATTGGCTATGTCTCCACTCCTCTAAAGGAATATATTGACCAACTAGAACACAAAGAGATGAAAATTCTGATCCCCGGAGCGGGTAACGGTTATGAAGTGACCTACTTACACCAATTGGGCTTTACGAATGTTTATGTGGCAGATCTGGCCGAACAACCTTTAAAGCGAATTGAAACTGCATGCTCTGACTTCCCTAAAGATCGATTAATACAAGTAGATTTCTTTGATCTTGAACAAAATGGTTTTGACCTGATCCTGGAACAGACCTTTTTCTGTGCCCTGCCCCCAATACGCCGCATAGATTATGTTCAAAAAATGGCAACGTTATTAAAACCTAGCGGAAAGATTGTGGGCTTGTTCTTTGATTTCCCTCTGACTGAAGAAGGACCGCCATTTGGAGGCAGTAAAACAGAATACGAAAATCTTTTCAAACCCTCTTTTCAAATAAAAGTACTGGAGAGGGCCTATAATTCAATTCAACCTCGAAAAGATAAAGAACTGTTCTTTATCTTTGAAAAGTAAACGAACACCTCATGCAGAACCAAATACTTTCACACATACAGATACAACATAAAATAAAACGGATTTCTTACCAGATCTATGAGGCCAATGTTGAGGAATCGGAAATTGTAATAGCCGGGATCGAAGGTGGGGGTTTGTTGTTCGCAAAAAAAATTAGAAGGGTGCTCCAAAAAATAACGGATGCCGACATCATCTTATGTAAGGTATCCATGGACAAAAAAAATCCGGTAGCGAGTGGGGTACAGACCTCCATCCCAGAGGAGGAGTACGCCAATAAATCAGTCGTGTTGGTAGATGATGTCCTTAATTCGGGAACTACATTGATATATGGGGTCCACCATTTTCTTAGAGTCCCTTTAAAACAATTAAAAACTGCTGTATTGGTAAACAGAAACCATAAAAAATATCCCGTGAAAGCGGATTACAAGGGTATCTCCCTTTCCACTTCCTTACAAGAACATATAAAAGTAGAGTTCAAGGCCAAGAACGACTCAGTTTCCTTAGCGTAAGAGCGATTTTATTTTCAGGGCGATGTCCTGTGGTGCACCATCACTAGCTATGGTATGGGCAGCCAAGGAATAGAAAGGGGATCGTTCAAACAAGTGTTTTCCAAAAAACTCTGGCAAATCCGCTTCCTCTATATGGGCAATCAAGGGTCTGTGCTCCTTTTCTTTGGAAAGACGTTTTACCAACTCCGGAATGGACACCCTAAGATAAAATACATTTTCGGTAAGTCTGGAAATGACCTCCATGTTACCGCTATAGCATGGTGTACCTCCCCCGGTGGAAAGAATAATTTCAGAATTTTTTTCCAGGACCTCCGATAAATATTGGTGCTCTAATTTTCTAAAAAAAAGCTCTCCTTTTTCCTTAAAAATAGCAGCTATTTTCATTCCGGTCTTTTCTTCAATGTAAGCATCCAAGTCTAAAAACCTGAAACCCAAATATTTGGACAACTCCTTACCAACAGTGGTCTTACCACTCCCCATATAACCCACCAAAACTATTTTCATCTTTAAATTTTGAGTAAAAATGATTCAAATAAAGGGGATTTCAAAAAAAATAAAATTTATTCGAAAAAAGGCTTGTGAAATAAAATAATGCCCTTATATTTGCACCCGCAAACAGCAATACGCTAGCGTTGAAATAATGACCTGGTAGCTCAGTTGGTAGAGCATCTCCCTTTTAAGGAGAGGGTCCTGGGTTCGAGCCCCAGCCCGGTCACAAAATCTTAAATGATTAAAAAAAAGCCCATAAACACCATGTTTATGGGCTTTTTCGCTTCTACTATCTATTGGAATTGTATTACTTATATTTTGATCCTTATAAAATGGAGGTTAAGTTGATTCCCCTTCGGTTGCCACCAATAATTGTTGCAGCTTGTTTACCGTAAAAGGTTTATTGATAAAATCGACGACCATGTCATATTTTCTTGCTTTTTCTTCATCCATCTTGTCTAAAGAGGAACTAACAACATATACCCTAATTTTTTTTTTGAGATCCATCTTTTTTAATTCATCCAAGAATTCCCAGCCGTTAATAAATGGCATGTTTAAGTCCAAAAAAATGACTTCAGGCATTTCCTTATTGGTTTTTAGCATAAACCTTAAATCATCCAGTGCTTCCTTGCCATTTTCATACACAATAATGTTTGAACAAAAACTACTGTTATAATTGAGCAACACTTTGGTACCATAAACGAATATCGGGTCATCGTCGATAATACAAACCGTATTAAGTTTCATAATATTGAATATAGAGAATAAAATACAATAATAATTTTACAAAACTAAGAAATTTCCTACAAATATTGGTTTCCTCAAAGAACCAGTGATTGCACTTATTCCCTGCTCTAATTATATTACAACCGAACATTTTCCTATTTGTGTCGGTTTCCTGTAAATTCAAAAGCTCGATCCAATTAATTATTCCTGCGTACGGAACAACCTTGGTATTGGTATTGGCATAGGTTATCTTAACAAGATGGCGATTGGTCCATATCTCCTAGAAGAAGGATTTCTTATACTCGGTATCGCAAAAAAAAAATATTTTGAACAACCTTGCCAGTGAAATGGTATAGTAAAAAAACATGGTTATATTTGCAAACTCCTACGTGAGCCCACGTGGTGAAATTGGTAGACACGCCACCTTGAGGGGGTGGTGTTCGCAAGGACGTGCTGGTTCGAATCCAGTCGTGGGCACAAAACCGCTTTTCTAGCGGTTTTTTTATTCCCTATTGTCCCGAAAAATATATCATTGTCAATAAAAGGCTTTCCCTGTGACCACCCTAATTATTAAAAGTTGATGTGCCGGTTCCCCCGAAGCCTCGGGGCTGTCGTGGGCTCAAAACTGCTGAGCATAAATTAACCTTTAAAAGTTTCTTTATGTTATAATCCACGTACCATAATTCTTTGTAATTTAGTTTCTTTGCCCTAATCCTATTGGGATGTTAGTCTTTATTTTGCAAATATGGGAAAGAACATCATTATCGTTGGTGGAGGAATTATTGGTCTTAGCAGTGCCTATTACCTATTAAAGGAAGGTCATCATATTACCGTTATAGAAAAGTCTGACCTTACCAAAGGAGCCTCTTTTGTAAATGCAGGGTATATTACCCCAAGTCATATTATTCCGTTGGCCTCTCCCGGAATGATGGCAAAAGGCATTAAAATGATGTTCAATAGTAGCAGCCCTTTCTATATTAAACCCCGTTTGGATCTTGATTTCCTAAAATGGACCTTGAATTTTAATGCTTCCTCCACCAAAAAAAATGTAGAAAAAGCGATCCCTTTAATCAAGGACATTAATCTTTTAAGCAGGGATTTATATACGGAGATATACAATTCTGGGGATTTAGGCGAGTTCCATCTAGAGAAAAAAGGGTTGTTAATGCTCTATAAAACAGCAAAAGAAGGAAAGCACGAAGCAGAAGTAGCCAAAAGGGCCGAAGATGAAGGACTGGAGGTTAAAACGCTGACCCTAAAAGAACTTACCACACTTCAACCCAATTTAAGCCGTGAAATATTAGGGGCAATACATTATGAATGTGATGCCCATACCACCCCAACAGAGCTGATGCCCAAATTAGTGGACTATCTAAAACGCATGGGGGTAGTGTTCAAAACCAAAGAGGAAGTTTTGGACTTTTCTTTTCATAACAGAAAAATTTCATCCGTAACAACCAATAAGGAAACCTATATGGCCGATGAATTTGTTTTGGCCTCAGGTTCCTGGAGCGAAGGAATTGCCAAAAAACTAAAATTAAAACTAAGGGTTCAACCTGGAAAGGGATATCGGATCAATGTACATCGCAAAACAGGAATCCTCCTTCCTGCAATACTTATGGAGGCCAAAGTGGCGGTTACCCCCATGCAGGGATTTACAAGATTCGCTGGAACCATGGAATTTTCAGGTATCAACCATGACATCAAAGCCGAAAGGGTGCATGCCATAGCCAATGCCGCAACATCCTATTACGATGGGCTGGAGATCACTGAAACCGAAAGAAGTGAAGCTCTGTGTGGCCTAAGACCTGTCTCTCCTGATGGCCTCCCATATATAGGGCGTTCTTCAGGATATGATAATTTGACCATCGCCACGGGACACGCCATGATGGGATGGAGCCTGGGCCCAGCTACCGGAAAATTGGTTGCCGAAATAATATCTGATCAAAAATTATCGATGGATATTGAAGGATTCCATCCGGATCGCCGCTTTTAGTTACAAGCGTTTGACTTTTACATTTTTGAACCATACCCCCGCCCCATGATCCTGTAAAGCTAAATGGCCCATGTTGCTCATACCATAATCCGGATAGTCGCTCCATTTTCCGCTATTGCGTTTTTCCTTCCATTCCTTAGAGGCCCTATCAAATGCTACAATCTTTTCCCCATTTAACCAATGTTCCACTTTTCCGTTATTCACTTTGATAATAGTGGCATTCCACTCTCCAACGGGTTTGAGGATTTTCTTGTCATTTGCGACAAACATGGCGTAATCTGCCCCTGTTTTTTGCCAGTCCTCAATGGGTTCTGGAAAGCCAACATCGTCCAAGAGTTGGTATTCCGGTCCGGTTTGATAAGGAGAATGGTAAATGGTGTCCTCAACTACATTGTAGAAAACACCACTATTGCCCCCTTTGCTGATCTTCCATTCCAATTGTAATTCAAAATTTTCAAATTGTTCATTGGTTATTATATCACCGCCCATATCACCTGCTTTCCCTAGACATTCAATAACATCATCGGCTATCACCCAATTGTTTGGCAAATGATCCATATTGTAGCCCCGCCACTTCGTAGAATCCATTAGGGACACCCAATCACTTGCTTTTATTTCAGTATCCTCTTGAACAGGTTGCACCTCTCGTTTCATTTTTTGTTTACACGATGAGACCATTAGTATCATACATGCCATGCCCATTAGTACCTTCATCCTTTTTAATGTTATATTTTTCTCATTTTCACTGGATCCCATTTTATCGCCCTATCCTCAAAATAACTGTCGTTGCATGCCAGCGCTGGAGCTGCTGCCCGATACCCAAATATGGCATCCTCTGTTACTGGGCTACCTCCTCTTATGGCATTGAACCAATTGGCAAAATGATCATAATGGGCACCTAGATACCCTTCTTCTGCCCGGTAGACAATTTCTTCTTGAGGCACTATTTTTTTTCTTCCTGTTTTTTGTCCCTGTTCCTTCGATTTAGCCTCCAAAAAAGGGTCATCAAATTGTTCGTTATTTCGTTTCAAGGTAATCTTGTCCCATTCCACATCCATAGAGCCCTCACTGCCCACTATTTTTAAATAGGTAGTACCCGAAGTGCCATCAACAAAATTACATCGCAAGGACAGGTTAAAAGCTGGATGTTGTGGACTATCTGGATAATCAAACACTCCGAGAAGTACATCTGGTACTTCCCTCCCATCCTTCCAATAGCGCAGCCCTCCCGAAGCATAGATTTGGTTTGGGCCATAGGAATTAGTTATAAAATGCAAACTGGAAAAAAGGTGTACAAATAGATCTCCAGACATTCCCGTACCATAGTCCTTATAATTCCTCCATCTAAAAAACCGAGTAGCATCAAAAGGTATTTTATTGGTGTTTTTAATAAAAGTATCCCAATCTATCGTTTGCATAGAGGCATCGTTGGGAATATTATATTGCCAGGCACCTATTGGGCTCCGTCTTGCCCAGAAACCCTCTGCAAAATTAATGTCACCTATGGCGCCCTCTTCAAGAAGTGCTTTAGCTTTCTCATTGCCCAAGGACGATAGCCCTTGGCTGCCAACCATAAAGACCATGCCTGTTTCTTTTTGGGTTTGGATTACTTCATGCCCCTCATCCAAGGAATGGACCATGGGCTTTTCACAGTAAACGTGTTTCCCAGCCCTCATGGCATCAATTGATATTTGTTTATGCCAATGATCTGGCGTACCAATAATTACAGCATCTATATCCTCACGGTTCAGAATCTCCCTGTAGTCTTTGGTGGTAAACAAATCTGATCCCCAGTTTTCTTTTGCCTTTTTCAAATAACCATCGTAGAGATCACAAACGGCGACCAATTTTATTCCATCGTGTTTAAGTGCTGTGTACGTATCTTGACTTCCCATTCCACCAGCCCCAATTAAAGCTATTTGTATATTGGAATTGGCCGCGTACCGCTCTCTGGTCAAATACGAGATTGGTTTTTTAGTGTTTGCAGTTAATATAGCAGGCACTCCAGCAACTGCCAAGGCACTTGTTCCAAGGGTTTTTATAAAATCTTTACGGGTGTGCTTAGAGCTTTTAGACATCTATTGAATTTTTAAGGGACGTATTAACAGCAATTTAAGATATCCATTTTATCTTATAAATCATACTGTCCTTTTTTTATATCCATAATACACCATAATATTTTATTAAAATTAACTAGGTATTTAACACTTGCTTGAATATTTCTTGTAAATTTGTTTAACCATTTTAAACAAAGAATGAACAACGTAAAGAAAATATTTAGCATACGGGACCTGGAGAACCTTTCAGGTATAAAGGCTCATACAATTAGAATTTGGGAGAAAAGGTACAATCTATTATCTCCAGAAAGAACCTCAACAAACATTCGAAATTACAGTCTTGCCAGCCTTCAAAAACTGCTGAACATTACACTCCTTTACAACAACGGATATAAAATTTCAAAAATAGCCAAAGTTCCCGAGGAGGAAATTCCCTTATTGGTAAAAGAAATCGTGGCGAGGAACAGTTTTAAAAATCATTCCATCAACGCCTTTAAATTGGCCATGGTAAATTTTGACCAGACCATGTTTTTCAATACCTACAACAGGTTATTGGCAGATAAATCATTTAGGGACATCTTCTACGATGTGTTTATTCCCCTACTCAATGAATTGGGACTTTTATGGCAAACGGATACGATCAGTCCCTCCCATGAGCATTTTATCACCAATTTGATCAAACAAAAGATCATCATCAATACCGATAAATTACATAGCAATGAGCCTACCCGGAAGGATAAGACTTTTGTACTGTTTTTACCGGAAAATGAAATTCATGAATTAGGACTGCTATTTCTCAATTATGAGATTAACCTTAGGGGCTATAAGTCTATTTATTTAGGCCAAACGGTGCCAACAGAATGTCTAACAGATTTGACCAAATACTACGAGAGTTTACATTTCATATCCTATTTTACTGTTGAACCCTCAAAAGAAAAAATTAATAAGTATCTTGAAGAGTTCACTACAAATGTAAACCAAGATGGGAAGTCGAAATTATGGATCCTTGGCTATCAAATTCAGAATCTGGACAAATCCATTTTACCTCCCTCCATGCGTGCCTTTAAATCCATAGAGCAATTGGTTCAAGAATTATAAAACAAGAGCATACCACTAACATCCTAACATGAGTAAAAAAATAATTATAATAGGTTCGGGTTTTTCCGCCCTATCAGCTTCTTGCTATTTGGCCAAAGAGGGTCATGAGGTTGCCATATATGAAAAAAACGATACCGTAGGCGGAAGGGCCAGGCAACTTGTAAGAGATGGCTTTACTTTTGATATTGGACCAAGTTGGTATTGGATGCCCGATATCTTTGATAAATTCTTCAAGGACTTCAACAAAAAAACTTCCGATTATTACCAATTGGACAAACTAAGTCCGGCTTATAAAATCTTTTTCTCTGATGATGTGATCACTATCGGTGACCAGATGGACAAAATTTGTGAGGAGTTTGAGCGAATTGAGAAGGGTAGCTCTGTCCGATTGCGAAAATTTATAAAAACAGCCCAAGAGAATTATGATATAGCTATCAATAAAATAGTTTTACGCCCTGGGCTTTCTCCATTTGAGTTGGTGACCAAAGAAACTGTCTTGCGAGTTGATCAATTCTTTAAGACGATAAGTCAGCAAGTACGTAAAGATTTTAAAAATCCCAAATTAGTATCAACCTTGGAATTTCCAGTGTTGTTCTTAGGGGCCAAACCTAGTAAAACCCCTTCCTTTTATAATTTCATGAACTTTGCCGATTTTGGTCTGGGTACATGGCACCCCAAAGGGGGAATGTACGAAATTATAAAAGCCATGAGGAGCCTCGCAGAAGAATTGGGAGTGAAGATACATACCAATAGCCCAGTGGAAAAAATTATAGTTTCCAACAAAAAAGCCACAGGAATTCGGGTGAATGGAAAAGAAATGCAGGCCGATGTTATTCTTAGTGGTGCCGATTATCACCACTCGGAAACCTTATTGGATAAGGAACACAGACAATATTCTGAGAATTATTGGGAAAGCAAGACCTTTGCCCCTTCTTCTTTGTTGTTCTATGTGGGCTTTGATAAGAAACTGAAAAATATAGAGCATCATAATCTCTTTTTTGATACAAATTTTGAAAAACATGCGGAGGAAATTTATGACACTCCAAAATGGCCTAGCGATCCTTTGTTCTATGTCAATTTTCCTTCGGTAACAGATACCAGCATGGCCCCAGAAGGATGTGAAACCGGATTTTTCTTGGTGCCCATTGCTCCTGGCTTGGAAGATACTCCTGAGCTAAGGGCTCAATATTTTGAGCTGATTATAAAACGATTTGAAAAAAGGACTGGTGAAAAAGTGGAAAAAAATATTATATTTCAGGAATCGTTTTGTGTAAATGATTTTAAGGAGGCCTACAACTCTTATAAAGGCAATGCTTACGGCATGGCCAATACGTTGTTGCAGACTGCCTTTCTAAGACCCAAATTAAAAAGTAAAAAAGTGGAAAATCTTTTTTTTACGGGTCAATTGACTGTTCCCGGACCAGGTGTACCACCAGCATTGATTTCGGGAAAACTTGTATCTGAACTAATTGCTATGAATAACTAATATCCGCATTATGAAAGCCATATTTGATAACGTCTCCTTTCAATGCAGCAAAACTGTAACGGAATCCTATAGCACCTCTTTTGCCCTTGCCACAAAAATGCTGGCAACTTCCATCAGAAGTGACATTTACAATATCTATGGCTTCGTTAGATTTGCCGATGAAATTGTAGACACCTTTCATGATTATGACAAGTCCGAACTCTTCAACAAATTTGAACAGGATTTGCACCACGCCCTCACCCATAAAATAAGTTTAAATCCAATTTTAAACTCCTTTCAGCATACGTTTCATAGCTATAAGATACCAATGCACCTTGTCGATTCCTTTATGAAAAGCATGCGCATGGACCTCACCAAAAGTGTATATCGCACCGATGAGGAGTATAAAGAGTATATCTATGGTTCTGCGGATGTCGTTGGGCTTATGTGCCTCATGGTATTTGTGAAGGGCGATGAAAAAGAATATGAACGCTTAAAAGTATCTGCTATGGCTCTGGGAAGTGCATTTCAAAAAGTAAATTTCCTTCGTGACCTCAAAGCAGATTTTGAGACCTTAAACAGGACCTATTTTCCCAATACCAATTTAAATGAGCTAAACGAGGCCTCCAAATCAAGAATAGTGGCAGAAATCAAAGCTGACTTTGACTTGGGATATTCAGGGATTGTTCAGCTCCCCAATGAGGCTAAATTTGGAGTATATACGGCCTACAGATATTATTCAAAATTGCTGCAAAAACTTCAGAATACACCCCCATTGGAAATAAAAAATGCCCGAATAAGCGTTCCTAACTATCAAAAATTTCAACTATTGGCCAAATCTTATGTCAACTGTAAATTAAAACTAGTGTAATGAATATTTTAATTGGGATTCTCATCTTTTTAATCACCTTCTCCATCATGGAATTTATGGCGTGGTTTACCCATAAATACATCATGCACGGTTTCTTATGGGTCCTCCACAAAGACCATCACAGAAAGAATCACAATTCTTGGTTTGAAAGAAACGATGCATTTTTTATTTTTTATGCGGTCATCAGCATGAGCTGTTTTTATATTTCAGGGAATACCTCTTTTTGGTATGCAATGCCTATTGGTTTTGGCATTATGGCCTACGGAGCGGCTTATTTTTTGGTCCATGATATTTTTATACACCAACGCTTCAAAATTTTTAGAAACGCCAATAACTGGTACGCAAAAGGCGTACGAAGAGCACACAAAATGCACCATAAACATTTGGGAAAAGGAGACGGAGAATGTTTTGGAATGTTATTTGTACCCTTTAAATATTTTAAAAAATAGGAATGCCCAACGCCATAGTAATCGGTGCAGGAATTGGAGGTATAGCTACCGCCCTGCGTTTGAAAAAAATGGGCTATGAGGTTACCGTATTGGAAGCCAACAGCTATCCTGGCGGAAAATTGCATACCAAGGTTGTTAATGGCTACCGATTCGATCTAGGACCTTCTCTTTTTACCATGCCACACCTGGTGGATGAATTATTTCAACTCTTTGAAGTGGACCCGCAGTCCTTTTTTCAATATTCAAAAAAAAAGGTTATCTGTAATTATTTTTGGGAAGATGGCACTACTTTTTCAGCAAATGGGAACAGCGCTGTCTTTATCAAAGAAGCTGCCAAAACATTTGGGGAAAGTGAGGCCCAGCTGAAAAGTTATATCACGGGAAACGCAAAAAAGTATGACCTAACGGCTTCCCTCTTTTTAGAGAAATCCCTGCATAAAGTGAATACGTACCTCTCTAGCGATACTATCAAAGCCATATTGCAGATCAGGAAATTGGACGTGGACAGTACCTTGAACACCGTTAATAAAAAGACTTTTCAAAGTCCAAAATTGGTGCAATTATTCAATAGGTTCGCCACCTATAATGGATCGTCTCCCTATCAGACCCCTGGTATCATGTCTATGATCCCACATTTAGAAATGCACTATGGCACGTTCTTTCCCAAGGGAGGTATGGTCCAAATAAGCAGGAGTCTTTACGAATTGGCCGTTAGGCAAGGGGTTGTTTTTAAGTTTAACGAAAGAGTTCAGCACATTAAGGTGGAAGACAAAAAAGCTGTGGGAGCAGTATCGGATAAACGAGATTATATGGCCGATATCACCGTCTCCAATATGGACATATTCCCCACCTATAAAAATTTGCTCCATGATCAACCCCATCCCATCAAGGTCTTGGAACAAGAACGTTCCAGTTCGGCACTTATTTTCTACTGGGGAATCTCCCGGGAGTTTCCAGAACTGGATCTACATAACATACTTTTTAGCGAAAATTATAAGGAGGAATTTAGCGCTATCTTTAACGATAGGTCCATATACAATGATCCTACCATCTATATTAACATCACCAGTAAGGAAGAGCAAGGTGACGCTCCGGCCGGACATGAAAATTGGTTTGTCATGATCAATGTTCCAGGAAACTATGGGCAGGATTGGGAACAATTAAAAACCGAAGCCCGAGAATGGATTGTTTCAAAAATCAATAGCATCCTAGGTGTAGATCTTGAGGGGCTGATCACCACAGAACATATTTTGGACCCCATAGGAATAGAGCGGGACACTAGCTCCTACAGGGGCGCTTTGTACGGGGCTGCCAGCAATAGTAAATTTGCTGCTTTTCTACGGCATCCAAATTTTAGCAACTCCATAAAAAACCTATATTTCTGCGGAGGGTCCGTTCATCCCGGTGGCGGAATTCCCTTGTGTTTATTATCCGCAAAAATAGTAGGGGATTTGGTGCCAAAATTTTAATATATGCGGGACAAGATCATTACAAATAAAACTACTGTGGCCATAGGGGTTGTATGGTTATTCCATATTGCCGCTCTTATAGGAATCACCATAGGGTACCAAGAATGGTTTGTATCCAAAACCACCTTAAACCTTTCCATTAGCCTACTTTTATTTATTTGGGTCTACCCTATGGACACTGCCAAGAAAATTGGGGCCTTCGCATTATTTTTTACAGGAGGAATGTTTGCTGAATGGCTGGGCGTAAATTACGGAGCTCTTTTTGGAACATACAGCTACGGCAGTAATTTTGGTCCCAAATTGGATGGGGTTCCTTATTTAATAGGCATCTATTGGGGTATCCTCACTTTTATCTGTGCAACGCTAGCTACTAAAATAACCTCCAAAGCTCCAGTAAAAATTGTACTTGCTGCCGCATTGATGGTTTTGCTCGATTTTTTTATGGAACACAGTGCTCCTATTTTCGACTTTTGGACGTTTGAAGGCGGAGCTGCACCTTTAGAAAATTACACCACCTGGTTTGCCTTAGCGGCAATCTTTCAAATTATATTACATTTTTTAAAACAGGAAGGGAACCTTAAATTCTCCCTGCATTTGTACGTAGCCCAACTGGTCTTTTTTGGGTACTTCTTTCTATTTTTTGGATAGTTCGGGCAACTGCTGTTTACCATTCCAGGTACCCAAAGAACGATAGGGCTGAAAACGCGAAAACAATTCTTCCTTATACCATTGTAATTGTCTGGTCTGTTTTATGGCACTTTGATGCTCCTTACTTCCATAAGCGTATTCCATAAGAGATTCTTTGTTCTTCCACACGCTAAACGTGGCCATTTGGGTGATTGGCACCTCTCCTATGCCTTTGGTGAAGAGAAGCCCTGTATTCCCCTCCAGGGAGGCTTGTGAAGTGGGCACGTACTTCCAGAACCTGTACAATAGTCTTTTCTTGATGGTCGCCCTTGTGATAACGGCAATGAATGGATTCCCTGGATCTAGTCTGCTATTTTTTTGAAAAGGATTTTTCCCCGACCACTCCCCTTTGGCTGCGAAATTTTTTAAGTAGAGGGTCCAACTTTCTTCACTGTGATTCTTGAATCGTTGGATAAGAGGGGAAGTGTTAAAAAACAGATCTGCGGATGTTTCATTTTCCCAAATTTGTAGGACGGCGTATACCGACCAATCTGGCAAGGGGTTAAAACCTGCTTTACCACTGCCCATCAATTTATAGAATTGCAGGCCGGCTATCTTGGACATGGGTGCATGACCAAATTGCATCATGCCAAAAGCCCATAGCTTCTGCCATATGCCGCGATATCTAAAAAATGTTAAGGTCGTGATCTGAGACATAAGGCTATTCCTCCAATAGTGAATCCAATAATTTTCTAGTGGCTGTACTATTCCAATCGGCAGCTCCAGTTTCAGCAACAATTAATTTTCCCTCCTTATTGATGATATAGGTTGTTGGTAGTACTTTGGAGCTTAGTACCTTTGGTTCTTTTGCCTGTGGAAAATACACAGGAAGATCATAATTTTTTTGTTTCAGAAAATCCAATACCTTTTGCTCATTCTCATTGGTGACGAACATAAAGGTAACCTTATCCCCATAATCGTTATAAAGGTTTTGCATACTGGGCATTTCTGCAATGCATGGTGCACACCATGTGGCCCAAAAATTAACGAGAACTACCTTGCCTTTTTGGGTTTCAAAATTAAAAGACCCCATGTCGGTATCTTTCAATTCCCACTTATAGGAATCCAAGGGCACTTGTAGCTCCGCTTTCATCATTGCTGCACTACTGGAAAGCAATCTACTCGCCATGACCTTGATTTTAAAACCAATAGGCGTAAACAACATAAGGATGACTGCCAAGATAAAGGCAGCGTTTATCCATTGCTTTTTGCCTATTTTATATGCCATTGCTATTCCTTTATCAGTTCGTCCAGGATATCTCTTACCTTACTATTGTCCCAGTCTGCAATCCCTTCCTTATGGATCACAATATTACCGGATTTATCCAATAAATAGGATGAAGGAACTACTTCATCACTGATCGGCATCTTCTCTCCAATGATCAAATAGGTCACAGGAAAGGTAAAATCGTGTTCTTCCATAAAGGCTTCTACGGGTTCCCGTTCTTCATTGGTAATGATATAAAAATCCATTTTATCCTTATACTGATCATAAAGATCCTGGATACTGGCCAATTCTGCAACACAAGGTAATTTCCATGAGGCCCATAGATTGATAAGGACCACATTCCCCTTGGATTTTTTGAAGTTAAAAAAGTTCCAGTTTTCATCTTTCAGCCGCCAATCATAATCCGTTATACGTTCCCGATCAGATACTTCGGTCACATTGGGACTAAAAGAAAATATTTTATTCAATAAAACCTTCCCATAATACCCAACAGGTGTTACAAAAAACGATACAATAAAGGCAATGAGCAATATATTAAGAAAGGTCTTTTTAGTAATTTTCATGTGTGAATTTATTTCCCATCAAAACTAAAAAACTCCTGATGATAATCAGGAGTTTTTATGAACTATTTAAAAATGAATTTAGGAAGCATTTTCCCTTTTTATCACATTTAATGCGGAACCTTCATTGAACCAATCTATTTGCGATTGGTTATAGGTATGGTTTACTTTAATGGTGTCCTTACTGCCATCTTTATGGACTATTTCTAGCGTCAATTGCTTGTCCGGTGCGAATTCTGCTATGTCCAAAAAATTGAAAGTATCATCCTCCTGAATAAGATCGTAATCGGCCTCATTGGCAAACGTTAACCCCAACATCCCTTGTTTTTTAAGGTTTGTTTCATGGATACGTGCAAAAGATTTTACCAATACGGCTGCCACTCCCAAATGTCTTGGTTGCATGGCCGCATGTTCCCTTGAAGAACCCTCGCCATAGTTATGGTCACCCACAACAATGGTCTTAATACCTGCTGCCTTATAAGCTCTTTGTGCATCTGGCACTCCAACATACTCTCCGGTAAGCTGATTCTTTACAAAATTGGTCTTCTTATTATATGCGTTTACAGCACCGATCAAGGTGTTGTTCGCAATATTGTCCAAGTGTCCTCTGTAACGCAGCCATGGACCTGCCATTGAGATATGGTCCGTAGTACATTTTCCAAAAGCTTTGATCAATAATTTTACGCCTTGTAAGCTTTCTGGTGTAAGAGGGGTAAAAGGCTCCAACAATTGTAATCGCTCTGATTTTGGGTCAACCTTTACCACAACACTTGATCCATCTTCATCAGGTGCCAAGTATCCTGCATCCTCTACATCAAATCCTAACGGTGGAAGTTCTATTCCCAACGGTTCGTCCAATTTCACCTCTTCCCCATTCTCGTTCAAAAGGGTATCGGTCATTGGATTAAAGTCCAAACGTCCTGAAATTGCAATTGCAGCTACCATTTCTGGAGATCCTACAAAGGCATGTGTATTTGGATTTCCATCGGCCCTTTTGGAGAAATTCCTGTTAAAGGAGTGTACAATGGTATTCTTCTCATCCCCTTTAAGGTCGCTTCTGTCCCACTGTCCGATACATGGACCACAGGCATTGGTAAATACAGTAGCTCCGAGGTTTTCAAAGATCTGCAATAGGCCATCCCTTTCGGCGGTAAACCTAATTTGCTCAGAACCTGGGTTAATTCCAAAATCTGATTTTGCTTTTATTTTTTTATCTACGGCTTGTTTGGCAATAGAGGCGGCACGGGTCAAATCTTCATAAGAAGAGTTGGTACAAGAACCGATCAATCCCCAATCTACCTTGATAGGCCATCCATTTTCTCTGGCCTTCACTCCCAATTCACCCACTGGTGTGGCCAAATCCGGTGTAAACGGACCGTTTAAGTGAGGTCTAAGTTCATCTAGGTTGATCTCAATCAACTCATCAAAATATTTTTCTGGATTGGCGTATACTTCTGGATCAGCTGTTAGATGTTCCTTTACAGCATTGGCAGCATCGGCTATATCGCTTCTGTCCGTAGCTCTAAGGTAACGCTCCATAGATTCGTCGTATCCAAATGTAGATGTTGTCGCCCCTACTTCTGCACCCATGTTACAAATGGTTCCTTTTCCAGTACAAGAAAGGTTTTTGGCACCCTCTCCAAAATATTCTATTATAGCTCCAGTTCCCCCTTTTACGGTAAGGATTCCCGCTACTTTTAGGATAACATCCTTAGAGGAGGTCCAACCAGAAATATTACCGGTCAATTTTACTCCTATCAGTTTTGGAAACTTCAATTCCCAAGCCATTCCGGCCATTACATCAACGGCATCAGCACCACCAACTCCAATGGCAACCATTCCCAATCCACCAGCGTTTACCGTGTGGGAATCTGTACCGATCATCATTCCACCTGGGAAGGCGTAATTTTCCAATACAACCTGGTGGATAATTCCAGCTCCAGGCTTCCAAAATCCAATTCCATATTTATTAGATACCGATTCCAAGAAATCGAATACCTCGGCACTTGTGCTATTGGCAACCTTTAAATCGGCCGCTGCTCCACTTTTCGCCTGGATCAGGTGATCACAGTGCACCGTGGTAGGAACCGCAACCTTAGGCTTACCTGCTTGCATAAACTGCAACAAGGCCATTTGAGCGGTCGCATCCTGACATGCTATACGATCAGGTGCAAAGTCAACGTAGTCCTTGCCCCTTTTAAATTCCTTTGTAGGATTTCCATCCCATAAATGGGAATATAAAATTTTCTCCGAAAGGGTCAGTGGTCTTCCAACGATCTCACGTGCTTTATCAACGCGCTCGGCCATATTGGAATACAATCCCTTGATCATATCGATGTCAAATGCCATTATATTGTTTTGTGTTTAGGTTATTGCAATTCAACAAAAATAATAAAATAGAATAGGCAAACGAAATTTTAAGAGCACGATTCATATCATTTTCATTGAAAAATCAATGAAAGGTTCACAAAAAAATGAATTTGTTAATTTTTTAGAAAGAAATAAGCATATTCGCTTACGATAACGATTGAATTAAGCGTATTTGGATTAAAGCAAACGCAGAATTATATCATCTTCGGAGATCCCTTCGGCCTCTGCCTTGTAGTTTTTGATGATTCTGTGTCTCAGTATGCCCCAAGCTATGGCTTTTACATCCTCTATATCTGGAGAGAATTTACCATTAACAGCGGCATGGGCCTTAGCAGCCAAAATAAGATTTTGGGATGCCCTTGGGCCGGCTCCCCAGTCGATATATTGTTTTACAAAATCAGATGCTGTCGGCAAATTAGGTCTGGTGCTGTTCACCAGTCGCACTGCATATTCCACCACATTATCAGGAACTGGAATCCTGCGGATCAAATGTTGCACTTCCACGATCTCTTGGGCACTGAACAAAGCATTTAAAGTTGCTGTATGGTCAGAGGTCGTAGTTTTAACTACTTCAATCTCTTCCTCTATGGACGGATATTGTAATTCTATGGCGAACATGAACCTGTCCAATTGCGCTTCTGGCAAAGGATAGGTACCTTCCTGCTCAATAGGGTTCTGAGTGGCAAGAACGAAGTAAGGCTCTGCCAATTTATATTGGTTCCCGGCAATGGTAACCGATCTTTCCTGCATGGCCTCCAAAAGGGCCGCCTGTGTTTTGGGTGGCGTACGGTTAATTTCATCGGCTAGGATGATATTGGAAAATATCGGGCCCTTGATGAACTTAAAATTACGGTTTTGGTCCAATATCTCACTTCCCAGAATATCACTGGGCATTAGGTCTGGCGTAAACTGAATCCTCTTAAAATCGAGACCCAGTGTTTGGGCAATGGTATGAACCATTAAAGTCTTTGCGAGTCCTGGCACCCCTATCAAAAGGGAATGTCCACCAGTATAGACGGACAATAGTATTTGGTTGACCACCTCATCCTGGCCAATGATGACCTTAGCAATTTCTTGCTTTAGTGCTTTGTGTTTTTCTACTAACCTATTGATGGACGCAACGTCTGACATGCATTTACTCCTTTACCCAGTTATTCGCAAAATCGCATCCTTTGTTGTCCTTGTTTACACTGATATAGGTTTCGTCTATATGCTCGGCCATCCACTTTTCAATAGCTTTAAACTGCTTATCACGAAGTGCCAACTCCTGGATCTTTAAATAATCTTTGGCAAAGTTTGCCTCATGCTCATCATACCTATTGGTAATCTTCATGATCTTGTATTTTGGGGCTCCTCCCCTTGGATCCTCCTCTAAAATAGGCTGGGAAATTTCATTATCCTTTAGGTTACGTACTTGGTTGTACAGGGTAGGGTCCATTTTGGTCAATTCAAAACGAGAATCAAAATTGGTAGGGTTCCTCAAAAGACCTCCATCAAATTTGGTTTCTTTTTCATCAGAGAAATTCTGGGCGGCCTCGGCAAACGAATATTTCCCATCAATTACGTTTTGACGAATACTATCCAATTCCACCTTGGCAGCATCCATAGCTTGCTGAGGGATTTCCGGGGCAATCAATATATGCCTCAAATCTACTTCCTGTCCCCTTATTTTTTCTATATAGATAATATGATAACCAAATATAGTTTCAAAAGGTTCGGATATCTCCCCTTCCCTCAAACTAAAGGCTACATCCTTGAATTCTTTTACAAATCCTGTCTGTCTCGTCATGCTGTAAAAACCTCCTTTGGATTTTGATCCTGGATCTTGGGAGTACAGAATGGCCTTTACACTAAAACTAGCGCCATTGTCCTCCACATCGGCCTTAATACCTCTCAACTTATCAATCACCTTCTGCTTTTCCACTTCTGGAGCCTTAGGTTCCTTTACTATTTGCGCAATTTCCAATTCAGCACCAAATACTGGACGCTCTTCTGCCGGAATCTTATTAAAGAACTGGCGTACTTCTTCAGGGGTAATCTCTATCTCACCAACAATTTTCTGCTGCATTTTCTCGGACAACATCCTCAATTTGTTGATCTTAAAAAGCTCATCCCTAAAACTCTCTTCATCATCCTTACGGTAGAACTTCAAAACTTTTTCTATGGAACCTACCTGCGAGACAAGAGATTGCAACTGCCTCTCACTGGTGGCATTCACCTCATCATCGGAAACCAAAATACTATCCTGTACAGCCTGGTGGGCATATAAACGGTCTTCCATTAATTTTCCCAACAATCCGCAACGTGTTATATCTTCCGTTGAGGCCCCTTGACTACGAAGATCGATCAAGGTTTTCTCTATATCCGATTCCAAAATAACATAATCGCCAACCACAGCGGCTACCCCGTCCAATTTTACCCTTTTGAAATTGTTTACGGTATCTTTTTTGTACCCTACATTGGCTTCCACTGTAATATCTTGTGGTTCTACCTGCGTATCGGGCATTTTATCGTTTTCCTGTGCATACCCCATTACTGTAACTAGTAAAGCGGTTAAAAATGTGATCATCCTATTCATCTTGTACATATATCTCAAATTCTTTTTCTTTTACGGCCTCATCAATAATCTCGGTTTCCAGCTTTCGCATATAATCCAACCTTCTTCTATTCATCAGCACCTGCCTAATTGAAGGTCTTATGAAGGATAGTGGCGCAGTATCATTCACCTCAAGCACATCAATTACCTTGCCCAAATATACCCCTAATGAATCCTGTATTTCAAAAAATTGTGATTTTTTTAAATACTGCTCCTCATTTTCAAGGTTTAAGGGATTAATTTCCTTAACGATCCTGGACACCTTTACCCATACAGAATCATTCAGGTTTAGTTTTCTAAACTGCACACTAATTGAGTCGAGATAAGCTTGATCTCTTTTATTGAATCGTCTTATTTTTTCTGCTAGGGCGTCCTTTTTCATAAACTGTGGAGGAATTTCCACAAAACGGATCATCATGAGTTTCTCTCTCAACTTAAAATTCTCCTTTTCGTTCTCATAGAATGCGAACAGCTCTTCTTCATTTACAATAGTATCCAGCGCCTGTTGTACCAAAGCTTCTTTGTATGCCCTGGTGTATAGATCTATTCTGTAATCGTCTACCAGTTTATCAAATTCCGCCAATTTATCTACCGGTAAGTTGATTTTTGATTTTGAGAGCAACAATTGCTTGGATGCCCAAATATTTATATAATTGGAAACAAAGGAAGCACTGTCCTCTTTAGACATGTTATCCGTAATAAGTGGTGCGATATCCTCCTGATAAAGATACACTTCCCCAACACGGGCAATAGCCCCATTATCCTTCTTTTTTTTCCAGATCCCCTCGCATGAGGCTCCTAATAAAAGAATCGCAACCGCTAAAATCAGGGTGAAAAGTTTAATGAAATGTCGTGTTATAAAAAACATCCTGCAAAAGTAACAAATAACCATCGCTGTGCAAGTTCTGATTTTCTGCTAAAAATCAACTATTTTTAACAAATGTTTAGAAACACTAAGCCATTGCCAACAGAAAAAAACATTTGGGACCTAGTTCCTTAATACCCATGAGCAACCGAAGAATTAAATTGATTTGGGACTTTAGAGGTCCCACTGCCGCTAAAACAGCAGAACACCACGAGGTACACTTAACGGATTATATCATTGCCGAGAAATTGGATTTGGGCATCACCGGTTACAAGACGTATAGCGAAATGCACAGTATTGCCTTTTTGGTGGTAGACGAATCCAAAATGATACAGGTCCGTGATGCCTTAAAACCACATAGGGGGGAAGTTTATGAAGACTAGTCCCCACTAGCAACGGTGCCTTTAAAATTTAAACCTATCGCTTTGAGCCACAAATACCTCTTTGCCTTTTGGATCCTTTTAACGACCTTCAGCTGCAAGGAAGATACTCCTTCTCCTCCAGTGGATCCTTTGGCCTATGTCCTCCAATCCAACCATCTGAATATAAAAAGGGTAATGGACAGCATTTCGAAGTACGAAGTACAGGTCCTTTTTACTGCGGTAACCAGAAGAAATGATAGTGTTATTTTAGATGACCATGATTTTCAGGTTAATGCGGAAAATTATTTTTATCCTGCCAGTACCGTCAAGTTGCCCATTGCTGTCCTGGCCTTGGAAAAACTGAACGAGAACGACACCCTTACCATGGATACCCGTTTTTTTGTGGAAGGGGATACCATCACGACCACTTTTGCCGAGGAAATCATCAAAATATTCGCGGCTAGCGATAACGATGCCTATAACCGGTTATTCGAGTTTTTGGGCACGGATGAGATCAACAACCGATTGGAAAATAAGGGCATTGTACCTATTCGTATCTCCCACCGTTTATCAACAGAAAATGCGGACCGAACCACTACCAGGCCACTTGTAGTGTATTTGAATGACAGCACCCTCATGAATAGGACGCGATCCTACAACAAAGCCCCAAGACCGTTATCCCTGAACAGTATCAAAAAAGGAAAGGGATATTATCATGATGGTGAACTTGTAATGGAACCCTTTGATTTTGGCCTTAAAAACTATTACCCTATTGAAGCCCAGCACGCTGTACTGAAACGTATTATGTTTCCGGAATTATTTTCAAAAAAAGAGCAGTTCCATATTAACAAGGAACAACGACAGCGGCTTTTGAAGGCCATGAGTGCTCTCCCAAGAGAAGTGGGCTATAACACAAGGGAATTTTATGACAGCTATGGAAAATTCTTTATGTACGGTGATACAAAAGAGCCAATCCCGAAGACCCTGAAAATTTACAATAAAGTGGGATATGCCTATGGTGCCTTAACAGATTGTGCGTATCTTAAAGATACAAAAAACGACATTGAATTTTTGATCACGGCCACTATTTTGGTGAACGAGGATGGCATCTTTAATGATGACCAATACGAGTATGAATCGGTGGGCATCCCTTTTCTCGCCGAATTGGGCAGGGAGCTCTACCAGCTGCAATTATCCATAAAAAACGGAACCTATGGAACTACTGACCTTTGATTCCTTTACCAAGAAAATATATATCAAGGCTCCCTTGGAAAAAATATACTGGTGCTGGGCCACTACTGCGGGCATCATGTCCTGGTTCTTGAAAAGTGCAGAATACCTTGGAAAGGATGCTAAAGTGAGAAACGCGTCCGACTTCATTCAACAAGGGGATACGTATACCTGGGAATGGCACAATTGGGACGGACAGGAAAAAGGGACCGTTCTGAATGCTAACGGCAAGGATTTTTTGGAAATAAGCTTTGCCGGAGATTGCCGTGTAGCCATAACACTGCACGAAAAGGGCTCTAGTATATTGGTCACCCTGAAGCAATACAACATTCCCACGGACGAAAAGAGCAAAATGCAAATCCATTTTGGGTGTAGCAATGGTTGGACTTTTTGGCTGGCCAACCTAAAGGCTTACTTGGAACACGGTATCCTCCTGAACGAAACGGAGCACGATTTACGCCAATTTCCCAATGCAGGCCTGGAATTTGTAAATATGTGATGTCTTCAAATATGCAAAATGCATATCCACAAAGCACCTATTAAAGGTTTAAATTATCTACAAAAAATAAATCTTCCAATCGCAATAGGTCAGATCAATAATTAGGAGTAGCTTTGCGCCCAGTTAAAAAAAAAATTGTCGGTATTCCACTCATAACCAATTATTTATAGAGGCCTGATTGGGATTAATAAAAGGAGAATGCATGAAGCGTATTAATGAATACAGGAAATTGTTCAACGTTGATAAGGATATAGACCTAAAACAGCTAAAAACAACCTATAGAAATTTAGTAAAAGAATGGCACCCGGATAAATTCCAGAAGGAAGATGCCTTGTTTGAAGAGGCTCAGGTAAAGAGTCAAAAAATCATAGATGGATACCATTTTTTGGTGAGTATTGCACCAGAAACCAAGGAAGCCAATTTAGAAGAATACAAGATAACCACCAATGAATCTGGAATTGCGGATTTTACGCATAAAGGCTTGTTAATGGAAATCACCTTTTTGGACGGCAATACGTACGAATTTTTTGGGGTGACAAAGAATATTTATGTGAAGATGATCAACTCTGACAAGCAAATGCGTTTTGCCAAGAGGAACATTTTCAATTCATATTTATATAGAAAATCGAAAAAAAGCGCATAAAAACAAAATCATATGATTTAAATCAGAGAAATCTAATTTATTAATACGATCTTTGTCAACTATTTAGTAATTAATTAATTTTTATAATGAGTACAGGAACAGTAAAATTTTTCAACGATGCAAAAGGATTTGGCTTCATAACTGAAGAAGGATCTAACAAAGAACATTTTGTACACGTATCAGGTTTGATCGACGAAATCCGTGAGGGTGACGAAGTTGAATTTGAATTGGAGCAAGGAAAAAAAGGATTGAACGCGGTTAACGTAAAAGTTATTGACTAACTTCATTTCTTTTCTAGAAATAAGGCCTATCGATTGATAGGCTTTTTTTATGCCCAAAAATGAGCTAACGTAATCTTTAGCTGTTTATGCTTGATTCATTTTTGACTATATTGAGGGAACCTAAGCATAGGACTATGGTGTTTCTTTCTAAATGGATCCTTATTTTATTTGGAATATTCCTCATTGGAGTTGCATTTCTTATGCTCCTATACCCTACTAAGGCCAGGGCAACTATTAGCAAAGCTGGCAGTACCCCCCTCATCAATTATATGGAAATAACCCTTCGGATGGTCCCGGCAGCTGCTTTGGTCCTTTATGCCGATTTTTCCAACTACCCTATGCTATTCCTTGTCTTGGGATGGTTTATGTTGGCCACTTCCCTTGTACTCTATTTTGTTCCCAGAAGGTTGCACCATCAGTACGCATTAAAATGTGCAGCGATTTTAAACCCAACGGTTATCCGAATCATATCTCCCCTATCCCTCCTATTTGGGATATTAATAATCTACGCCACTATTTCATAGCATGTGGCAATTGAATATGTAATCTCCTCTTCAATTATTTGGGTGAATCTTGTCCGCTGTAAGAGATAATTTACTCATATAAGCATATATAGAGAATATTTTATATCTTTAAGTACCTCCGCCATACAAAATTTCCGTTCAATTCACATTTCACCCAAAAAGAAGTGACATGAAGAACATCGAGACCCCAATAATTAATTGTAAAGATATAAATGGAAATTAAACCAACTATAGATTCACTAGAGCATAGGATAAAGGAGCTAGAAGCACAGCTAGATGCTGCGGAATCATACCATTTGCAAGTTGGCTACTATAAACATATGTTGAATCATACCCAACAACTTTCCAATATCGGAAGTTGGAATTGGGATCTTGTGACCAACACCGTAGAGTGGTCAGATATGATGTACCAAATGTTGGGATTGGAACCCAATGAAGCAGTCCCCTCCTATCAACTCGCACTACATCACGTCCATGAAAAAGACAAAGAATTTTATGTTAAGGCCCTGGAGGAGGCGGTTAATAATAAAACAACATTCTATTTGGAAAATAGAATTGTTAAAAAAGACAACTCGGTTATTTCTGTTATTACCAGAGGTAGGTGTTTCAAGGATTCCAAGGGTAACCTGGTCCGTATGATCGGCACAGTACAAGATACTACTGAACAACAAAAAGCCTTTGATAAACTCTTGAAGGTGAATGAAAAGACAAAAGAAATCGAGACAAAATTACATGAAGCCCAACGCTTATCCATGGTTGGTAGTTGGGAATATGAACCCAAAACCAAACGCTTTCATTGGTCCAAAGAGATGTACCGTATTTTTGGTCTCGAATCCCATCTCAAGGATCCTACCTTTAACCATGTTAAAAAATTAATTTCTTCCCATGAATGGATGGAACTTGATAAGGCCCTTTCAAAAGCAACCCAGAAGGGAATACCATTTCAATTGAACGTAAAGCTGAATCTCCCAAATGGAGCAAATAAAACGGTTGTCATTATCTGTCAGCCTGATTTTAAAAAAGCCGCTAAGATGTACAGTTTGAAAGGGACCATACAAGATATATCTACCTTAAAACTTGCAGAAAACAAACTACAGGCCTTGAATTTGTCCTTGGAAGAAAAGGTTAAGGAACGCACTGCCGAACTAATTAATTCCTTGGAAAGGGAAAAGAAAATTAGCGAGTTAAAATCAAATTTTGTCTCTATTACCTCCCATGAGTTCCGTACCCCATTGACCATCATCGGCCTTTCTGCCACCCTTATTGAGAAATATATACAAAAGGGAAAACTAGAACATATACAGTTGCAATTAGATAAGATACGGTCTGCAGTAATCAATCTTGTACAAATCTTGGATGACCTTCTTACCATAGGAAAAATTGAAGGCGGTAAGGTCAATACCCAAAAAATAACTACCGATATCAAGAAACTTACTAATGCCCTTCTTACGGAAATTAGCGCCATAACCAAAAAGGGACAAAATTTAAACTATACTCATCAAGGTTCTACCGAAATCAATATTGATGTAAACCTATACGGGGGCATATTTATAAACCTGCTATCAAATGCCATTAAATATTCCGAAGGAGAAATTCAAATAAAAACGCAACTGCAAGAACATAATATGGTCCTGTCTATTGTGGATTCGGGGATAGGAATTCCTTTTGTGGACCAAAAGAAGATTTTCAGCAAATATTTTAGAGGTAGCAATTCTACCCATATTGCAGGCACAGGGCTTGGCCTCAATATTGTTTTTCAATACGTAGAACTATTAAAAGGCAGTATAGAATTTACCAGTATTCCCGGCAAAGGTACTACCTTTATAGTGGTGCTACCCTTATAACACAAAAGTACCAACCGATAAACCAAAAACTTCTCCTTATGAAAAAAGCCATCAGAAATGTACTAGCAGTCCTTTTAGGGCTCGTTATAGGTAGTGTTGTAAACATGGGGCTCATTATGTCCGGAGGCGATGTTATCCCACCGCCCGAGGGTGCAGATGTCACTACTATGGAAGGTCTAAGAGCTTCCATGCACCTCTTTGAGGCCAAAAATTTTATTTTCCCGTTCCTGGCCCATGCGCTGGGCACATTTGCCGGCGCCTTATTGGCGGCACTGATTGCCGCCACCTACAAAATGAGGTATGCTTTTGGGATTGGTGCTGCCTTTATGTTGGGCGGTATCATAAATAGCTTTCTACTGCCCGCCCCTTCTTGGTTTATTGTCCTGGATCTGGTGGGCGCGTATATTCCCATGGCATGGTTTGGCGGAAAATTAGCTTTGGGACTCCACAGAAAAAGAAGCAATTTAACCCTATAGAACTTATGAAATATACCATTTCCATAGACATAGATAGGCCAATTGATAAGGTCATTGCACTTTTTGACAATCCAGACAATTTAAAGGAATGGATGGAAGGCCTTCAGAGTTTTGAAAATCTGAGTGGTTCCCCCGGAGAGGTTGGGGCGAGATCCAAGTTAGTTTATAAAATGGGAAAGCGCGATATAGAGATGATAGAGACGATCACTGTACGCAAACTACCCCAAGAATTTAGTGGTACCTATGAAGCCGACGGCGTCTTTAATATTGTAAAAAACAAATTCGAGAAAATCTCAGATACAAAAACCAGATACATTTCTGAACAGGAATTTGAATTCAAGGGCATGATGAAATATTTTGCATTTTTGATGCCCTGGGCCTTTAAAAAGCAAACCATGAAATATCTAAAGGCATTTAAGCAATTTGTGGAAGGACAGGGATAATCTACAAATTCCGTAATTTAGAGGGTATGTTTTTCTCATTTAGTGGCAGTACTGTGAACCAAAACCTCCATCTATGAAAAATTCGGCACCATTTTATATTCTCTTTACATTCCTTGCCATGCTTTGCAGTTGCAATGGGCAGCCCCAAAAAAAAGCACCTGTATCCTCCCCAAACCAAAGTCAAGCAGTCGTAGGCGGGGGTTGCGATGGTTGTGAGCTGATGTACGTTGGGATGCCGAAAAATATCGCTGCGGTTGATACCAGCGCCGGATGGACCGAAAAAGGGCAAAAATTACTTATTACAGGTACTGTTTATAAACTTGGCGGTAAAATACCGGCCCCCAATGTGATCATCTATTACTGGCAAACGGATGCCGAAGGATACTACTCCCCTGTTGAGGGAATGGAGCCCAAAGCGAGAAGACATGGACACTTAAGGGGCTGGGTAAAAACCGATGACAAGGGACATTATGCCATATATACCATTAGGCCAGCGCCCTACCCTAAAGCGGTAATGCCCGCCCATATCCATATGGCCATCAAAGAACCCAATATCCCCGATGAATACTATATAGACGAATTTGTTTTTGACGATGATCCTTTGCTGCTTCCTGCCTGGAAAAAGAATCCGCCTGAAAATAGGGGTGGTAGTGGAAAGCTTAGGGTCCTGATTTCCGATGACCTTCAGATTGCCGAACACAATATTGTCTTGGGGTTGAACATCCCTAATTATCCAGAAAAACCGGCTTCGGCCCAGCAATCTGGACTGGAAATTGGGGAAGATCAGCCCTCTTTTGCCCCATACCATGCCTGGGGCCCAGATAAAGGTACCAAAACCTGTCCCGTTTGCAAGTACGGGCGTTACCACGGTATTATCTACTTCGTGGGCAACAATCCCAATTGGGAGGACATCAAAAATTGGTTGACCTATTTGGAACAGGAAAGCCGTAATAGAAGTAAATATCTAAAAGCCTATTTTGTCTATGGAAATGACCAAGGGTATACCAAAGAAAAAAGAATCAAGGAATTGGAACAGGTGGGCAAGGAATTGAATTTGGAACATTTGGCACTTACGTTTGTACCTTCCTTTTTGGATAAGGGCAGTGAGATACACCTCAACAAATTGGATCCCAAGGTGGAAAATACCTTTATCATATACAAATACCGCACTATTATAGATAAATATGTGGGCCTCAAACCCACTACGGAAAATTTTTTGAAGCTCTCCCAAACCTTGGACGCCACTACCAATGAGTATTTTGACCTGCCCGTTCCTAAGCACGACTGATCTTATTGTAACCTTTAAAGTGTTGTCAACTAGAAATAGTCATCTGCTATCTTTATCCTAGCGAGTTGATAATTCCTTCTAAAATTATAGAATGTTATCTTAAAAGATGATGAGATATTCTCTATATTGGTTTCTTATTAATAAGGCAAAAAAGATTGTATTTCATTATATGGTGTATTCCATACTCATGTAACCTAGACCTCATTTTTATGAAAAAATTAAATATACTAGTGCTTTTTATACTTTTAATGCAAAGCTGTCAAATCTACCAACCTGTAAGTATATCTGAAATAAAAACGGGAAAAACTTATGAATTAACTCTTTTGAACGGACAAAGATTCGAAACAAGATGTCAGCGCGTTAATGAAAATAGCATTTTTGTTGAAATCACTGAAAATATTATGGAATTGCCTAAATCGAAAATTGATAAGGCCAAAAGAAAAAAGACCTCTGTTCTTAGATTGGCTGGAGGATTAACGTTAGCTACTGTTGGCGCAGTACTTTTAATTAATAGTGCTGACAAAGAAGTATATCAGCTTCCTGTTAAAGAATAATTCATATTTTATCAGGTTTTATCAACCTTATGGAAGACGCTCTTTCTAGTTTGAAGAATTCTTATAAAATATATTCTTTTAGTCATTGTAAGTATCCACTCTCCTTTTTATGAAAATAAAACAATCCCTTTGAACCCTACTTTTTTATTCAATTTTCATTCTCTGTATTAGGACAGGCAAAATCAGATGAAGAATCAAAAATTAAAGTCCTGAATTTTGGTACTGCTTATTTAAGTCTGACTACGGATGCCAATTCCGCCATGATAGATTTAAAAGACCCTAAAGAAATGACTGATTTAAAATAATTGGTTCAAAGAATTGCTGAATTTAAACCAACAGTGATTTTTTTGGAAATGGAAACCGAAAACAAATTAATGTGTTAAGGAGACCTATGAAAATTATAAAATGGACCAATCCAATAGGCTGAACTATTCTGACGAGATGAATTAAATTGACTGGAAGTGGGAAGATTAAGCGGGACCACTATCAATGAGTATTTTGGCCTGTCCGTTCCTAAGTACGACTGATACGCTAAAGCTACCACGGGAGCAGTTCACAAGTATATTACATCCACAATTCCCCTGCCCCCTCTGTTAATAACTTCGCACAAAATCATAGATTTCTATCTAATAGAATGAGGTCATATGCTCTATCTTGCTATCTGATTATCAATTGCCTAAAGATTTACACAGTAACTTCATACAAACGTTAGAAATACTAATTATGAAATACAAAGCACCCTTTTTTATAGTTCTCCTTGTAGTTTTCATCCATGGACATTACATGTTTGGTCAGGTTTATGCCAGAAACGGCATGGTAGCTTCAAGTAGCAAAATAGCTTCCCAGGTTGGGGTAGATATTCTAAAAAAAGGTGGAAATGCAATTGATGCTTCTATAGCAACGGCATTTGCCTTAGCCGTCACCCATCCATCAGCGGGGAATATTGGAGGTGGAGGTTTTTTGGTATTTATGAATACTTCAGGAACAACTACCACCATTGACTTTAGGGAAAAAGCACCAATAAAGGCATCACCAAATATGTTTCTAGATGATGCTGGGAATCTTGCAAAAGGAATGAACCTCTACGGAATGGAGTCCAATGTCAATCACATTGGTGCTAAATCAGTGGGAGTACCTGGAACAGTGGCCGGACTGTATCTTGCGCATCAAAAATATGGGAGCCTGCCTTGGGAAAATTTGATTCAGCCCGCTATTGATATAGCCGAAAATGGTTTCCCGCTTACCTGGGACCTTTTTAACGCGGCCACATTTTTTGAAACCAACTCCCCTGTTCCTTTTCTGAAAAATTACTTTAAAAATGCCAATGGTGAACCCACACAGTTTGGAGAATTGTGGAAACAACCTGAGCTGGCCAATACCTTAACGGAAATCCGAGATCATGGTCAAGATGGTTTTTACAAAGGGGTTGTTGCCAAAGAGATTGTCCGGTTTATTAAAGAAAATGGAGGTCTGATCACATTGAAAGATCTTGAACGCTACACAGCCATTGAAAGGAAACCGATTAAAGGGAATTTTAAAGGTTACGATATCTATTCCATGCCTCCACCAAGTTCAGGAGGCGTGGCACTCATAGAAATGATGAATCTAATGGAATTGGCCAATCTGGATTCCATAGAATTCAATTCTGCGGCATACGTGCATTTGATTGCGGAAGCCATGCGAAGAGCCTTTGCTGATAGAGCAGAACATTTAGGAGATTCTGATTTTAATTTAGACACACCATTGGATAAACTGACTTCCAAATCATTTGCCAAAACCCGTTTTGAAAATATTGATATGACAAAAGCCTCCATAAGTGATACAACCAAATTTGGGCAGATGTACGATGGCAGCAGCACCACTCACTTTTCTGTGATGGATAAAGAGGGTAACGCTGTATCCCTAACCTACACCTTAGAACATTCATATGGTTCAGGAATGGGTGCCAAGAAGCTAGGTTTTATTTTTAATAATGAAATGGGCGACTTTAATCCTCAACCCGGTTTTACTACAAGTTCGGGTCAAATTGGAACAGATCCCAACCTAATTCAGCCCGAAAAGAGAATGCTTTCCAGCATGACTCCTACCATTGTGGCCAAAGATGGGAAACCCTATCTAATTATTGGAAGCCCTGGAGGAAGGACCATTATCAATACCGTTTTTCAGACGGTGCTGAATGTACTAGCCTACGATATGCAGGTAGATAAGGCGATCGAAGCTATGAAAATTCATCACCAGTGGTTGCCCGATCAAATTGAATATGAACGTACGCTTCTATCGCCAGATACCCGAAAGGCCCTAGAAGACATGAACCATACCTTAGTCCCAGTAAATTCATTGGGTTCCCTAATGGGAATTCAACTAGACGCAAAAAATAATATCATGATTGGAGCTTCTGACTCTTCAAGTCCAGACGGAGCTGCAATAGGCTATTAAAAAGTTCATCAAAAAATATATCTGACTTTTTCTTATGAAGTACAGCTATTTTGTACTTTTCCCTGGTGCAATTTATCATTTCATGGATCAACTCATAGATTTCATCCTTCATACGGATGATGCCCTCATCTCCCTAGTGGCCGATAATATTTATAAGGCCTACTTTATCCTTTTTTTAATTATTATGCTGGAGACGGGGCTGATCGTTTTTCCTTTTTTACCAGGAGACGGATTGCTATTTTCTGCCGGAGTGGTTGCTGCCTCTACAGAAATGAATGTGTGGGTATTATTGGTTTTGCTCATTACCGCCGCAATAGTAGGAAATACCATCAACTTCTATGTGGGTATGACCATGGGTGCAGGACTAAAGCAGAGCAACAATTACCTCATTAAAAACTATCTAATGGCCCATGTTCCAAAGGCGGAAGAATTTTATGCCAAACATGGGGGACGAGCCATTATCATCGGGCGGTTTTTTCCCATAGTCCGTACCTATATCCCATTTTTAGCTGGGATTGTTCGCATGGAGCGCCATAGCTTTATGAAAAACACCATTACGGGAGCTGTGGCCTGGATTACAATATTTCTCTTGACAGGTTATTTTGTTGGTGAGATCCCTTGGGTAAAAAACAATTACGGAATTATATTTTTAAGTCTAATTATAATTACAACCTTACCATTGCTATTCTCGTTGCTGAAGAGACTACTAAAAAAAATGACCACAAAAATCTAACTAAAACCACCATAAAATGACCAAAACCGACCTAAATCAACTAAAATTGGAATTATCCCTAAAAGCCAAAAATGGGCTTGATTTTATCCTTGCCGCAACTTTGATATGGCTGATAATTACATTTGTATGGACCCTTCCGTTTTCTTCTTATGACAAAAGCGTCCTTACCTTTATTGTCGGTGGCCTTATGCTGCCCTTAGCTTTTGTTATGTCTAAAATCTTGAAGACACAATGGAAAATTAAGGACAATCCGCTACAGCCGTTGGGCCTATGGTTAAATATTGCCCAACTATTTTACTTCCCCTTTCTTATTTTTATTTTGATTTATCTTCCTGATTATTTTATCATGGGATATGTGATCATTACCGGCGCACACTTTTTTCCCTATGCCTTGTTTTATAACGAATTAGGATTTGCCATTATGGGAGGAATTATTTCTTTTGGAGCATTGCTACTTGCTCTTTGGGCTACACCAGAGCAAATGTATCTGATAGGAATTTTTATTGCTAGCTGTCTTGCAGTTTTAGCACTATTGCTATACTCTTCTTATAAAGGTAAAAAAGCCAGCCTTATCCAGTAAGGCATTTAGATCCATTAAATTAATTTCCACTACTTAAAGTATTGGACAAAAAAAAAAAGTTGGACTCCACACTAAAAGCATCAGCGGAGAAACTTCATTCAGTGCAGGGGTGTGAGCTGTTTTAGAATGACTTCATACGCTGTAACCACTTATTATGTTAAAAACCCGATGACAATAAATTGTTCCATTTAGGGGCTAACAACACAGTAGTTAGAACATTTAAAGATAATGTCTATCAATATTTTTCTGATTGCCCCATCTTAATTGAAAAATAGCGCCCAAGGGATAGCTGAATTTTGCGATATTAATTTCGCAAATTAAAAAAAGCGGAATTACTTTTACCAATCAATTTCGGGAGCAATGGGGTTAGGACATGTCGCTGGTTCAAATCATTCCATTGAAATAATAGATAGGTAACTTTAGACGCTATTCCATGACCGAAAACGACAAAAGAATCTTGCCCAGCAATGCTGTACTTTAAAAATATGCCATTATTTTAGCCTTCCTTAAAAACGCCAAATGCCCCATACCCTTAGAAATGATCTTTTGGAATTACAGATTTACCTGCCTACGGAAAATTATGTGGGATCCCGCTTCGACTGGACCGGAAAAATAACAACCGTTACTTTTAACAAAACCGCCATTACTGGGGTGGAGCGAACCGATATTAAGGCAGGAGAACATATGGGCAAGGGCTTTTACAATGAATTTGGCATCGACTCCCCACTAGGATTTGAGGGGACAGAGATTGGAGATTGGTTTCATAAGATTGGCGTGGGGCTCATACGAAAAGATTCGGACACCTACGACTTCCAAAGGGCCTACGAGGTGCAGCCCGCCGAATTTAAAGTCACCAAAAACGATACTAAAATATCCATTACCTGTACTTCTAGGCTTCATAATGATTACGGGTATGTCTTACACAAGGAGATTGAGCTATTGTCAAATGGTTTTAGGATTGGTTATCGATTAAGGAATACAGGTAAAAAATGCATTGAAACCAGTGAATACAATCACAACTTTTTAAAGGTGGACAAAGATTTGATAGGCTGTAATTATCATTTAAAATTTTCATTCTCCCTGCAGCCCGACCATTTTGGGGAAACGGTGAACCCAGAAAGGAAAGTGGTGCTCGGTAAAAGCGATTTTTCATTCCTAGGTACACCCAAAGAACAATTCTTTTTTAGCAACCTATCCGGAGGCCAATCGGTTCCCGCACAATGGGAACTTCTAAATAACAGTAGCAAGATTGGGATTCGAGAAACAGGTAATTTTCCAACCCATAGTATTAATCTATGGGGATGGACGCATGTGATAAGTCCAGAACTGTTCCACAGCATTTCGCTTCAAGCTGGACAGGTCACGGAATGGACCAGAACCTATGAGGTTTTTTCGCTTCAATAAAGTAAATAACGCTTAAATTTTTGTCCTGAGGACATAGTTTAATGCCTGCCTCTTAAAAGTTTATGCGTGTATTATTAATTCCATGCCGTTAGTTTGTATAATATTTTCTATATTCCCTTATGGTAACCCATTAACAAAAGGTTGCGACAAAGGAACAATTATGAAAAGCTCCAAACTACTTTTATTAGTCGCTAGTATATTTTTTATTTCGTGCACCAACTCTGATACAAAAGGTTACAGCCCTGAGTTAAAAAACAAAATAGTTGATTTAACGCTCTATTCTGCCTCCCAATTGGAAAAGATGGGAACAATAACGTACAATGTAAAGTTTATCCCCATCTACGATCTAAAAGGAGAATTGGTGAGCCCTAAAGACTTTCGCTCCTTGATAAATGCCAAAAAAGTAAAACAACAATTGTATTTTGATGAAAGCGGAATGGTAAAGGCATTGGTAATGATGCCTTTGACCCTGGAAGAGTTAAAATACAACGCTCCAAAAGAAGATGAATTTATTAAATTGGAATCGGTCATGGAAGGACAACCCGTGCCCAACGGATCATTTTTGTCGATTGACGATGGTACCGTAGCCATAGAATCTTTTAGGGGAAAATACATCATCATAGATTTCTGGGCCACATGGTGTGCCCCATGTTTGGAAGAAGCTCCTATTTTTAAACAATTAGCCGAAAAACATGCTGCTGACAATGTAGAGTTCATTACTATTTCTGTTGATCAAGATTTTACAGGTTGGAAAGGATTTTTAAAAGATAAGAATTGGATAGGAAACCATTATTGGTTGGGTCAAAAAGAAGGGAATCCATTCTATTCATTGACGTATTCCAAGCACATAATTGAAAACTCTCCTGTTATCCTGGTGACCCTTCCCAAATATGTGATCATTTCCCCAGAAGGAGAAATCCTCTCCAACGCCCAATTAAGACCAAGTGATCCTTTATTTGAGGAAGCTCTGCAGAAATACCTGAATTAAACAGACCGTAGCAACAGATGTCTAATGGTCTTATGCCCTGTGCAACTGGGTGGGAATTTATGTAATCTGCATTCAATTCCGTAATGAAACCCAAAATGCTCACAAAGAACGGTTTAGTCAATTTTTTTGGAAAATATTCGCTATATTTAATCAATTAATATTCCCTCTTTTTAAGAAGTTCTTCAATCATCAGCGAATCACTTCGCTTGGTTGCTTTGTGGTTCTGTTTACAATGTTCTAAAACCTTTTGTCTGCTATAGACAAACGGGGAAGCCGAAAACCGAAAGAGTAGGCACCAGCTAATCTACCAATATTATGAAAGCATTTAACCTTATTTTGCATCCAAAAACCTTGTTGATGACACTTTGCCTAGTTTGTATCTCTATTCATGGGTGTAAAGAAGCTGATAAAGAAGTACAAGAAGAAGTAGCGGTCAAAATAGAACAGCCAGAATACTTCAACCTACGCCCCGAAATCGAAAAAGCTTATGGATATTCGCATGCTGTAAAAATTGGCAATGACATCAAAATATCTGGAGCAGTAAGTATGGATAATGAAGGAAATCCTACAGCGGTGGGTGATTTTGAACAACAAATGAAAAATTGCTATACCGATCTGGAAAAAATATTGACACATTATGGTTGCACCTTTGATGATGTGATCGTGGAAAATATTTTCACCACTAATATGCCTTTATTGTTGGAGCATGGCGCATACAGAGGTACGATTTATACCAATAATTTTCCGACCGGATCTTGGCTTGGTGTAAAAGAACTGGCGCTTCCAGAATTTATGATTGAAATTGAGATGGAAGTACATAAAATGGATTGATTATTTATAACTTGAAAAGAATTGGTAAAAATCTATTATGAAAACAATGACCTGCAAACAACTGGGAGGGGCATGTTCCAAAGAATTTAAGGCCAATACCTTTGAGGAAATAGAGGAAATGAGCAAAAGACACGGGATGGAAATGTTCCAAAAAGGGGATGAGGCACATCTGAACGCCATGAAAAAAATGAAACAACTCATGACAACCCCTGATGCCTTAAAAGAATGGTTCGCTTCTAAAAGAAAAGAATTTGATGCCCTGTCTAAGGACGAATAAAGGAAAAGCCAGCGTAAAAATTAGAAAGAGGAGTACTTATAGTTTCCTCTGGCACATTCCTGTCTCCTCGAGCGCAGTCGAGAGGTCTGGACAGTGGCACCGCCACCTTTTAATGTCCCCTCGAGCGGTTTTAAATTCTTTGGACTTCCAATATGGACTACCCTCGATATATTTATTGGCTTGCAACAAATCCACTGTTCGCATCCAGTTATTCTCCATAAAATCATAACTTGAGGTTCTAATAGGAACCAAAAAAAATCACTGTTATGAAATTAGGAGCATTTTCAGTTAGCCTTAATGTTAAGGACATAAAGGTATCCAAGGATTTTTACGAGAAATTGGGATTCACTGTTTTTGCAGGGGACCTTGAAAAAAATTACCTCATTATGAAAAATGAACACTCCCTGATCGGACTTTTTCAGGGCATGTTTGAAAATAATATTTTAACGTTTAATCCAGGTTGGGATACCAACGCAAAGAAACTGGACAGTTTTGATGATGTCAGGGAAATTCAAAAATCCTTAAAGAAAAACGGCATCCCACTTAACCAAGAAGCAGATGAAAGTACAAATGGACCAGCGAGTATTGTTTTGACGGATCCAGACGGCAATGCCATTTTAATTGATCAGCACGTATAAACAATGGGGATAAAAGATTTGGTAAAAAGATGGTTCGATCTATGGGAATCCGGAGATTTTAATTCCCTCCCCATAGCTGAAAATTTCAAGCATAGCAGTCCATTTGGCACCATAGTAGGCAAAAAAACGTATTTAGAGTTGGTGGCCACCAATAAGGATAAATTTTTAGGACATAAATTTGAACTGCACGAAGCCCTATATGGCGAGAACAGGGCCGGCGTGCGCTACACTACCACCCAGGGCGATTTTTCTATGGAGGTGAGTGAATGGTATTATGTTCAAGACAATCTCATATTAGAAATAATAGCCTATTACCATATTGGTGAAATAAGGGAAGAACGGAAACTTAGCTTTCCCAATAAAACGCCCAAATAGCAAAGAAGAATTTTTCATGCACCCTAAAAAAAGAGATTTCTGCTCAATCCTTTGACCTTAGCCTTTAAAAACCTAATTATAAGTTGTTGTATCTTTCATAAAATTAATCTGTCGGGTGCCCTTGTATCTGATAAAACATATTGATATGCGTTTTTTAAAAAGTTTCACAAAATGGAATCTAAAACCAATAGCCATTACCTCTTTATGGGGAAATATTTTATTTGCTATTCCCAGGATACTTTGTGGACTGTTATTGACCCTCGACTTTGGCTCTAGTAAATTTGGAATGCCATGGTCCAACTCAGAGGAGCCACTTGCATTGTTCGAAGTAGCTAGTTGGTTTCCTGAGGATGTGGCAAAATTTGGGATCCCATTTAGCTTAGCTCCTTGGTTGTTTGCTTGGCTGGGTGCCGCAAGTGAAGCGATTGGAGGCCTTTTTCTAGCCTTGGGATTGGCCACTAGATTTTGGGGACTAATGATTGGTCTGACAATGTTAACAGCTATCTTCTTTCAGCAATGGCCAAAGGTACTGGAACAAGGGGTTTGGCCAATTCTTCCCGCGTTGGGATTTTTATGGGTCAGTATTTATGCTTTGGTTTTTGGTTCTGGAAAAATTGGACTAGACCATCTAATTAGCAGAAAAATAACCTAATTACATAAAACACGCATTATCACAAACTGATAATACAGTCTGTTATGAACGTTTTGCTTTTATTTATTAGCTATCTTATTCTAAAATAGGAAGCAATAATTTATTCTAAGAAATATTTTAAAAATGATTTAAGACCTGTTATCACCATCAAAGAAAACACTTTCCATTCAGATGGAACCATGGAGATATTGCTTGGATATTATTAAGTCATCAGATATTATCCTTGAATTGTTGGTAGAACAAATAAGCTAATTATCAAAAGTTAGGTTAACCTCAAATGGAAAACAATGAAACACGCATCACTAATACTTCTTGTCTTTCTGTTGAACATGTCATATGGCTTTTCACAACAGCTAAAAATGGAACTTCATAAGTTTATTGGCAATGAGTTTGCTGATGGAGAATACTCCTTTAAATTGATGGAGAACAAGTTAGTTCCCATTAAAACCAAAACAAGGGTTCTAAAAGATGAAAACGGAAAAATACAAATTATAGAATTGGAACAAGAGCATATTCTTCCTGAATTAAAGTTCGTCAAATCGGGATCTATTGCATTCTCCATAAACTACAAAGACTCGATATTGAACCTTCGACCTATTGAAGATAGTTTTGCACCCATCATCCGTATTGACCTTTCTTCAACTTCAGCCTATTTGAATGACCAATCCCTCAGTATCATCAAGAAAATAACAGTCTCAGACAAGGAAAATGGTTTTAATAGCGCCTGGGAAGGTTTTCAATGGCGTACAGTTTTACCACATGGTTCTTCACCCATTGACCCTAAGCTAACCTTGGGTAAACTAAATGAAAATGGAAACTTATATATAGAAATTATTTGGTTGGAAAAAGGAATACCAATCCATTACCGACTATTAAATTGAACAACAATTGATGACAAAGGCCACATCCAATTACATTTTCAAAATAGGTCGTTCATTTCCATTTCTTTTTGGTCGTCAAGGGCATTAATTGCTATATTGATATCATAAATCAATCTATGGCATCCGTTATTATCTAGAATATAACGGTTATCCATGAATTGCAGCCCTCGATTCATATGGAGACAATCCTAATAGCAATAGTATCTTTCCTGGTCGCCATTCTAACCTTTTTCTCCGGTTTTGGGCTGGGGACCATACTTACCCCCGTATTTATGCTCTTTTTTCCTGTGGAACTGGCCATAGCATTGACTGGCTTGGTCCATTTTTTCAACAATATCTTTAAAATAATATTGGTAGGTAAGCATGCTAATAAAAGAGTACTCCTAAAATTTGGAGTCCCGGCCGTTGTTTTTGCCTTTTTTGGGGCATGGCTTCTACTTCATATCCCAGATGCCAAGGCTATTTTCTCATATCAATTTTTGGGAAACACCTATGAAGTATATCCGGTGAAATTCATTATTTCCATCTTGCTCATTTTCTTTGCGCTAATGGATTTGTTGCCCTCGTTTCAGCGACTCCAATTTTCAGAAGGAAAATTACCCCTGGGCGGTGCTCTGAGCGGATTTTTTGGAGGACTTTCCGGGCATCAAGGGGCCTTGAGAAGTGCTTTTTTAATTAAGGCCGGATTATCAAAGGAAGTTTTTATAGGGACCTCCGTGGTGGTATCCACTTTTGTGGATTTTACGAGGTTGGGGGTTTATGCGACCAGGTTTTCAAAATCAGGTCTTATAGACAACCTACCCTTAGTGGTTATTGCCACCATATCCGCCATTACGGGTGCCTACCTAGGTAATAAACTTCTAAAAAAGGTAACCCTTAAATCCTTACAGTCTATCGTGGCCATCATGTTGATTCTTATATCCCTTGCGCTTGGTGCCGGTCTGATATAAATTACTATTTGATCTAGTAGCTACCTACAATGGCAGCAGTTAAAAGGTGCCATTCTTTCCAGAATCATAGCGGATCTGTTTGATGTGGAGTATGCCGTAATTACCATTGGTACGGTAAAGATAGTGTCCTCCCTGATGATACAATTTCGAATGCCTAAAAGGTAACAGGATTGCCTACTGTCCCCTCGAGCGGAGTCGAGAGGTCCGGACAGTGACACCATTAACCAACCTTGCGTGTCACATAGGTTTCGACGCAGCCTGTCTTGAGCGGAGTCGAAAGGCTCAACCTGACAACGAAACATTTCCTTTTGTTCCCCCGAGCGGAGTCAAAAGGCTCAACCTGACAACGAAACATTTTACAGCTGTCCCCTCGAGCGCAGTCGAGAGGTCTGGACAGTGACACCATTAACCAACCTTGCGTGTCACATAGGTTTCGACGCAGCCTGTCTTGAGCGGAGTCGAAAGGCTCAACCTGACAACGAAACATTTCCCTCCTGTCCCCTAGAGCGCAGTCGAGAGGTCTGGACAGTGACACCATTAACCAACCTTGCGTGTCACATAGGTTTCGACGCAGGCTGTCTTGAGCGGAGTCGAAAGGCTCAACCTGACAGTGGCACCGCCACTTTTATTTCTGTCCCCTCGAGCGCAGTCGAGAGGTCTGGACAGTGGCACCACTGCCTTTTTTTTACCTCCCCCCTTCTCCCACAATTTCCTCCCATTATGGGAAATCTTTACCTTAAACACCTCAGCCGCCTAAGACACTGGGAGACAAACCAATAGCCTTATTTTTAAGTAGTTACCTCACTTTTGGGTATGCCAATTGTTAACTTATTCTCCGGATTTTAAGATGGTATTAATAAAATTTCATTATTAAATTTTTAAACTGCAAACTAACTATTAAAACAATTTTTTATGAGTACAACTTTTTTGAATACAAAGTCAAAAGGGATAACAAAAACAGTAGCTGAATTCTCCAAACAGGACGATCAGAGCAATAAGGAGTTCCGTGAGTTTATCAAGAAACAAGTGATGGAGTATAGAAAAGAGGGATTAGATGTATTTAAGTCGCCTAGACCAGGAGATGATCAAAGAAACTAAATACTTCCTATCCACACCGGATAAAGGAGTACCTTACACAAAATTAAAAGGCTATTTGGCTTCGCTAAATAGCCTTTTAGAAATTTAAGCAAAAAACATAGCATATGACAATTCAAATTAATACCGACAAGACTATTTCAGGGGAACAGAGAAGTGAAGAATATTTTTCCTCCCTAATTGCAGAAGCCCTGCAAAGGTTCGATTCCCATATTACCAGAATTGAGGTACACTTGAAAGATGAGAATGGAAAAAAAGATGGCATCAATGATATCTCCTGTTTAATTGAGGCCAGAATTGAGGGCAAGCAACCCATTGCCGTCACCAATCAGGCAGACTCAGTAGATCAGGCAGTAATAGGTGCAATTGATAAAATAAAATCCGCAGTGGGGACCATTGTTGGAAAAATGCAACAACACTAATAGCAAAACACTAATATTAAAAAAAAGGCAGCTTGGGCATCTACATGTCCAGGCTGCCTTTTTTTTGTCTCCTCGAGCGCAGTCGAGAGGTCTGGACAATGGCACCGCCACCTTTTTATGTCCCCTCGAGCGCAGTCGAGAGGTCTGGACAATGGCACCGCCACCTTTTTATGTCCCCTCGAGCGCAGTGAAGAGGTCTTTACAGTGGTACAACCACCTTTTTTTGTCCCCTCGAGCGCAGACGAGAGGTCTGGACAGTGGCACCGCCACCTTTATTTGTCTCCACGAGCGGAGTCGAGAGGTCTGGACAGTGGAACCACCACCTTTTTATTATCCCCTCGAGCGCAGTCGAGAGGTTTGGACAGTGTCACCGCCACCTTTATTTCTGTCCCCTCGAGCGCAGTCGAGAGGTCTGGACAGTGGCACCGCTTCAAATCAACGCTCCGTGTCACAAAGGTTACGACGCAGCCTGTCTTGAGCGAAGTCGAAAGGCTCAACCTGACAATTAAATATTCTCTTCCCTATTACGGGAAACCGTAAGGAAAATTGAGTTGTTATCCGCTTCTTTGTAATGCTCGATAAACAACATGCAAATTGTAACCCAAAACCAACCATTTACACTACTCTACCCACCATTCCTACAAGTTAATAACTTCTTACAAAAACATAGAATTTTAGCGAAAATTAGAGGTCATATACTCTATATTGCTTTTTATAATATGTTCAACGTTGGATTAAAGGCATGAGTTGCTTTAGGCGCAAATTGTGTATAAAAAAATAATATGAAGGAAAGTAATACAGATAGAATTGGAGAAATCTATAGGACTCTTTTAGAACAAGAAATCTCAAATCATACAATATTTATAACGGTATTACTTGGAATAGTTGTTATTCTACTCGGTGCAACTTGGTGGTGGAATAAAAGCGGGGCAAAGAAAGAAATTCATAATAGAGTAGAAAAGAAATTTGAGAAAGAAAAAAAGGAAATTTTAAAACAATTAGAAATTGATTTAGAGGTAAAGATTAATAAAAAAATTAAAGATTACAAAGAAAACGTTCTCGTTATAGAAGGAGATGTTGCTCGCTCTATGGCAATTTCTGCTCGCAATAATGAACTTTATTCACATTCAATTTATTGGCTTGCTAAATTTCTAAAAACTCAAATAGAACTTAAAAAACCTGAAATGATTAGAGAGGGAACAGAATGGATTCTTGAGGACTTAAAGTTACTAAAAGAAAATGATGACAATAAAAAACTGAATTCTATTCACGGACATAATTTTATAGTAGAAACCGTTTCTGAATTACCTGAACTTTTAGAAAAAGAAAAAAAGAAAATTTTAAAAATTTGCAAAGGAAGAGAAGAAGAAGATGAAGAAGATGAAGAAGATGAAGATGAAGGTTGTTAATATAACTACTCGCAACACAATGTATTAAAAATAGCTTATAAATTCTAAACCAGATGGTTCGTGCTTAATTGAAAAGACCATCATCACAATAGTAATCTGAATTATAAAAAACATCATTAATCGCTTCTGTGTTTATCCTAAAAGTTAGCGTCTTTTTGTACGCTACGTTTTATAAACAAACCGTTGTACTGAACTAAATGAACCATATGGAATTATTTGAAAGACTAAAATTTAAAAAGAATCCATTTTCTACGTTTTCCGCTGAACAAGAAAGAAAGTTTCTTGACGAAATTTTCATATATCCAAACAACTATAACAGCCTGCGATCTGACATTATTGAAAACAGAAGTAGATTTATTATTGGTGCAAGGGGAATTGGCAAAACAGCCTTAATTTATAAAATAAAACGAGAAATTGAGGAAAACAATGTTTTCGCAATACTAATTGATGATTTCGAAGGTGTTCCAGTAAAAAACAACAAGAAGCATTTCCTGAAATTGATAATAAACGAAACGATAAAGCTTTACTGTGCGACTATTTCCAAGAACCCCAACCTGCTAAGAAATCTAGACAAAAATGACAAGGAGAAATTATCATTCATTATTGCTGAGTTCTTTAAGAGCCTTAGCTTAAGAGAATACGAACAATATTATGACAAAGCAACAAAATTCAAATCAAAAAATTTATTTAAGAATATTTACAATAATATATTTAATAAGCCGATAAACCTTCTGCTTGGAGGTGGTCTCGAATTAGCTTCAGATTTTGTACGTAAATCATTTGGACTTCCAGATTCAAACACAACAGGATTATATAAAAACTACTTGCCCGAATTAGAGTTGGAGACCATTAGAAAATCAGAAAATCCTAGTGAGTTTTTGGAAGATGCTAAAGCACTTAAGTTAATATGGATTGACTTAACGCAACTTATAAACAAGTCAGGTTTTAAGACAACAACCATACTATTTGATAGGGCTGATGAGTACACAGCTTTAGGGCAAGGTATAGAATCAATAACAACATTTTTAAAAGATTTACTAACCGACACTACACTCCTTTTATCTGAAAATTATTCAATTGTTATTGGATTATGGGATGCCACTAAAAATGATTTTGACCAATTAGGAGTTCGTTTCGACAAAATCAAACCATTTAATATAAATTGGTCGCCTAAAAAGCTAAATGAAATTTTAGAAAAGCGAATTGAGCATTTCAGTGACCGTAAAGTAAAAGCGAATGATATCTTCCCTGAACAAACAATTAATAAATTAATTGATTTGAGTGATAACTCACCAAGATATTTATTTCGCCAACTTTCAGTTATTTATGACACACAAAATAATTTTGATTCTACATCAAATTCAATTACAAAAAAAGCGGTGGAAGAAGGTCAAGTAAATTATTGCAAAGACTTTGAATTTTATGCTGTCTTCCCCAGTAAAAAAGGTTCTAAAGAGGACATTTTAGTTAATGTAAATAGAATTTTGAAAATTGGCAGCTTGGAAATTAAAACAAAAGATTATGTGGATATTGCGAAAGTTAGCACACCAACAGCAATAAATTACATCAAGATAGTGCAAAATTATGGTTTAGTTCATTACATTGGGGAAACAGAAAATGGCGCAAAAACTTATCAAGTCCAAAATCCTGTGATTAAATTTTTAATAGAAAAGGGAGTCAAAGAAATTAACAGATAACTGTATACAACAAAATCTATAAGCAATTGCCATGAAGGAGGCTGCTGCTCATAGCCGAATCGTGCATTCCCCCTACCCCTTCAGATCAATCTCCTTTAAATTCCCAATCCCGTTACGAACCAGGAAGGTATTTTTGGTCCCTATAATCCCTGTTCCCCTCTCCCCCTAACCCCTTTTTATCTATCTCAGAAAATAAATAAAACTTTTTACGTAACTAGTTACATTATTAATTACATTTGCGTAACCAGTAACGTATATTAGGATATGGAAAATGATTTTTTAATGGAAATAGGGGTCTCCGGACTTACCAGCCGCCTAAAACGGCTCAGCGACTCCCTCCTCTACAGCACCAGGGACTTCTACAATTCCGAAGGCCTGGAGATTGAGCCCAATTGGCACATGATCTTTTTGCTGTTTCAAAAGAACGACACCCTCACCATCACCGAAATTTCGGAGGCCCTACAATTGTCGCATCCCGGCATTGTCAAACTCATCAACAAGATGAAGAAAAAGGGGTATATCACCTCCATAACAGATGCCGAGGATAGCAGAAAACAACAGTTGCAATTATCGGAAAAGGCCCATAAAGAACTTCCTAAACTGGAAGCGTATTGGAAAGCAGGCATACAGACCATAGACGATCTCCTGGAAGACAACCCGCAGTTTATGGCCCTTCTGGAAAAATTGGAACAAAAAGTTGCCGAAAGCAATTTTAAGGAACGAACCCTTAACAACTATTACCATGATTGAGGTATTGGGTTATCTGGCCCTGGCAACAGGGATCTTTGCAATTTCTAGGAAGAACATGCAAACGTTTAGATGGTGGCACCTTACCTCCAACATCATGTATATGGTCTATGGAATCCTCTTTGACGCCACCCCTATTTTTGTGGCCGGACTCCTGTTTTCCATATTGCATATGTACCATTTGTACAACATTTATAAAGCAACCCATAAAATTAGGATCAGGATCCCCATTGGGTTCCAACTGTTCTTCAGGAAAAAACATCCGTACTAATTTAAAAAGACATTATTATGCCAATCAAAGTATGTATTGCGGGTGCCACCGGTTGGGCGGGCTCCGCGTTGAGCAAAGGGCTGGTGAACCATCCAGGTTTTGAACTGGTCGGGGCCATTGCCAGAAAAAAGGCCGGCGACAACCTAGCCGAAGTCCTGGAACTCAGTCCAGGGAATATCCCCATTTTTGCGGATATTGATGCTGCCCTGGAGCAACTACAATTTGATGTGCTGGTAGAATACACCAAACCGGACAGTGCCATGAAAAATGTGCTGGCAGCCCTAAACAAAGGCATCAATACGGTCATAGGCACCTCTGGCCTCACGGAGCAGGACTATAAAAAAATCGGGGAGGCAGCAACAGCAGCCAACGCTTCCGTCTTGGCGGTAGGGAATTTTGCCCTTACCGTGGTACTGCTGCAAAAATTCTCAGAAATGGCGGCCAAGTATATTCCCAATTACGAACTCATAGATTATGCCCACGAGTCCAAAATAGACTCCCCCAGCGGTACTGCCAGGGAATTGGCACATCGGTTGTCGAACGTACAGGAATCTACCTTATTCGTTTCCGAAGCTGATCTTGTGGGCATCAAAGAAAGTAGGGGTGCCCGGTTGGAAGGGGTGCAGGTTCATTCGGTGCGACTTCCCGGTCATGTTATTTCCATAGAGGCCATCTTTGGGCTCAAGGACGAGAAACTTACCCTGAGGCACGATTCTGGTGCCAGTGCGGAACCCTATGTACAAGGTGCCCTCTTGGCCATAGAAAAAGTGGGTACTTTTAAAGGCCTTAAAAGAGGGCTGGACAGTGTGATGGATTTTTAACAAATCCATCACCAGCTTCGTAAAGGTTGATTAACTAAAAAGGATGCAGTGCCTCCTAGGCCTTTAGATCTATCTCCTTTAAATTCTCAATTCGGTTACGGATCAGGAAGGCATCAATGGTCTCAAAATGCTCTATCACCCTCTTCTCCTTAAACTCAAATACCTTTTGGCTCAAGCCTTGTAGGAAGTCACGGTCGTGGGACACCAGAATCAGGGTACCATCAAAGGACAACAACGCTTCTTTCAATACGTCCTTGGACTTCAGGTCCAAATGGTTGGTAGGCTCATCCAGAATCAACAGGTTTACCGGTTCCAACAAGAGTTTTACCATCGCCAGTCGGGTTTTTTCCCCTCCGGAGAGGACGCTTACCTTTTTCTCCAGATCATCCCCGCCGAACATAAACCTCCCCAAGATATTTTTGATCTGGGTACGGATATCCCCTTCGGCCACCTCATCCACAGTCTGGAAGATGGTCAGGTCTGGGTCCAATAGCGATGCTTGGTTCTGGGCAAAATACCCCACTTTTACGTTATGGCCAAGGGAACATTCCCCCTCAAAATCGATCTCGCCCATAATGGCTTTGATCATGGTAGATTTTCCTTCCCCGTTCCTACCTACAAAGGAGACCTTTTCTCCCCTACTGATGGACATATTGGCATCCTGGAACACCACATGGTCCCCATATTTTTTCGTCAGTCCGTTTACCGTTACGGGATAATCCCCCGAGCGGATAGCAGGAGGAAAACGTAATTTTAGGGCAGAAGTATCTATTTCATCAATCTCAATGATCTGCAACTTCTCCAACATACGCTCCCGCGAGGTCACTTGGTTGGTCTTGGAATAGGTTCCCTTGAACCTGTCTATAAATTGTTGGTTGTCCGCAATAAATTTTTGCTGTTCCTGGTATGCCTTAATCTGATGGGCACGCCTGTCTTCCCGCAATTGCAGGTAGTGCGTATAGTTGGCCTTGTAATCATAGATACGGCCCATGGTCACCTCTATGGTCCTATTGGTGATATTGTCAATAAAGGTCTTATCGTGGGAAATGACCACAACGGCCTTGGCCTTGTTCAATAAGAAATCTTCCAACCAGATCACAGATTCTATATCCACGTGGTTGGTAGGCTCATCCAAAAGGATCAAGTCCGGCTTTTGCAACAAGATCTTCGCAAGCTCAATACGCATACGCCATCCCCCACTGAACTCGCTCGTCAGCCTCCCAAAATCTTCTCTTCTAAAACCAAGTCCCCTCAGGGCCTTTTCCACTTCGGCCTCATAGTTGATCTCTTCCAAAGCGTAGTACTTCTCCCCAAGGTCGGACACTTTGCCTATGATGTTCATATAGGCGTCGGACTCATAGTCGGTCCTCGTCTCCAGTTCCTTGTTCAGGCGGTCCATTTCGTCCCGCATTTCAAAGATTTCCTTGAAGGCCTTGGAAGCCTCTTCAAAGACGGTGCAGTTATCATTGGTGAGCAAATGCTGTGGCAAGTAGGCGATCACGGCATCCTTGGGAAAACGGATATGCCCACGGGTGGCCTTCTGCTCCCCGGCGATGATCTTCATCATGGTAGATTTCCCAGCCCCATTCTTCCCCATTAGGGCAATTTTGTCATTCTCATTGATCACGAAGGACACGTCACTAAAGAGTGTATCCCCACTAAATTCTACTGCAATTTGGTCTACGGAAATCATACTTTTTTCTTTGGAGCTGCAAAACTAAAAAAAAGCCGGTCACCACAAAGAAATAGTATGCTATTATGCAGTCCGTCAGGCAATAAAAATCGCATTTACCAATTCCTATTTTTACTACATTAGCCGCTTATTACCGCCCATGAACAAGCCAAGATTAGCCTTAGTCATAGGAATACTCTGTGTATCCGTTTTTCCGCTTTTGATAAAGATGGAACTGGCCCCCGGTTTGATCTCGGCCTTCTACCGCATGGCCATAGCCCTTGTGCTTATTCTGCCCTATGCATGGTATACCAAACAGTTGGGCATGCCCTCAACAAAAATACTGCTGTTAACTGCCTTGGGCGGCATCTTATTTGGATCGGATGTGGCAGCATGGAATATCGCTATCCTGGAATCCACTGCTACACAGGCATCGCTACTGACAAACCTTTCCCCGGTATGGGTGGGCGTTGCCACCTTTTTGTTTTTAACGAACAAACCCACCAAGAATTTCTGGATTGGCACCCTCATTTCCCTTCTAGGGATGGTTGCCCTGGTAGGTTTTGAGGTGTTTGCCTCCCTTTCCTTTGATATCGGATTTATTTGTGGAGTCTTATCTGGCGTCTTTTATTCGGCCTACCTCCTGATAAGCAAGGAAGTACTCGCCAAGATCTCCATTGTTACCTTTATGACCTACAGCCTAATGGCCTCCTCCGTCTTTTTAGGGATTATGAGCTTGGCGTGGGGCGAGCCTTTTGGCGGGTTCTCCACGATGGGCTGGATGGTACTCTCCTTACAGGCAGTGGTATGCCAATTATTGGCCTGGTTGATGGTGAGCTATGCCCTGCAATATATGAGAACCACCCGTGTGTCTTTGGCCATGTTGAGTCAGGCTTTGTTGACCGCTTTTTTGGCGTGGGTCTTTTTGGATGAGATTATTACCCTACAGATGATCTTGGGAGGGATTGTTCTCCTTTTTGGAATCCGAATTACCTTCTACAATAAGCCTATAACAATAAAAAGGAGCCACTGGCTCCCTTTATTAAAAATGCGGCATAAACGTAAATCCAATGTTACACAGGTTCGCCGTACAGGTCAAAATCTGCCGCTTCGGTAATTTTCACATTGGTGAACTCCCCTATTTTTACGTAGTGTTTCGCAGCATCTATAAGTACCTCATTGTCCACATCCGGAGAATCGAACTCGGTACGACCTACAAAGTAAGGTCCCTCTTTACGGTCGATAATGCAACGGAAGGTCTGTCCTACTTTTTCCTGGTTCAGCTCCCAAGAGATCTGGGACTGTAGCTCCATAATCTCGGCAGCGCGTTCCAATTTTACATCTTCTGGCACATCGTCCTCCAAATTGTAGGCATGTGTATTTTCCTCATGGCTATAGGTGAAACATCCCAAACGTTCAAAACGCATTTCTTCTACCCAACTTTTTAAGGTCTGGAAGTCCTCTTCGGTTTCCCCAGGATATCCCACGATCAAGGTGGTACGGATGGTCATTTCTGGTACGGTAGCCCTGAAATCCTGTAACAATTGGGTCGTTTTGGCCTTAGTGGTCCCACGACGCATACTTTTCAGGATAGGATCCGCGATATGTTGCAAAGGAATATCCAAGTAGTTGCATACTTTTGGCTCCTGGTTCATCACATCCAATACATCCATTGGGAACCCTGTAGGGAAGGCATAGTGCAAACGGATCCATTCGATCCCCTCAACTTTTACCAGTTCCTTCAACAGCTCTGCCAAGTTTCTCTTTTTGTAAAGATCCAACCCATAATAGGTTAAATCCTGGGCGATCAATACCAATTCCTTCACCCCTTTGGCAGCCAATTTCTCAGCTTCCTGAACAAGGTCTTCAATAGGGGTACTCTTGTGCTTTCCACGCATCAGGGGAATGGCACAGAAGGAACAAGGTCGGTCACAACCTTCGGCTATTTTTAAATAGGCATAATTTTTAGGGGTGGTCGTCAATCGTTCCCCGATCAGCTCATGCTTATAATCGGCTCCAAGAGCCTTCAATAGATTGGGTAGATCACTGGTCCCAAAATATTCGTCCACATTGGGAATCTCTTTTTGTAAGTCTGGCTTATAGCGCTCACTTAAACATCCGGTCACAAAAACCTTATCAACTAGTCCGGCTTCTTTTTTTTGCACATATTCCAAAATGGTGTTTACACTCTCCTCTTTGGCATTGGCAATAAAACCACAGGTGTTGATGACAACAACATTCCCCTCCTCTTCATGTACCACCTCTTTATCGTTGGCACGCAACTGTCCCATAAGTACTTCTGAATCGTACACATTTTTGGAACACCCTAGGGTTACTACGTTGATTTTATTCTTTTTAAGTGTTTTTGTCCGCATGTTTTTTCTAAATAGGGTGCAAAAGTACGATTTGATAAAAGAATGGCATCAAAATAAGACTAATATTAACGTTTCTGCGTTATTATATATACCCAGACTACCTATTGAAATAAAAACCTACAGCCATGAAAACCAAAACGTTACTGCTTTTTTTGTGCACCCTCCTCACTTTTGTGAGTTGTTCCAAGGACACGGAACCCGAACTAGATCCTATTACAGAGCCTGCTCCCATCCCCATCCCGGAACCGGAACCTGAAACACACAGTCTCTATTTTCCACCTATGAACAGTGATACATGGGACATCGCAACCTTGGAATCCCTAGAATGGAACGAGAGCGTAGTTGCTCCTTTGTATACCTTTTTGGAAGAAAACAACACCAAGGCTTTTATCATTCTAAAAGATGGTAAGATCGTCCTGGAACAGTATTTCAATGGATTTTCTGCATCCCAGAACCACACTTGGAATTCGGCTGCCAAAACATTAACCGCTTTTACCGCCGGTTTGGCCCAAGAGGAAGGATTCCTATCCTTGGATGCTGCCTCCAACGAATATATGGGCGTGGGATGGAGTAGCCTAACTCCGGAGCAGGAAGCTCGGATCACTGTAAAAAACCACCTGACCATGACCTCGGGCCTAGATTATACTGTGGCCAATAATTTTTGCACCGATAAGGAATGTCTCTTGTATAAAAATGAACCGGATACCTTCTGGTATTACCACAATGCCCCTTATACCCTTATGGACAATATTATTACGGGAGCGGTACAGCAGGATTTTAAGGCCTATTTCAATGCTAAAATTAGGGACAGAATAGGGATGCAAGGATCCTGGATAAAGACAGGCTACCTGAATCTGTATTTTAGTACGGCAAGGAGTATGGCCCGCTTTGGGTTATTGAATCTGAATGAAGGCACATGGGATGAAACTCCCATCATGACAGACAAGGCCTATTTTGGGGCCATGACCTCTACAACACAAGAATTGAACCCTGCCTATGGGTATTTGTGGTGGATCAATGGAAAAGACAATTATAGAGTCCCGGGATCCGAAGACTCCTTTAAAGGAAAATTAATACCCAATGCCCCGGACGACCTTATTGCCGGTTTGGGTGCCAATGACCAAAAATTATATGTGGTTCCCAGTATGGGATTGGTTATTGTTCGTATGGGGGATGCCGCCAATAACACTGAATTGGGGCCCACCTCCTTCGATTGCGAAATTTGGACCCAAATCAATGCCCTAATGGAATAGGAATATCCCGTACTAGTTTTTAAAAGCCTCCGGTGTTTTACGGACTTTGGTACCCACTTCAAAAGCGCGACCCAGTTCCAGTAATTTATCCTCTTGGAAAGATTTACCTATGAAGGTAAGGCTAATGGGCTCTCCCGTTTCCTTATAACCCATTGGGACCGTTAAGGCCGGATATTTGGCCACTGCGGCATAACCTGCATGATAATTGTTGATGGAAAGAATAGCATCCAAATTTTTGGAATCCAAGGCCGTATCAAAAAAGGCCCTTCCTGTTTTTTCCAATCTATTTTTTATTTCTTCCAAGCCTTCAGCAGTGGTAGAATCTGCCACAATCCCTTCAAACAGGGCCTGCCCGTAAGGAATACGCACCAAAGAATCCATGTTGTTGAAGGCGATGGCATCCTGAATACTGCCAATTTTTACGGCGTCCTTGTTTCTTACTTGGGTGTTCAGATAGTTCGGTAAGTCGTTCCTCATATCAATGTTCAAAATACTCAAGAAGCCTTCCATTTGAACTGTTGGCGGGGTAAAAACCACAATTTCGGCCCCAAGACTTTTTAGCTTCTCCACCGTATTCTTATAAATCTCATTTTCTTCCATAAGGTTAGAGAACACCCCCAAGCGCTTCCCTTTAAGGGAATTATTGGTAACCGCATTCATGTAATCGGCAGTAGCCGCAACGGATTTCATATCCGCTGGATCTTTCCCCAACATGGCCGATAATAAAACGGCATTGTCTACTACGTTTTTGGTCATAGGACCAGGAGTATCCAGGGTGCTGGAAATAGGAACGATCCCCGTACGGCTCAAAAGGCCAATAGTAGGTTTTAAGCCCACGACAGAATTTTGACTGGAAGGGGATAAAATAGAACCAGAAGTTTCAGTCCCCACTGCCGCTACCGCATAGTTGGCAGCAACAGAAGTACCACTCCCTGCACTGGACCCACCGGTTTCAAAGACTTTTCTTCCATATGGGTTCAGGGTCTGACCCCCAACGGCACTGTAGCCTACAGGGCAACCTGAGCAAAGGAAATAGGCCCACTCACTTAGGTTGACCTTTCCTAAAATAAGGGCACCGTTCTTCTTTAATTGTTGCACGATAAAAGCATCATCGGTCTCATTGTCCATCAAAGCAATAGATCCTGCCGTAGTCTTCATCCCCTTGGTATTGATATTGTCCTTCAATAAGATGGGCATGCCATAAATGGGATGGTGTTTTTCGTTTGGATATTTTTTGAGGAACTCGTCCATTTTACGGGCTTCAGCAACAACATCCTGGTTCAAGGCCAAGACCGTATTCAATGTAGTGGTATTATCAAGCTCGTATTTATAAATTCTTTTCAGATAGAAAAGCACCAACTTTTCATAACTCAGTTTGCCCTCCCTGATATGTGTTTGCAAGGTGGGGATATCCTGTTCCATGACCAAGGGTTTGAGACTTTCGTATTCGGTATCGGAAAACTTGGAAACTTCATCATAGAGCGGCAAAAACACCTCATTTTTGTCCAGCACTTTGGATTGGATCAGCTTGTACCGCATTCTCCCTATCTCATGATCTGCGTTGGCTGCTACTTCGGCGGAATCATTATAGGCCTCCCAAAGCACTACAGGCTCGGGGGTCTTTTCTTGTTTCTGCTTACATGACGTAAATCCCAAGGCTACTAGTGCCAATACCAAAATAAAGAGTCTTTTCATAAGTGCTAGTTTTTAATTAATGTATTCCAATTCTTAATATTCTCCTGGTTTATCCGGACAAACTCATCCTTCCCTTCAAACCCTGCTAATTTCATGGATTTTTGGGCAGATTTTATAGCCGACCTATAATCGAGCAAAGCGGCCTCAACCAAAGATTTTACCCTGTAAAAATAATAGGTGTCGCCTCCTAGGGTAATGGCCTTATTCAGATATTCGAGGGCCAAGGGATGCTCCATGCCCTGTTCCTGATAATAACGAGCTGCTTCATAATAGGTTTGTGCCGTTGGATTCTCTTGTAGTTGTTTGTTGATTTCACTGAGCATGGCACCATGGGTATCCACTGTCATTGGAATCACAACTTTGGTCTGCTCCCAAATCCAGATCATTTCCACACTGTTATGGGTCATCGCATCAAAAGTGATTAAAAAATTCTCTTGGAAATAAGGGATTCTTTCGGGGATGACGGTTACCCTTAGCGCATCTTCCGAAGGGTCATAGTCCGTTCTGCCATCGCCCCAGTGGGTAGTATTGGTATGAAATACTATTTCCCATTTGTCCTCCTGTGGAAAAGCATAAAGGGCATAGGTTCCTTTGGCCAAGGAATTGCCAAGGACTTTCATGTCCGTATCCAAGGTGATCTTGGTGGACTCATTGGCCCCAACCCGCCAAATACGGTCATAGGGTACGAGGTGACCAAAAATGGTCCTCCCCCTAACGCCAGGACGTGAATAAGCTACGGAAATTATAGATAGGCCGACCTCCTGCTCCACTAGGGAAAAAGGACTGGCTTTAGGATGTATGATTTGTGCAGCGCTTGGTAGCGCCAAGAGAATGAGTAGTATGGATAGGAGGCACCTCAATTTTTACCACCAAAAAATGAATCGACGAACTCGTACTTATTAAATATTTGAAGATCTTCGATACCCTCACCAACCCCGATATACTTAACAGGGACCTTAAACTGATCGGAGATTCCAATGACCACACCACCTTTGGCGGTGCCGTCCAATTTCGTAACTGCCAAAGAGGTTACTTCGGTAGCCTTGGTAAACTGCTTTGCCTGTTCAAAGGCATTCTGACCTGTAGAGCCATCGAGTACCAGCATGACATCATGGGGTGCATCTGCGACCACCTTTTGCATTACCCTTTTCACTTTGGTAAGCTCGTTCATCAGGTTTACCTTGTTGTGCAAGCGACCCGCGGTGTCTATAATTACCACATCGGCATCTTGTTTCATGGCAGAACTTAGGGTATCAAAAGCGACCGAAGCAGGATCACTCCCCATAGCCTGTTTTACGATGGGCACATCTACGCGGTCTGCCCAAACTTGTAATTGATCTATCGCCGCCGCACGGAACGTATCCGCGGCACCCAGTACAACCTTATAACCTTGTTTTTTGAATTGATGGGCCAATTTCCCAATAGTGGTGGTCTTACCGGCCCCATTGACACCAACCACCATGATCACATAGGGCTTTTTGTCCTTGGGAACTACAAACTCTGTCTCCTCCCCTACATTGGTTTCGGATAAAAGGCCTGCAATTTCTTCACGGAGGATCACATTAAGTTCATCAGTACCCATATATTTATCACGGGATACCCTGGCCTCTATTCTCTCGATAATTTTAAGGGTAGTATTCACTCCGACATCCGAAGTGACCAATACTTCCTCCAGATTATCCAAAACATCATCATCTACCTTGGTTTTACCGGCAACTGCTTTTCCCAATTTTGAAAAAAAACTGGTCTTGGACTTCTCTAAACCCTTATCCAGGGTTTCCTTCTTTTCGGAAGAAAATATCTTTTTAAATAAACTCATTTGTTATACTACTTCTATTACCCAAAGATATGAAAATAAAAAAGCTACTTTCGATGGAAAGTAGCTTTAAAATATATTTTGGCAAGTATTATTTCTGTTTTGCCATCCAATCGTTTACCATTTCAGGAACCATTACTGATTCCACAAAAGTATAAGCACCAGTTTTTGGCGACTTTACCATTTTAATGGCTTTGGTTAATCTTTTTGAGCTTGTCTGTAAACTCGCTACGGTCTTCTTTGCCATGACGTATTATTTTATTTCTTTATGAACTGTCATTTTCTTCATGATAGGGTTGAATTTCTTAATTTCCATCCTATCTGGAGTATTCTTCTTGTTCTTGGTAGTGATATACCTAGAAGTACCAGGCATGCCGGATTCTTTATGCTCCGTGCACTCCAAAATAACTTGGATCCTATTACCTTTCTTTGCCATTGTTATCTTTTTATTTACGGATTACTTAACCAATCCTTTTGCTCTTGCTTCTTTTATAACTGCTGATATCCCCTTTTTATTGATGGATTTCAACGCCTTAGAAGTTACCTTTAGGGTTACCCAGCGGTCTTCTTCAGGGATATAAAAACGTTTCTTAGAAAGATTTACATCAAATCTTCTCTTGGTTTTGTTAATGGAAAAAGAGACGTTGTTACCAAACATAGCTTTCTTTCCAGTAATTTCACAAACTTTTGACATTTCGCTACTTTTAGTGTGATTTTAAACAGGATGCAAATTTATATCTTTTTTATGGGAAGGCAAAATTCTTTTTTCAGAATTTTAGAATTTCTTTTTGCAAAAGCTCAAAAGACTTGTTCACGGACTTCTGAACGATACGTTCCCGATGGTTCCCCATCATGAATTTCTCAGCATAAACACCAGATGGTGAGGCAATTGCAATATACACCGTTCCTACATCTGCATCAGAATCTCCTTTTGTGGGTCCGGCGTTCCCAGTTGTAGAAATTGCAAAATCTGTATTAAAAAGTTCCTTTACGTTCTGCGCCATGGACTTTGCAACGGCTTCACTGACCACAGAATCATCATTTATCATCTTTTCGGGCACCTGGAGCACCTTAATTTTGGCTTCCGTGGCATAACTGACCACACTTCCCTTAAAATAAGCTGAAGCTCCTGGTACAGAAGTAATTCGCTCTGCAATGGCCCCTCCGGTACAACTCTCCGCCGTGGCCAACGTATATTTCTTTTTGGCCAGTATTTTGCCTACGACTTCTTCCAAAGCGCCATTTTGGTCCTCTCCAAAGATAATATCCCCAATGATGCCATGAAGTTTTTGGATTTCCTCATCAACGGCCATGCCTATGCCCTCCTTGTCCGTGCCCTTGGCCGTCAACCGCAACCTCACCTTCCCAAGATTGGGCAGATAGGCCAACCTAATGAAGGGCGGCAGTGCGTTCTCCCAATCTTCTATTTTTTCTGCAATGGCGCTCTCGCCCACTCCGTAAGTGATCAACGTTCTATGTAGAATAAAAGGTCTATGGAACTCGTTGACAATTCTGGGGATTACCTCGTTCCGTATAAGGCTCTTCATTTCAAAAGGCACTCCGGGTAGAGATACAAATACCTTACCATTGTGCTTTATCCACATCCCTGGAGCCGTTCCATAGGCATTCTTTAATACCGTGGACCTGGAAGGCACCAATGCCTGTCTGCGGTTCATATCTGAAATTGGTGTGGAAATATAGTTTTTGAAAAGCTCTTCTACATGATCCAACACCTCTTTGCTCTCCACAAGGGTGTCCCCAAAATACTCACAAAGGGTCCGTTTGGTAATATCGTCCTTGGTAGGCCCTAGGCCTCCCGTGATAATTATTACATCTGCCCTGGACTCGGCTTCCTCAAAAGCCTTGAGAATATGCTTGCGCTCATCCTGTACGGAAGTGATCTGATAGACAGAAACCCCTATTTGGTTTAGCTCATGAGCGATAAAAGCAGAATTGGTATCAATAATTTGCCCAATTAGGATTTCATCCCCAATGGTTATGATTTCTGCAAGCATTATAAATTGAAGTCTTTCTTAAGCTCGGATACCACTTGATGGATATCATTTTTTAATAAGGGAAATAATTTATCGATGGCATCTCCACTACCTTCGGTTTTTCCCAGAGTTTCTATCTCCAAGGCATTCGCTCGGGTCTGCTCCATCCCTAAAAGGTCAACATTTGGCTTTATTTTATGTGCCAATTGATACACATTGCCATAATCCTTTTTCTCGATAGCCTGTTCCAATAATTCCAAATCGGTGGGCACCTCATCTAAGAATACAGCTATTACAGAGTTGATAAATTCCTCATCCCCTTCTGCCATTTCATTTAATTTGTCTAAACTGTAAATCATTATTTTATTTTTACCGTAAATAACTCTTCGTTTTCAAGCTTACCTGAAAGGTAATCATTTGTTTCAATTTTTCCTACACCGGCAGGGGTTCCCGTAAAAATAATATCTCCCTTTTTCAGCATAAAATAGGTAGACACATAGGCGATGATCTCATCTATCTTCCACAGCATCATACTAGTATTTCCTTCCTGTACCAATTCCCCGTTTTTGGAGAGCGAAAAATTTAAATTGTTCAAATCCTTAAAATTTGACTTGGGCAACCATTTCCCCACCACGGCGGCACCATCAAAACCTTTGGCTTTTTCCCAGGGCAAACCTTTCTCCTTTAAGGCAGATTGTACATCCCTGGCAGTAAAATCTATCCCAAGTCCAACCTCGTCATAATAGGTATGGGCAAACTTTTCTTCGATATGCTTCCCCACCTTCTTGATTTTCACCAAAACCTCCACTTCATAATGGACATCTTTGGTGAATTCAGGTATGTAAAAATCCTGCTCTTTGGGTAGAACCGAAGAATCTGGCTTTATAAAAACCACCGGATCTGTAGGCCTTTCATTATTCAATTCTTTGATATGGTCGGCATAATTGCGACCTATACAGATGATTTTCATGCTCTTGATTCAATATTTGACACTACAGAATATCCTTTTGATATTTAAAATAGGATTCGCCAAAATAAGGACAAAGATTGTATTTACCCTAATTTATTATTGAGCTTACTCAGTTTTATTTGAGTGAGCACTTTTTTGGTATACAATGGAAAATCGGCATTCAATATCCAACCAAAATACCCTGGCTCTTTTTCCAAGACATCATGCACCTTTCTGCCCTTGTGCTTCCCAAAGGAGAAAATTTCTTCTCCGTCTTCATCCAATGCAATAAAACCGGCAAAATCTACAAATTGCCTGTGCGTGGAAAACTCTGCCAATTTTTTAATATTGTTATCCAATTCCGGATAGCGATCCAATTGGGACAACAGCACCTCATAAGTCGCATTGGTATCGGCTTCCGCACTATGGGCATCGGTCAGTTCCTTATCACAATAAAACTTATAGGCGGCTGCTAGGGTTCTTTTTTCCATTTTGTGGAAAATGGTCTGAACATCCACAGAAACAGTACTCTTCATGTCAAAATCGACCTCTGCCCGAAGCATTTCTTCCGCCAGCAACGGAATATCGAAGCGATCGGAATTAAAACCTCCAAGATCACAATCCTTGATCATGCTGTAAATTTCCTTGGACAGCTCCTTAAAAGTAGGCTCATTAGCCACCTTCTCATCGGAAATACCATGAACGGCAACCACTTCTGCAGGAATTGGCATTTCTGGGTTCACCAACCATGTCCTACTCTCCTTATTCCCGTTGGGATATACTTTTAAAATAGAAATCTCTACTATTCTGTCCTTTGCCACATTGATTCCTGTTGTTTCCAAATCGAAAAAACAGATGGGCCTTGTGAGGTTTAATTGCATCCTTATATATGATTTCTACAAAGATAGTTTTTAGAAATAGAGGATGAAAAGATTACTGTTTTAATTCGACCAATACCCGACTAACCCCTATTTGCATCAAAGACGAGAAACATTTTTATGGATTCGTTCTGGGAAAAAAGGGTTATTGGCAGTAGAACTATTGAAAAAAGGCGGAGCCATTTCTTCATCGGGAGAGGAGAAATCATTAAAGTAAAACTATTTTGTTTATCCGCTAAAGATAAGGTTTGACACAGTTTTAAACGAAGAAGACATGCGAAGTGCCCCCTAATATTTTGTTAAGTTATTCCAATAATCACTTCCAAGAAAGAATTATAGCTGTCCAATTCCTTCCTTTTAGAAATAGTATTGCAAACGAAAAATGCCCCAGTAACCTGGAGCATTTTACAATATATTAACAACAATTACTATACTTCCCTATTCACATCCCAGGCCTCCAAATAATCAGCCACGGCCTTAACGAACATTCCTCCCAAGGCTCCATTTACCACCCTGTGGTCATAACTATGGGAAAGATACATCTTGCTCCGGATACCTATTAAATCCCCTTCTGGAGTTTCAATAACAGAAGGAATCTTGCGAATTGCTCCCAATGCCATGATCCCTACCTGTGGTTGATTGATAATGGGTGTTCCAAAAACACTGCCAAAAGTACCCACATTGGTTACGGTGTATGTGCCTTCCTTGATCTCGTCTGGCTTTAGGGCATTGTTCCTGGCCCTATTGGCCAAATCATTTACCGCTTTCGCCATCCCAACCAAATTCAACTGGTCCGCATTTTTTATCACCGGAACAATAAGGTTTCCATCTGGCAAGGCAGCTGCCATTCCCAAATTGATGTTTTTCTTTTTAATAACATTGTCGCCATCCAAAGAAATATTCATCATTGGATACTTCTTCAATGCTGTGGCTATGGCTTCCATAAAGATAGGAGTAAACGTAAGTTTCTCTCCTTCCCTTTTCTCAAAAGTGTTCTTCACTTTATTTCTCCAGTTCACCACATTGGTAACGTCTACCTCCACAAAACTCTGCACATGGGCCGAAGTAGCAATACTCGCGGTCATATACTGGGCAATGAGTTTCCCCATACGGGACATTGGGATTACCTCATCACCACTGCCAACCTGAACTGGGGTGGCTTTTGGCTTCTCCTCGGCCATTTTAGCCGCAACTGTTTGTTCTTGTTTTGCTACTGCAGGCTGTGGATCTGAAACGGGGGCTTGTTTGCCCGAAGCCCTATTCTCCACATACTCCAAAATATCATTTTTTGTGACCCTATTATCCTTACCTGTACCATTTATGGTATCCAATTCGGCAACAGAAATACCCTCTTGCTTGGCTATATTTTTTACCAAAGGGGAATAAAATTTATCGGACTCGTCAAAAGCCATTGCGGGAGATGCCGTAGTTTCCTTTGCCCCTTCCATATTGTCTTCCAATTCTTCCACCACTTGTTGCGGTACTTCTTCCTCCTTGCTTGCTGCGGAGCCACCCTCATCATCATCTTGGCCGTCCCCGGCGATCTCTATGATGGCGACAGTCTGTCCCACCTTGATCACATCATCTATAGTAAACAATTTCTCCACCAAAACACCATCCACTTCACTAGGAACTTCGGAATCTACCTTATCAGTAGCTATCTCAAAAACGGCTTCATCCATTTCAATGGTATCACCAACTTCCTTTAACCATGAGGTCAGGGTTGCCTCTGCAACACTTTCGCCCATCTGCGGCAATTTTAATTCGAATCTTGACATATTGATACTTTGTATGCTTATTTGGTTTGATAATTTGCAAAAATACTAAAAAAAAGACCTTACAATTATATTAATCCCATTTTTTAGTTTGTTTCTTAGGACGATTTTAATGAATTCTCAAAAGGGATACGGTTAATAATACTTCGCCCCAAGGTGACCTCATCTGCATATTCCAATTCATCACCCACAGCGATACCTCGGGCAATAGTAGATGTTTTTACCTCTGTCCCTTCCAACTGTTTGTAAATATAAAAATTGGTTGTATCGCCTTCCATAGTGGAACTCAGCGCAAAGATCAATTCCTTTATGATTCCCTCTTTCACTTTGGTCATTAAAGATGAAATGGTCAGATTTTGTGGCCCTATGCCCTCCATTGGAGAGATCTTACCACCCAAAACATGATAGAGTCCTTTATATTGTCCTGTATTTTCTATCGCCATGACATCCCTGATGTCCTCCACCACACAGACCAGGCTCTCATCCCTTTTAGGATTGGCACAAATCTCGCACAAAGCTACATCGGAAATATTATGACAGTTGGAACAAAACTTAATATCGTTCCTTACACGTTGCAGGGCTGATGTGAGTCTTAACGTCTGCTCACTGGGCTGCTTTAAGATATGAAGCACAAGCCGCAATGCAGTCCGTTTACCAATGCCCGGCAATTGAGACATTTCATAAACTGCATTTTCCAATAATTTCGAAGAAAATTCCATAGGACAAAATTACGATTTTAGATTTATGTTTTATCTTTTTGTACTTTGCGATGCAAATTTATTTTTATGACCGCCACGCATATCCTGATCCTCATTGGGTGTTATTTTTTAGTGCTTTTATTCATCTCCTATCTTACCGGAAAAAATGATTCCAACAACGACTTCTTCAAAGCGGGCAAACAATCGCCTTGGTTCTTGGTGGCCTTTGGGATGGTCGGAGCCTCTTTATCTGGGGTTACTTTTATTTCGGTTCCAGGTTGGGTAGAAGCCTCCCAATTCAGCTACATGCAGGTGGTATTTGGGTATCTCGTAGGGTATTTTGTAATAGCCTATGTCCTCCTGCCCATCTATTATAAACTTAATGTTACTTCTATATATGAGTATTTGGGGCAACGTTTTGGACAGGTGAGTTATAAGACCGGCGCATTCTTTTTCTTTATATCCAGGGTACTTGGCTCGGCGTTCCGACTATTTTTGGTGGCCATTGTGTTGCAACAGTTTGTTTTTGATGAGCTTAGCGTGCCTTTTGAAATGACCGTGATCCTATCCATTCTATTGATCTGGATCTACACCTTTAGAGGTGGTATCAAGACCATTGTTTGGACAGATTCCTTACAGACCTTGTTTATGCTTGTTTCCGTGGGATTGTGCATCTATTTTATCAATCAGGAAATGGGGTGGACCTTTACTGAATTCTTGGCTTCGGATGAATTGAAACAGTACAATAAAATCTTATTTACCGATTCATTATTCAATAAGACCCACTTTGTAAAATCGTTCATTGGCGGAATGTTCATTACCATTTGTATGACGGGTCTTGATCAGGACATGATGCAAAAGAACCTCACCTGCAAATCCTTGAAGGACGCCCAGAAGAATATGATCTCCTTTACGGTGGTCCTTGTGGTCGTTAACTTTATCTTTTTGCTTCTAGGAGCCCTTCTTTTTATATACGCAGCCAAATTCAATATCGCCATTCCTTTGATGGACGGGTCACCTAAATCCGATTTACTGTTTCCCGAAATAGCACTCAACAACGGCTTGGGAATTACCGTGGCCGTCACTTTTATGCTAGGCCTTATTGCCGCCGCGTACAGTAGCGCCGACAGTGCCCTGACTGCCTTGACCACCTCCTTCTGTGTGGACTTTTTAAATATTGAGAAGCGTCCGGAAGCCATTCAAAAGAGCATCCGTAAGAAAACACATGTTGGAATGAGTATCCTATTGATCATTGTGATCATAATCTTCAAATATGTACTTGATAAAAATGTTATAGACGGCCTACTTACGGTTGCCACATACACTTATGGCCCACTCTTGGGTTTATTCGCATTTGGCATCTTTACCAAATACAAAATCATGGATCGGTATGTTTGGATAGTGGCCATTGCCTCTGTCCTGATCATTGTAGGAATCGCCAATATCCCGATGGAATATATTGGGGGTTATGCGGTGGGTTACGAATTACTGCCCATAAATGGCCTATTGACCTTTTTCGGGTTGTGGCTGATTCGAATCAAGGAATAATTGATTCAGGTATTAATTAATACTGACCAGTTCCCAATAGCACCAAGGTACAGGCCACTTCTACCTCTATTCCCTCTTTCTCTAAAAGATCGTATAATTCTGGGTTTTCCGTGCCCGGATTAAAAATTACCCTTTTTGGGGAAAGGGCCAAAATACCGTCATAGTAAGACTCCTGTCTTTCTGGTCCTATATACAGTGTCAACGTATGTATGTCATTGATATTTTTAAGGTCGGTCTTTACTGAAACTGAGTCGATTTGCCCTTCCTTAAGTCCAAAAGCTTCTGTTTCAATCTGATTGGCCAATAAGCGTTTTACAGCCACATGACTGTACCTATTGGGCTTTAATGATGCACCAAAAACAAGTGTTTTCTTCATATGTTAATATCAGTGTTAAATAATGTTAACGTTGCCTAATTTTTAATAAAATTTTCGTCCCTTGGGAGGGACTAATTCGAAATCAAGTCATTGATAAGGCTATATTTTTATAGTTAATGGTTAGTGTTTAGTATGGCTTATCAATGAAGAAACCCGGAGCATCTGCTTCGGGTTTTCTTTTTATTATCTCTCTGAAAACAGTCAATGGCATTCTTACCACTTAATAATGACACTGCCCCAGGTAAATCCGCTACCAAAAGCGGCAAGGACCACTACATCTCCCTCTTTTATCTTGCCTTGCTCCCAAGCCTCGGTCAAAGCAATAGGAATGGAAGCAGCAGTAGTATTCCCATATTTCATAATATTATTGAAAACCTGATCGTCTGATAATCCAAACTTCTTTTGAATAAACTGAGAAATACGAAGGTTTGCCTGGTGGGGCACCAACATATCAATATCCGTGGTTTTTAGGTTATTTTTTTCAAGCCCCTCATTGATTACCTCACTAAAACGGACCACTGCATTTTTAAATACGAACTGTCCGTTCATATATGGAAAATACGATTCATCATTAGGGTCATTATCTGCAATGATATCGTTGACCCAACGTTTTCCCATTCCTGGAGCTATTAAGGATAATTCCTCTGCATGTTGGCCTTCTGAATGTAGGTGGGTTGATAATATCCCCTTGGAAGTATCCTCTTCCCTACTGATGATGGCGGCTCCTGCCCCATCCCCAAAAATAACGGAAACTCCCCTTCCCCTAGTAGTCATATCCAAACCGTGGGAGTGCAGTTCGGAACCAATGACCAAAACATTCTTATACATCCCGGTTTTCACATATTGATCTGCCACGGATAGGGCATAGACAAATCCCGAACATTGGTTACGAACGTCCAATGCACCCACTGTCTTAATATTTAGGTCGCGCTGTACCAAAACTCCTGGACCAGGAAAATAGTAATCTGGACTTAGGGTGGCAAAAATGATAAAATCAATATCATCTTTATCTATTCCAGCCCGTTCAATGGCCACCTTAGCGGCTTTTACCCCCATAGAAGTGGTGGTATCCTCACCTTTGATAACATGTCTACGCTCTTGGATTCCCGTGCGTTCTTGAATCCAAGCATCATTGGTATCCATAAGCTTGGAAAGATCATCATTAGTCACCACATTTTCTGGTACATAGTACCCTAATCCTATAATTTTTGAATTGTACATTTTAAGGTTTGTTAGTTTTTTCGGTAATATGAAGCTTTTCTATATCCGTTTGTCAAGATAATAAAGATTGACGGTAATCCATATAAAAGATAAAAAATAAAGTCGGTTTAAATTTTCATTGTTCCGCATGGCTAATCGTGAATTTCAACCGCATTACCCTGTTTTAACGTTTTTACAACATTTAAAGGCTACGTATTTTAGTACATTGACGGATAATTACATGGTAGCACTTTCGCTGCTCACACTATTATACCAACTTAAAATTTAATACATGAAAAAATTCTTACCCTTACTTTTGATGTTCCTCGTTTTCTCCGGACATTCACAGGAAAGCCTAACGTACCAGAAACCTTCGGAGGAAATATTAAAATTAGTTGACGCCCCCTTGGCGCCAACCGTACTGATTACGGATAATGGCAAACATATGGTAATGCTCTACAGGGATGCATATAAGACCATCGAAGAACTTTCTGAAGACGAATTGAGACTGGCCGGACTCCGTATCAACCCAAAAACGAATATTGGAAGCCGCACCAATTACTACAATAATATAAAAATAAAGCCTACTTCTGCTTCTCAAGAAACGCAGGTGAGTGGACTGCCTGAAAACCCAAGGCTGGCAAATTTCAGCTGGTCTCCGGACCAATCCAAAATTGCGGTGACCAATACAACAAAAACCGGCGTTGAAATATGGATTTTGGATTTGGAAAAAGCTTCGGTTAAAAAAATCACCCAGGCCAATGTAAATGCCAACATGAGGGACGTTATCAACTGGTTCAAGGATGGAAATTCCATCTTGGTGAAAATGCTTCCGTCCGCTAGAAAACCATTGATCAATGTTAGTGAGGCCGTTCCCGTTGGACCTACCATTTCTTCAAATGACGGAAAAAAGGCACAGAATAGGACCTACCAGGATCTGTTGAAAAATCCGAATGACGAATTTAACTTTGAACAACTGGCCCTATCGGAATTGCACAAGGTAGACCTCAACGGAAATGCCTCCTTATGGAAAGGCCCTGATATGTACAGTTCTTTAAGTTTTTCCCCAGACGGTTCTTATATTATGGCTGAGACAATAGACCGACCCTTTTCTTATTTGGTTCCCTATTACAGATTCCCATCTACCACTACTATTTACAAGAACGATGGCAGCTTGGTACATGAAATACTAAAAGTGCCTTTGATCGAGGATCTTCCCCAGGGATTTATGGCAGAACGCACCGGAATGAGGGATATCAGCTGGAGAAATGACAAACCTGCCACCTTAATTTATGCCCAGGTATTGGATGGAGGAGATCCTGAAAACGAAGTGGCTTTTAGGGACGAGATATTTCAATTAGAAGCCCCTTTTAAAGGAGAAGGCAAAAGCCTACTGAAGACCATTAATAGGTTCAGAGGAGTACAGTGGGGCAATGATGGAATAGCTATTGCTTACGACCGTTGGTGGAATACAAGAAATACAAAGGCCTATGTTTTTGATCCCTCCAATGCCTCCAAAACGCCAATAATAATTTCAGACCGTAATTACCAAGACGTATACAACGATCCAGGGGAATTTGTGACCAGAAGGAATGAGTATGGGGTAAATGTGCTGGCCTTGGACAGTAAGAACAACGCATTTCTGATGGGTGACGGATTTTCAGAAAAAGGACAGTTCCCATTCGTGGATAAAATCAACTTGATTTCTCAAGCAAAATCCCGTCTTTACCAATCTACCCTAACGGACAAAAAAGAGACTTTAGTGGAATACCATCCGGAAAAGGACCAGCTCCTGGTGCGCATTGAATCTAAAAGCGAATATCCAAATTACTACTACAAAAACCTTATACGCAAAAAGGCGCCACAGCAGCTCACCTTTTTTGAAAACCCTTTCAAAAGTATACAAAATGTACACAAGGAGGTGGTTACCTATAAAAGAGAAGATGGCTTGGAATTAACGGGGACCTTGTACCTACCTGTTGGATATGACAAGACAAAAAAAGAAAAAATGCCAATGATTTTATGGGCCTATCCCAGAGAATATAAGGACAAGAACAGTGCCTCACAGAATACCCAAAACCCTAATGAATTTACCTACCCAAGTTGGGGATCTCCTATTTATTGGGTCACCAAAGGGTATGTAGTTTTGGATGATGCCGCCTTTCCTATCATTGGTGAGGGAGACGCACAACCAAACGACACGTTTAGGACCCAGTTGGTAGCCAATGCCAAGGCAGCCATAGATGCTGTTGATGACATGGGATATATAGACAGAACAAAAGTGGCCGTTGGCGGACACAGTTATGGTGCTTTTATGGTGGCCAACCTACTTTCCCATTCCGATCTATTTGCGGCAGGGATTGCCAGAAGTGGTGCCTACAATAGAACGCTGACCCCTTTTGGGTTCCAGAGCGAAGAACGGAACTATTGGGAAGCTCCAGAAGTGTATTACACCATGTCGCCCTTTATGCATGCCGATAAAATGAAAACCCCATTATTATTGACCCATGGGGAGGCAGACAATAATTCTGGGACGTACCCTATGCAGAGTGAACGTTATTTCAACGCCCTAAAAGGCCTGGGGGCAACCGTACGATTGGTAATGCTACCAAAGGAAAGTCATGGCTACAGGGCCAAAGAAAGCATCTTGCACCTACTTTGGGAACAGGACCAGTGGCTGGAAAAATATGTAAAACAAAAAGAAGAAATTATAGAAGCCCCTCTGATGGGAAAAGATTAAAAAAAAGCCCCGATTTAAATCGGGGCTTTTTTTATATGTATTGTCTGAAATTATTGACCACTACCTTGGCCTTGAGATCATGAAGTAAATTGTACAGCCCAAAAAAGGTTCTGTTTAGATACAGAAAATGTTTGGACCCACGGTTTCCGTTCATTTTTCTTATCTGGGGATCCTTGGAATATCGTTCGCTTAAATTGGCGATTTTAGTCCAGAATTCATCAGCCCCAAAATCAAAGTGCTCTTCATTAAAGGGTAATGTAAAAATGGTCAACAATTCCTTGAACAGTGCCTTAAAGAATTTCAATTCCTCTGGAGAATCGGACTCCGATAGGATTTCCAATTCGTAAAGCTTTTCCATAAAAATAGCGTCATTCTCTATATTTTCTTTTTTGGCAAGCTCAAAATAGGGGATATAAAATTCATTGGGCACCTCTTTGATACAGCCAAAATCTATAGCGATCAAGGTTGCCCTTTCACTGACCAAAAAATTACCGGGATGTGGGTCGGCATGTACCTTTCTCAAGCCATGGATTTGGAACATATAGAAATCCCAAAGGGCCTGTCCCAAGGTATTTCCCAAACCTTCATCGAAATCGGTTTTTGTAAACTCACTCAGGTGTTTGCCATGCATCCAATCCATAGTGAGTATCCGTTCACTTGAAAGTTCTTCATAATATTTTGGAAACTCCATATTGGGGATGTTGCCACAGGCTTCCGTAATTTCCCTACTTTGCTGCAGTTCCAATATGTAATTGGTCTCTTCTATTAATTTATTTTCAACTTCCTTGAAATATTTGTCAGAATCATTTCCTTTTAAATTGAACATTCTGATCGCTACTGGCTTCACTAATGCCAGATCACTACTGATACTTTCGGCCACGCCTGGATACTGAATTTTGACCGCTAATTTCTTACCGTCCTTTACCGCCTTATGGACCTGCCCAATGCTCGCGGCATTAATTGAATCTTTTTCAAATTCGTCGAAAATCTCCTCGGGGTATTTCCCCAAATATTTTTTAAACGTCTTTCTCACCAACGGTGCCGACAAGGGGGGTACTGAAAATTGAGATAGAGAGAATTTCTCCACATACGCACTGGGCAAAAGGCTTTTCTCCATACTCAACATTTGGGCGACCTTTAGGGCACTCCCCTTTAAGCTCTTTAAGCCATCGTATATATCGCCCGCATTATCTTCATTAAGCTCGTCCTTGGTCATTGATGGATCCACTAACTTTTTGCTGTAATACTTCATATAGTTTCCCCCGACTTTTACCCCAGTTTTAACCAATTTTCCAGCTCTTTCTATTTTTCCGGTAGGAATTCTATCCAATGTTTTCATGCAATATGTTTTAAAGGCCTTTTAAAGCCGAGGGGTTAGGAATACAACTTTGAATCTAAGGTGCAGTTATGAAAAGTTCTCTTTGTACAGAAATTTTCCAAAGTCCAAGATGTTTTCCAAAGGGGTGTTGTCAAAAACATCAAAAATGGTGGTTACCGACTTTTCAATGGCCAGGTCTGTTTTTTCGAATGCAGGAGAAGAATCATCCATCCAGAATTTCAAAAGAAAAAGGAATTGTAGCCAGGCCCCTTCAGAGAATAATTTAGGAGGATGTTGTGTTAGTTTGGAAGTCTTATTGGCATTCCCCTCTTCTATCAAATCCGTTGCGAACGATTTTATATGCTGTCGAAGGCCCTTTAATTGTTCCATGTTCTTAAGCATGTTCTTATTTTCATTCAATGTAAAAAGCACGTAACTTCTATTGAGGGTCAACAATTCAAAAAAGGTAAAGAAGAAAGTAAGCATTTTGTCCTTGTTGGAAAAAGAACCAAAATCTTCATTCTTATTTATCAAGGCTTCTGTATTCTTGTAGAAGGTTAACCAAATTGCCTTCTGCAAGCCTTCCACAGATCCGAAAAATTTATAAAATTCTTCTTCCTTTATTTTATTGTCCTTACAGAATTTGTAGATGGACTTGGGCACTACTTCATGCTCAAGAACATAATCCATATAAGCACCTATAATGGCATCTTCTGTTATTTTCTTAGTATTCGCTTTTGCTGGCATAAGGATGTTATTTTGTTTATACAAAAATACTATTATTTAAACAGAAATGTGTTAAACATATATGAAATGATACACATGCACAAAAAAAGCGTGTTCGAGTGAACACGCTTTTTAAACAACCTAACCAATAAATAAACAAACTTGTTACAGAAATAATTCTTTTTCATAGCATTTTTTCCCTGTAACACTTCAAAGATAATACTTGTTTACTTATTTACAATAATAATTAAACAAAATAATTTGTTAATGTTTTTGAATGGCCATATTCACCCTTCGCTATGTGTCAGTTTGTCACTAATACACAGTATGGTATTTTTTTTGACATAGGTTCTACATAAAATTTAAAACTATTTCAAAATATGGCTACAGGTAAGATTAATGTGTCCGTTGAAAACATATTTCCGTTGATTAAGAAATTCTTATACAGCGATCACGAAATATTTTTACGGGAATTGGTGTCAAATGCCACAGATGCAACTTTAAAGTTAAAGCACCTTACAACGATAGGTGAGACGAAAGTGGAATATGGCAACCCAATCATTGAAATCAAAATTGATAAAGAAGGGAAAAAGCTCCATATTATCGATCAAGGTTTGGGAATGACCGAAGAAGAGGTCCAGAAATATATCAATGAGGTAGCCTTTTCAGGCGCCGAGGAATTTTTGGACAAGTACAAGGATTCTGCAAAGGATTCTGGAATCATTGGTCATTTCGGTCTAGGTTTTTACTCAGCCTTTATGGTGGCAGAAAAAGTAGAGATCATCACCAAGAGCTATAAAGATGAGCCAGCGGCCCATTGGACCTGTGACGGTTCTCCTAACTTTATCCTAGAACCAAGTGATAAAACTGAGCGCGGAACGGAAATTATCCTTCATATTGCAGAGGACTCTACAGAGTTCTTGGAAAAGAACAGGATCTCTGAGCTTTTGAGCAAATACAACAAGTTTATGCCGGTTCCGATTAAGTTTGGAACCAAAACAGAAACCCTTCCCAAACCAGAAGGTGCAAAAGAAGAAGACAAGGCTCCTACCCAAGAGGTGGACAACATCATCAACAATCCAAATCCAGCCTGGACCAAAATGCCGGCCGATTTAAAAGATGAGGATTACAAAGGGTTTTATAGGGAACTATATCCAATGCAATTTGAAGAGCCCCTTTTCCACATACATTTGAATGTAGATTATCCTTTTAACCTTACGGGTATTCTATACTTCCCTAAATTGACAAACGACCTCAACGTTCAAAAAGATCGTATTCAGTTATACCAAAACCAGGTATTTGTTACGGATAATGTAGAAGGTATCGTCCCAGAATTCCTTACCATGTTGAGAGGAGTTATCGATTCACCGGATATTCCTTTGAACGTTTCCCGCTCTTACTTGCAGGCAGATGGTGCAGTTAAGAAGATAGCGTCATACATCACTAGAAAAGTGGCGGATAAGCTATCCTCCCTGTTCAAGAACAATAGAGAGGATTTTGAGGCCAAATGGAACGATATCAAGATCGTGATTGAGTACGGGATGCTATCAGAAGATAAATTCTTCGAAAAGGCAGACAAATTTGCGCTCTATCCAACTGTGGATGGCAAATTCTTTACTTTCGAAGAGTTACAAGAAAAAATAAAGGACAACCATACCGATAAGGATGGTAAATTGGTAATCCTTTATGCATCCAACAAAGAAGCACAACACAGTTATATAGAAACTGCCAAAGCCAGAGGTTTTGAGGTCTTATTGTTAGATTCTCCAATTGTATCGCACTTGATGCAGAAATTAGAGACTTCCAAAGAAAATGTATCCTTTGCAAGGGTTGATGCCGATCATTTGGACAACTTGATTAAAAAAGAGGATACACAAATCTCCAAATTATCCGAGGAGGAAAAAGAGCAATTAAAGACTGTATTGGAAGAGGTCATCCAAAATAAAAGCTATACCGTTCAATTGGAGGCAATGGATAGTGCTGCGGCACCATTCATTATTACTGAACCAGAGTTTTTAAGAAGGATGAAAGAAATGCAACAGACCGGTGGAGGCGGAATGTTTGGAATGAGCAATATGCCAGAAATGTACAATCTGATTGTAAACACCAATTCCGATCTTGTAAATGAGATCCTAAATACAAAAACGGCAAAGAAGAAAGAGCGATTGATCAATCAATCCCTGGATCTGGCTCGTTTGTCCAAAGGATTGCTTAAAGGTGAGGAACTTACCAACTTTATCAAAAGGAGTTACGAAATCATCAAGTAAGCAGCTTTTAATGGTATAGAAAAAAAGGGACTACTTTGAAAAGTAGTCCCTTTTTTATTGTTATATTCATCCCATGATTTACCCATGGCATCTGTATCTAATGGCCGCGATGTATTTTTTTGCGGGCATCATGCATTTTATAAAACCAAAGGCTTATTTAAGAATAATGCCCAGATATCTTCCACACCATAAATTATTGGTGTACTTGAGTGGAATTGCTGAGATTATATTGGCAATAGGACTCTGTTTTGAAGAAACAAAAGATCTTTCCATCTTTGGAATTGTAGCTATGCTTGCCGTATTCTTACTGGTCCATTTTTACATGCTATCTGGAAAAAAAGCCGGTGCAGGTATCCCTGTATGGGTCTTGGTATTTCGTATTCCACTGCAATTTGTATTAATGTTTTGGGCTTTATGGTATCTGCAGTTTTAGTAACTTTAAGGTACAGTTTAAAAAACACGTATTCCTAACAAAGAGAATCAATACTAATTTCCAATGAAAGTAATTGCGACCAATATAAGTAAGGGCACCATTATTACATGGCATGGAAAGGAAGAAAAAACAGGGATTTTCAAAACGCCGTCAGCAGAACCTATTTTTCTAGGGAAAACTGATGTAGGAAATGATACAGTTGTGGATAGAAAGCACCATGGCGGCACGGATAAGGCCTGTTACCTTTTTTCTGTCGAAGAATATGCATATTGGAAACAATTATACCCTACCCTGGACTGGGATTGGGGGATGTTTGGTGAAAACCTGACTGTTGAAGGATTGGAGGAATCCCAATTACGCATTGGTGATATTTATAGGATTGGTAGCGCATTGGTCCAGGTTTCCCAACCGAGAGAACCTTGCTATAAACTCGGTATTCGATTCAAAACCCAGAACATTATAAAACAATTTATTGATAGATCCCATCCTGGAACCTATGTAAGAGTTCTGGAGGAGGGCTTGGTTTCTAAAGGGGACAGCATGGTCTTGGTAAAACAATCTGAAAACAGCTTAACCACCCAACAGTTTTACGACCTTTTGTTCGCCAAAGTAAAATCCCGTGAGCTGCTACAACTTGCCATAAACAACCCGGCTTTACCCTTAAAAAAGAGAGAAAGTTTAGAAAAGCACTTATAACTAAAGCCAATATTTGGGCATAGTACCGTTACCCAGTAGGGCAACCCTATTTTACGCTTAAATTTTATTGAAATTACCATAATTTTATAAAAGAATCCATCTGTAAATAAAAAGTACCATGAAGAAATATCTTATCCTAATCTTTGGGATCCTTGCATTGACCGCCTGTAAAAACAAACCAGAACCATTAAAAGAAGATGCTATGGCCAAAAACGAGGCTTTTGGAACTTTATTGAACAACTATCACGAAGATGGATTAAAATTATATCCCCTTAAAGCCACCTCGGAGGGTGACAATAGATACAATGATATTTTCCTGAACAACCTGACGGAGGATTATAAGGCAATGGAAAAAGCATATTACCAAAAATATAAGGATGCATTGGGCACTATTCAGGACACAGCGCTTTCCGATAGTGAAAAAATGAGCAAGGCTATCTTGGAATGGGAATGTAACAGGAATTTAGAACGTATGGAGTTTAGGGAAGACCTAACTCCCATCAATCAAATGTGGACCGTACAATTGACCATGGGCCAATATGCCGGAGGTACAAGTGCACAGCCATTCAAGACAGTAAAAGATTACGAGAATTGGCTAAAGAGACTGGATAGTTATGTCGTTTGGATGGCCACTGCTGAAGAGCGTATGAGAGAAGGGATAGAAAAAGGGTATGTGCTTCCTAAATCCTTGATCCAAAAGGTGGTGCCACAATTGGAAACATTAACAACCAAAGACCTTGATCAACATTTATTTTTCGCACCGGTAAAGAAATTCCCGGACGATTTCAATGATGTGGACAAAAAGAGACTTACGGATGCGTATACCGTGATGATAAAAGAGAAGATTATTCCCGCCTATCAAAAACTATATGATTTTATGGGTACGGAATATCTTGCCGCTGGCCGTACGACTAGTGGAATCGAAGCTACACCAGATGGAAAGGCCTATTATGATTATTCCATAAAGCTGTATACAACAACAGATATGACGGCCGAAGAAATCCACCAAATAGGGTTGGATGAAGTAGAACGCATTTCTATGGAAATGGAGAAAGTAAAACAGCAAGTTGGTTTTGACGGTACTCTTAAGGCTTTCTTTGATTATGTCAGAAATAAGAAAGAATTGATGCCTTTTACTGACCCACAGCAGGTCATAGATAATTTTAAAGCCATTCATGAGAAAATGAAGCCACAAGTGGATCAGCTATTTGAACATCAACCTAAAACTCCATTTGAGATCCGCCGTACCGAAGCATTTAGAGAGGCTTCTGCCAGTGCCGAATACAATCCTGGATCTTTGGACGGCACTAGACCAGGAGTATTCTATGTCCCCATCCCAGATGTAACGAAATATAATATGTACTCTGATGAAGATTTATTCTTGCACGAGGCCATTCCTGGACACCACTTTCAAATTTCCCTGACACAGGAGAACGAGGATTTGCCTAAATTCAGAAAAACCCTTTGGTACAGTGCTTATGGTGAAGGGTGGGCCTTGTATACAGAGTCTTTGGGCAAAGAATTGGGACTATACCAAGATCCCTACCAGTATTTTGGAATGCTAGGGGCAGAAATGCATAGGGCAGTGAGGCTGGTCGTGGACACTGGACTTCATGCCAAAGATTGGACTAGGGAACAGGCCATTAAATACTCATTGGATAATGAAGCAGAATCTGAAGAAGCAATTACGTCAGAAATAGAACGCTATATGGCCAATCCAGGTCAGGCGCTTTCCTATAAGATAGGGCAACTTAAAATATTGGAACTACGCGCAAGAGCAGAAAGGGAAATGGGAAAAGATTTTAATATTAAAGAATTCCACAACCAAGTTTTGGAAACAGGATGTGTTCCTTTGGCCCTATTGGAAGAAAAAATTAATGGGTGGATATCATCCAATAAAAAAGGGGCTAACTAGCCCCTTTTTTTTGGAATAAAATTAACTGACTCTAAACTAAACTATTTTACAAGAACATTCTCGTAATACGTCTTATTACCTTCCTTAAGGATTACCTTGTAAAGACCTGCATCTGCTTGTTCAAAATTAAATGCTTTTTCTACAATTACTGACTCGTTGAAGGTAGTTGTATAAATTACATTCCCTGAATCATCTTGAACCCTTACCTCTACTTTTTTACCGTCAAGGTTCAAGTGGTTCATATATACCATTTTTCCTTTTGTACGGAAAGTTGGTTTAATGATTTCATTTGCATCCAGATTAAGAACTAAAGGTTTTACCTCATTATTTTCATCTGAACCCGTTTTAACTTCTTTGGCCGTACTTACTACTGTAGTTAACATAAAGGCCAATACTGCTGTAATATTCAATGCTTTTTTCATAATTTCTTAGATTTTAAGATTACTAATTCATCTATACCACAAATTTACGGCCATACACTTCCCCCCACTACACCTCATTTCTCCTATTTATGTGCTATTTTACCCCTTTAACACAAGCATAACATAGTAATTGTTAATCCAGCACATATTTTAGGTAATTTTGTTTTGAATTGAGATGAATACCTTATCTAAATTTACAATGAAAGTGAATTCTATGATGAAACAGAAACCTGCATTCGAAGCCATCGAACCTGATTTTGGGCATTCTTTTACCTATCAGAAATTTGATGCCAATCTTTCCAATAAAAACCATATCTGGCATTATCATCCTGAAATAGAACTGGTATATGTCAATGGGGGTAGTGGAAAGCGCCAAATTGGAAGCCACGTATCCTATTATACCGATGGAGACCTTATATTGATCGGTTCCAATCTTCCGCACTGCGGCTTTACGGATAAACTCACTGGCAATACCAGTGAAACTGTGGTTCAAATGAAAATTGATTTCTTGGGGACCGATTTTTTTGGTATTCCTGAGATGAAAAAAATCCAAAAACTTTTTGAAATGGCCAAGGGTGGCATTGCCTTTAGTGGGAATACAAAACGTAAGATTGGGGAAAAAATGGAAATTCTGGAATACCAGACCGATTTCCAGCGCTTGCTTTCCATTTTAAATATCTTAAATGAATTAGGGAATTCGCAAGATTTTAAGGTTTTGAATGCCGCAGGGTTTTCTTTGGAAACGGAGGTAAAGGACAATGACAGGATCAATGTTATCTTCAATCACGTTAAAACTAATTTTAAAGAGGAGATTACTTTGGAAGAAGTGGCGGATTTAGCAAGTATGACTGTGCCTTCCTTTTGCCGATATTTTAAGAAGATCACCAATAAAACGTTTACACAGTTTGTCAATGAGTATCGATTGGTACATGCCTCCAAATTATTGGCAGAAAAACCAATTAGCATTACAGACGTATGTTTTGAAAGCGGATTTAACAACTTTTCCCATTTCAATAAACTATTCAAGGCCTTCACAGGACAAAATCCATCAGAGTATCGCAACCAATTAAAAGCCGTATTACAATAATGCAAAATTTGTTTACTGAGCCTCAAAAATTGGTGCTTCCTGATGCGGATATCACCTATTATCCAAACTTTTTAGATCCCATGGAAGCGGACACCTATTTTGAGGTGTTCAAAAATACCGTCCCCTGGCAACAGGACAAAATTAAAATATTTGGCAAGACCCATGCCCAGCCTAGGCTCACTGCACTATATGGCAATAACAGCAAACCCTATTCCTATTCGAACATCACCATGCAACCTCATGATTTCACCGTGGAATTATTGGACATCAAAGAGAGGATTGAAGTTCTTTCAAAAAATAGTTTTACCACCTGCCTTTTAAATCTTTACCGGGATGGCAAGGATAGCAATGGTTGGCACGCAGATAACGAAAAGGAATTGGGAGAAAATCCGGTTATAGCATCCATAACACTAGGCCAAGAACGCTATTTCCATTTAAAGCACAGACAACACAAGGAATTAAAGCATAAATTGTTACTGGAGCATGGCAGCCTACTGTTGATGAAGGGTACCACACAACACCACTGGTTGCATCAAATACCCAAAACGGCCAAACCTGTCTCAGAACGCATCAACCTTACCTATAGGGTGATCATTTGAGAAACATTAAGTTAATTCTCAGAAAAATTATCAAGACATGCCTGTAACCCTATTACCTAGTGTTGGACTTTATTAAAAAAGATCGTTCAATACTTTGGCCAAACGAAGTCCGCCCTTTTGAAGTTGCTTACGGACGGTGTTGGTATATTTATAACTGTATTCATATCCCAACTTCTCACCTACCTCAACTGAATCATAAACTTCTTTTGCCAAATCTTGGGATTCTTCTACCCAATCATAAACATCTCCTTCTTGGATAGCCTTGCGTTCATTTTTGGAAAGTGTTGGCAGGTTACCTGCCAGTTCGGTATAGCTCATCCCAAATTCATCGATCAAATTGCTATCCCAAACCCTGTGCAGGTTGGTCCCTTTCCCAAACCATTGTAATTGAATATTGTTACCTCCTCTATCCTCTTCCCGTCCAACATGTAGTGGCTGGTGGAGATCACCTATGAAATGCACCAACATTTTTAGGTGAAAGGCCCTATCTTCATCGGAGCTGTTCTCGTCCTTAACAATGGCAATACAGGTTTCTATACCCTTGACCAAATCCCCATAGGTACTTGGCTCCACCTCACCGTATCTTTTGTCCATTGGAAAATTTACATAGTGCCATGGGCCATACTTTGAATAACTACGATCCGATTTAATATCATCCGCATAATTGGAAACCAGTGCTAAACTTTCTCCTTTTAAGATCTCCCTTATAGCTCTCCTTGCCTTCCCGCTAAGATGTTGCGAAGCAACTTCACCTACGGTTCTATGTCCTGTTTTACCCCAGAAGAGGTCATTGCCAAAAGAGAATTGGACTACCAAGAATACCAAAAAAGTGAGTTTTTTCATGCTTTGTTTTGTTATCGAATTAAGAAAATATGCAATAGTAGCACATCTATGTACGATGACGCTATACCTTTGGACAAAAATAAAGAATCATACATTAAGGTATTGTTAATGGTCTAAGGATTTTGCTTTTTTTGCGCCATCTTGCGACATAAAAATTTAAAACATTGATTTCCAAACCAATAAAAAATAAGGTACTGAAAATAGTGATTCGAATTACAGTGGCACTGGCACTGGTATTCATATTGTTCCTTCTAAGCATCTATATAGGAGCATGGGGAAAAGTTCCAACCAAAAAAGACCTTTCAGAATTTAATTACCAAAGGGCTTCAGAGGTGTATACGGCCGATAGTGTGCTCATTGGAAAATATTACTTGTTTGATCGGCAACCGATTACGTACAATGACCTGCCCCAACACCTAATAGATGCCTTGGTAGCCATTGAGGATGAACGTTTCTATGGGCACCATGGAATTGACTATCCCAGTTTGTTGAGGGTTATATTCAAGACCATTCTATTACAAGACCAATCGGCAGGAGGAGGGAGCACCCTTACCCAACAACTTGCCAAGAACCTATATCCAAGAGTCCCAAACGGCAAACTACGTTTGGCTGTAGACAAAGTAAAGGAGATGATGGTAGCCTCTAGGCTGGAAGATCTTTACACTAAGGAGGAATTGATTACCCTTTATCTAAATACCGTTTCCTTTGGAGATAATACCTTTGGAATTGAAAGTGCCTCCCTAAAATTTTTCAATAAGAAAGCCAAAGACCTAAAGGTAGAAGAGGCTGCCACCCTGGTAGGGATGCTCAAAGCAACTTACGGGTACAACCCAAGGGTGTTTCCGGAAAACAGCTTCAATAGACGCAACTTGGTATTACAGGCCATGGCCAACAACTCCTATCTGACCAAAACACAAAAAGATTCTCTTTCTGGGCTTCCCACAAGGTTAGATTATAGGGATTTTGACCACAATGATGGGATAGCGCCCTATTTCAGGGAGGAGGTCAGGAAACAGCTCCTGCAATGGGTAAAAGAACAAAACTCCAACGGGGCAGAATACAATATTTACACCTCCGGCTTGAAAATTTACACCACCTTGGATTATAAAATGCAGGTGTTGGCAGAAGAAGCTATGACAGAGCACATGAAGGCATTACAACAGAGCTTTGAAAAAAGTTATGGCTCCAATGCGCCATGGCTAAAAGACACCAAACTGATCCAGAAAAAAATTCAAAATTCCCCTGTCTATAAAAGTTTAGAACGGAATGGGCTAAGTAAAGAACAAATCTTGGATAGCCTTAATAAGAAACATACACTGACACTGATGGACTGGGAAGGAGAAAAGACCCTCCAAGCGAGTAGCATTGACAGTATTCAACATTATATGAAATTCCTTAATACCGGATCCTTGTCCATAGACCCCACTACGGGAGCTGTAAAGACTTGGATCGGCGGTGTGAATTTCAAATATTTTAAGTACGACCATATTTCCCAAAGCAAAAGACAGGTAGGTTCTACTTTTAAGCCCATCGTATATACGGCTGCCATAGAAAAAGGCATTGCCCCTTGTACCTATTTTTCCGCCCAGGAGGTTGCCTATGATAATTTGGAAGGTTGGTCTCCCAGCAATTCCGGAAAGGAAGATGAGACCTATCTAAACTATTCCATGGAACAGGCCTTGAGTAATTCCATAAATACGGTGGCCGTTAAAGTGTTGGAAGAAACCGGCATCCCAAATGTTATCGGGCAAGCCAAAAAGATGGGAATAACAAGTAATCTACCCCACCTTCCTTCACTTGCACTGGGTACCGCAGAAATAAAAATAAACGAACTAATTGGGGCCTATGCCAGTTATGTGAACGCTGGTAAATCCGTAACCCCATTTGCCATCACACATATTGCCAATACCAAAGACTCTATTTTGGCAAACTTTCAACCCGTCATCGCAAAACAACCTGCCTTCTCAAAAGAAACGGGCATGCTACTTTTGGAAATGATGAAAGCAACGGTTGATAAAGGAACTGCAGCCAGAATTAGATCAAAATACAACCTAACCAATGCCATTGCAGGTAAGACAGGTACCACCCAAAACAATAAGGATGCCTGGTTTGTTGGCATAACCCCTAAGCTCGTAAGTATTACGTGGGTAGGATTGGACACCTATGAAATAGGCTTTAAAAGCACCAGTTTAGGTCAGGGAGCCAATGCGGCATTACCAATTTTCGCCCTATGGTTGCAGAAATTGAACAAGGAAAAACAATTTAATGGTATCACCCAGGCTCGTTTCGAAAACCCGAGCCCAACAGTATTGGATCAATTGGATTGTGAACCTATTAAAAGGGATGGGTTTTTTAAACGCCTGTTCAAAAACCCCAATAAAACAAAAAAGTTTAAGAACAACAGCAATTAATAATAACACGCTTAAATTCAGTATTTTAATTTTGATATTTGCTTTTTTATTATATCTTTATGATATCATAATAATATCAATTTAAATTTACTTGCATGACTAACGAAAAAAATCTAGTTCCGTTCAATGGCTATATCATGCTATTGCTGTTTTTTATTATTGCTATTGGAAGCACCATTTTACTGATCACTAATGAGTCCCTCATTTATGGTATCGGTATTCTCCTTGCCCTTTTCATGCTGCCAGGTTTTGTGTTAGTGAACCCCAACAACTCAAGGGTTTTGCTATTGTTTGGAAAGTATGTGGGAACCATTAAGAAAAATGGGCTATTCTGGGTCATCCCATTTTATTCAAAAAAGGCAATTTCATTGAGAGCAAGTAATTTTGATAGTGAAAGGCTCAAGGTCAACGACAAATTGGGCAACCCGATCATGATCAGCACTATTTTGGTTTGGCGGGTCACTGATACCTATAAGGCTGCCTTTGATGTGGACGATTACAAAAATTTTGTTCGTGTACAAACCGATGCTGCCGTTCGCAAATTAGCCAGCATGTACCCCTACGATAATTTTGCCGATGAGGGTCATAAGGAAGATATTACGCTACGTTCCAGTGTAAATGAAGTGAGTGAAGACTTGGAGAAGGAAGTACAGGAAAGACTCTCCATGGCGGGTATTGAAGTTTTAGAAGCAAGAATAGGATATTTGGCCTATGCGCAGGAAATAGCCAATGCCATGCTTAAAAGACAACAGGCAACGGCCATTGTGGCGGCAAGGCACAAAATTGTGGAGGGTGCCGTTAGTATGGTGGAAATGGCCTTGTCAGAATTGAGCAAAAAACAAGTGGTAGATCTGGATGATGAACGTAAAGCGGCCATGGTCAGTAACCTAATGGTGGTATTATGTTCAGACAAGGATGCCTCACCCATTGTAAATGCAGGAACCTTAAACCATTAATTCATGAGGGTTTTTCAAGAGACACAAAAATTTAATCAATGGCCCATGCGACTCGCATCTTTGGGCCTATTGGCATTCCTATTATATTCTTTGTACCAATGGTTTGTAGCAAAAACTGCAGTGGGCAATGTCTTACCCGAGGATACTGCTGGGCAATTGATAGTCATCGTGGTTCTTGCACTTACCCTTTTGTTGTTCTACCAACTTCAATTAAAAACGGAGATCGATGAAAGGGGCATACACTATAGATTCCTTCCCTTTCACTTCAAAAATAAAACCATCCCCTGGGAAGCTATAAAAGAGTGTTATGTTAGAACCTATAGCCCGCTTATGGAATATGGGGGCTGGGGCTACAGGATAACTATTAAAAATGGAAAGGCATTTAATGTTTCCGGCGATAGGGGCATACAGCTTGTTTTAAAATCCGGAAAAAAAATATTGATTGGGACACAAAAGGAATCTGAGGCAACTATGATTATTGATCGTTATCTAAAAAAGAAAAATGAACGAATATAAAATCCTTACACAAAAATGAAAGGACTTTGGTAACCCAGATCAAGAATTTGAGGACGAACTAAATCAACTGGCAAGAGGGCTGTGACGTGGTCAGTGTCTGCCCCATGTTCCGCTCCACCCTGATGAAAGCATATTAAGAAATGGATAAACAGAGATAAACATGTATGTTATGAGATTACTTATTATACTGATTGCATTACTGCCCTTTGTTGTCCATTCCCAGAAAATCACGCAAGAGGAATTAACTTTAAAAAATGGCGAAATAGAACTTCCAGGCACTCTTTCCCTGCCTGAGTTCCAAAGCAAACTCCCTCTGATCATTTTCATCCATGGCTCGGGGAATGTCGATAGAAATGGAAACCAGGCAGGTGTAGGCATAAATGCAAATTATATAAAGGCCCTTTCCGATAGTTTAAATAAAAGGGGAATTGCCTTCTACAGATATGATAAAAGAACGGCTACCTTGTCTAACCTGGAAAAATTGGGAAGTATTACTATTATGAATTTCATGGATGATGCCAAGATCGCCATTGACCACTTTAAAAATGATCCAAGGTTTAACTCCTTATTTTTAATAGGACACAGTCAGGGATCCTTGGTAGGAATGCTCAGTATTACCCCAGATATCAAAGGCTTTATTTCCATTGCAGGGCCAGGGCAAACCATCGATAGTACAATCTTGGAACAATTACATAAACAGAACCCCGATGTGGCAAAATTAGCTGAAGAGCACTTCACCGAACTTATGACAACGGATACCATTGTTAATGTTCATCCTTTTCTGATGCAGCTTTTTAAGCCGCAGAACCAGAGTTTTATTAAATCTTGGATCGTATTGGATCCCGTAGCGGAAATAAAAAAAATCAACATTCCCATCTTATTGTTAAATGGGGGTGAAGATCTCCAGGTAACCGAAAAGGACTTAGAGATATTAAAAGAGGCCCAACCCAATGCGAAAAGCGAGTTGGTACCACATATGAACCACGTCCTCAAGGAGGTATATTCCACATCGGAAAATCAAAAATCCTATTTTCAGGAAAGCTATCCATTATCGAGTAAACTTGTCGAATTAATAACAGCGTTTATCAACCCTTGATTATGAGTAAGAAAAAAGCGTTCGCCCTACGGTTAAATGAAGATATGCTAAAGGCCATTGAGAAATGGTCGGCAGATGAATTTCGTAGTGTGAACGGACAAATAGAATGGATGTTGATGAAAAGCTTAAAAGAGGCAAAAAGAGCCCCAAAAAAAGACCGGGAATGATCTCATTTGGAATTTTGGGATTTTTTTAACGATTTAAACTACTATTTTTAGGCCGCAAACAATTCATGCTACATGTTTAGAATACCTTTATTTCTTGCCATCGTTCTATTTACGACCAATACCTACAGTCAAAATGAAAAAAAATCCTTTGTCGTAAAGTATACCACAGATAAAATTACGATAGACGGAGTTTTGGACTACCCAACATGGGACAATGCCGAATCCATTGGGGAAATGCAACAATATTTTCCTTCCGACTCTATCCCTGCCATACAGCAGACAGAGATAAAAATGTTATACGACGATACTCACTTGTACGTAAGTATTAAAGCATATACAGAAGGGAACGACTTCATCATCCCTTCTCTTAAGCGCGATTTTAGAGCAGGAGGCAATGACAACATAAGTTTGATGTTCGATACGTTTAACGATGGGACCAATGCCTTTTTATTTGGCACCAACCCATTAGGGGTGCAAAGGGAAGCCCTTATATCAGGTGGAGGATCGGACACCAGTGGCTTTAATACTTCTTGGGACATCAAATGGAAAGGGGAATCTAAAATCTATGATGGATATTACATTGCGGAAATGGCCATACCCCTTACTTCTTTTAAATTTAAGGAAGGGGAAACAAAATGGCGTTTCAATACCTATCGTTTCGATATGCAAACCAATGAGACCAGCACATTCGCTAAAATCCCCCAAAACCAACTGATATTTAGTTTGGCTTTTATGGAGGATATGATCTTTGAAAAGCCATTGGGAAAATCAAAAACGCCTATAGCCCTAATTCCCTATATCAACACTATCGCCCAAAAGAATTATGAGAACGATGAAAGCCTATCCAATTTCAAGGTAGGAGGAGATGCAAAATTGGCCATTGGAAATGGTATGAACTTGGATATCACCCTGAACCCGGATTTTTCCAATGTTGAAGTGGATGATGTTGTCACCAACCTTACGAGGTTTGAAATTAACCTTCCAGAAAAAAGGCAATTTTTTATAGATAACAGTGACCTATTCGGAGATTTTGGTGGTCGAAGAGATGCAAACCCTTTCTTTTCACGTCGTATAGGAATAGCTAGGGATACTGCTGGAAACTCCATACAGAACAATATTATAGGAGGGGTTAGGCTGAGTGGAAAATTAAGTAATGATTGGCGATTAGGCTTCTTAAATATTCAAACAGAAGAGGATCTTGAAAATGAAATACCCTCCAATAACAATACTATGTTGGTGCTACAAAAGAAAGTTTTTTCCAGATCCAACATAGGCATGTTTTTCGTAAACCGTCAATCTTTCAAGGATTACGATTTCTTGGAGGAAGATGAACGGTACAATAGGGTGTTGGGAATCGATTACAACCTAGCTTCAGAAGATAATACTTGGACTGGAAAAGTATATGCACACAATTCATTTGAACCCGATGGAGAAGGAAACAAGGATCTGTCAACTGGCCTAAACCTTAATTATAATAGCCGATATTTCAATGTGATCATGGATGGTATTTATATTGGAGAGGACTTTAGATCGGACCTTGGCTTCGTCAGAAGAACAGATATCATCAAGGCCGTAACTGGATTTGAACGCATATTTTGGCCTAAAACAGGAAACATAAACAGTCATTCCTTTAATTTCTTCCCAATCTTTACCTGGGTTCCCGGGTTAGATTATAAGAATACCGATTATGAAATAAGAAGTTCTTGGGGCGCGGAATTTAAGAATCAGGCTAGATTCGAGGCCCGAATGGTGAACAACTACACCTATCTAATTAACGGTTTTGACCCCTCCAATACCGATGGGGGTATTCCCTTACCATCCGATCAGGGGTATTACTATACGAATTTTGAAATGCAGTTCAATTCGGACAGAAGAAAAGTATTCTCTTACCGCATCGAACCTTCTTACGGTGGATTCTTTAATGGCGAAAGACTGTCCTTTAGGAGTGAGTTGAGCCTTAGATTTCAACCCAAAGCCTTTTTGTCCCTGTTGATAGATTATAACAATATTTCTTTACCAGCCCCCTACTCCAGTGCTGACCTTTGGCTGATCAGTCCAAAAATAGAGATCACTTTCAGCAAGTCTGTTTTTTGGTCAACCTTGGTGCAATACAGCAACCAAAATGATAACTTAGGATTAAATTCAAGATTACAGTGGCGTTTTGCCCCACTATCAGATCTTTTCATTGTATATAACGATAATTATTTTGTGAATAATTTTGAGCCAAAGAATAGATCCATCAATCTTAAATTGACCTATTGGCTAAATATTTAAAATGAAGTTTAAAGTTTTATGTTCAGATTTGGATGGCACTTTGCTATCAACTAAAAATAACGTTTCGGAGTTCACCATAACCGAAATTCAACGCATTAAAAACGCGATTAGGGTTATTTTGGTTTCCGCTAGAATGCCTAGATCCATGACCTATCTCCAACGAAACTTGGGGATTGAGGACCAACCAATAATTTGTTATAATGGCGCCTTGATTCTGGATGGCAAAAAAGAACTGTCCTCAACGGTCATGACTATGGACCATCTTGATGAAGTCTACGATTTGTCCGAATCCCTCGGGATAAGATTAGGTCTGTACCACAAGGACGAATGGTATGTGGAAGAAAATACGGAACGTGTTAGAAAAGAGATACACCATACGCAGTCCACACCAATCTTCAGAGATACAGTGGAATCCATCAAAGACTGGAAAAATCGCCAAATTGGCGCCCACAAAATCATGTTAATGGGCACTGAAATTGCCACGGACACAGCATTTTCAAAGCTCCAAAAACAATTGGGCCAAGAACTTCATGTGTACAGATCTAACGAAACCCTGATTGAGTTGTCACCTAAGTCCATTTCCAAGCTATCGGCCATACAATTGTTGCTAAAAGAGGGAGAAACCCTTGATGATGTTATTGCCTTTGGAGATAATTACAATGACATGGAAATGTTGCAACATGTAGGCCATGGCGTGGCTGTAGCTAACGCAAGGGAGGAGCTAAAACTGATCGCCAATAGCGTCACCCTAAAAAATACCGAGGACGGGGTTGCCCATTTCATTAAGCGGCATATTATAATTTAATTATATTTGGCAGGCATACAATTGCTTTATACATGAACGATCCCCTAATTTCCAACGATACCGTTGTTTTTGGCCTTATAGCCCTTTGTTTGGGTTTTATTTTTTATACCTCATCTCGAAGAACAGGATTTTGGAAATCCTTTTACAGCGTGGTTCCAGCAGTTTTAATGTGTTACCTCCTACCCGCAATTTTAGCAAGCTTGGGTATTGTTTCCGATGAAAAATCCAATCTCTACTTCATGGCCAGCCGGTATTTATTACCTGCTGCTTTGGTATTGATGACCTTGAGTATTGACTTAAAGGCTATTTTGAACTTAGGTTCCAAAGCACTGATCATGTTTTTAACCGGTTCAGCGGGAATTATTATTGGAGGCCCTATAGCCATATTGATTGTTTCTATCTTTTCACCCGAAACCGTGGGAGGAAATGATTTTGATGCTATTTGGAGAGGGTTGTCAACTATTGCCGGTAGCTGGATAGGTGGTGGTGCCAATCAGGCGGCCATGCTGGAAATTTTTCAATATAATCCTGAAAAATACGGGGGCATGGTCCTTATTGATATTGTAGTGGCCAATGTTTGGATGGCTATTATTCTTTTAGGAGTGGGCAAAACTAAAAAAATAGACAAATGGCTGAAAGCCGATACTTCTGCCATAGAATCCCTAAAAATTAAAGTAGCACATTATACCGATAAAATTACTCGGGTGCCTACTCTTAACGATTATATGGTTATCCTGTGCTTTGCGTTTACGGCTGTTGGTATCGCCCATTTTTTTGGAGATTACCTCAGTGAAATTTTAACCAACTCCTTTGCCTCGGTCAGGGATACCAAAAGCTTTTTATCCTTTTTGGGCTCCAATTTCTTTTGGATGGTGGTCATTGCTACAATTTTGGGCATTCTCTTATCCTTTACAAAAGCCAAAGAGTACGAAGGTGCAGGGGCCAGTAAAATTGGAAGTGTGTTTATATACATATTGGTAGCCACCATTGGGATGAAGATGGACTTAGGGATGGTACTAGAAAATCCAGGATTGATAGCTATTGGGTTTATATGGATAGGAATACATGCTGGACTCCTAATTCTAGTGGCCAAAATAATAAAGGCCCCATATTTCTTTTTGGCCGTAGGCAGTCAAGCAAATGTGGGAGGTGCGGCCTCAGCTCCAGTGGTTGCGGCAGAATTCCACCCATCATTGACCTCCGTAGGAGTTCTTTTGGCAGTCTTTGGGTACGTGGTTGGTACCGGTGGTGCTTTATTATGCGCCTACCTCATGGAAATTGCCTCAAAAATTTAATTTTTCATAAACTTTCATCATATTTGCGGCACTAAACAAACAACATGAAGAACATTTTATTTTTGGCCCTAATCGGCATTTTTATGATATCCTGCGGTGGTGATACCGAGCAGACCATGACCGTTTCCGGTAATGTAAAAGGACTTAAAAAAGGTACTCTGTACTTACAAAAGATACAGGATTCCACCTTAATTTCCATTGACTCCCTTGACGTTGAAGGCAATGGTAATTTTGAATTTAAAACTGAATTGGAGAGTCCAGAAGTTTTTTACCTATACCTGAAGAAAGAAGATAATAACGACATCAATGACCGTATCACCTTTTTCGGTGAACCAGGAAATATCAGTATTAATACTTCATGGGATACTTTTGATACCAAAGCAAAAATTGAAGGCTCTGAGACCCAAAAAAAATTAGAGGAATACAAAGGTGTGATGACGAAATTCAACACCAGGAATTTGGAATACCTCAAATTTACATTTGATCCTCAAATCAAAAAGGATTCAATGGCATTGGATTCTGTAAAAAAACTGAGTGACAAAAATATTTTGAGGGGGTACCTATATGCGCTTAACTTCGCACTGAACAACAGAAATTCGTACATCTCTCCTTATATTGCTTTAACCGAAGTCGCAGACGCCAATATTATATACTTGGATTCTATCAATAACTCCCTTAGCCCTGAAGTTGCTAATTCCAAATATGGCAAGGATTTAAAAAAGTATCTGGAAGAAATAAGGAAAAATGAGTAACAAAAAAAACATCCACCAAATGGTGGATGTTTTTTTTATATGCATTAGGTAATCTTGGATTAGCCTAAATTATTCAATTGTTCTACCAAAGTTGTTGCCTTTGCTTCCAAGTCGGTCTTTACAGACTTTAAATGCTTTGCTCTGTCCTCAACATCTTTCTTATTTACTTTTACGATCAATTCATCGAATGTTGAAATTGCATTTTCTATCACAGCAGATCCTTCTTTTGAATTTCTATTGTTGGTAGATGCCTCCCATAAATAAACTGCCTCGATAATATCTCCTAAAACATAATTGATATCCTTTTTTAAATCTCTTATACTTGCCATTTGTACTACTTTTAATTTTTTACAAAAGTACACTTTTTGATAGGAATCAAATATTTTATGGTTCTCTTTTTATTTCCTTTAAATTTGAGTAAAATATAAGCTTATTTACTAATATTCTGGAGCTTTTATCCCATCCTCATCTAATTTTCAAATAGTCACTTCCAACAATTTGGCTCCTGAGGTTTGTATTCCAATCTTTTTTGAGGCTGCGGGCATCAAAACTGTTTCCCCTTTTTGTATTTCCGCTGTACCATGTTCATTGGAAATGGAAGCTTTTCCACCAACGCACATATAGATAGTGAAGGAGTCCCTATCGGATACATTTTGATCCAGATCATTCGTCAATTCAAGAAAATTGGTCTTAAAATAAGGACAATCCACCATAGTATTTACAGTATCCTTTACCTTAGGATAGGCCACCTTAAAATCGTCCTTCATTCCATAATCAATAGCATCCAATGCCATTTCTGTATGCAGTTCCCTCAAATTCCCATCTTTGTCCTTTCTATTGAAATCGAAAACCCTATAGGTTACATCTGAAGTTTGCTGAATCTCTGCCAATAGAACTCCCGCACCTATGGCATGGATCTTCCCTGTATTGATAAAAAAGGTATCACCTTCTTGAACAGTTTCATAATTCATCAAATCCAATAAAGTATCATTCTCCAAGTTTTTGGAGTATTCCTCTTTGGTGACTTCTTTATTGAACCCTACTATTAAATTGGCGTCTTGATCTGCGTCCATAATATACCACATCTCAGTTTTGCCAAAAGAATCATGTCGTTTTTTTGCCAGTTCATCATTGGGGTGCAGTTGTATGGAAAGGTCTTGTTTGGCATCTATAAACTTTATAAGAATGGGGAATTCCTTCCCAAAACGCTCAGTAACTGCTTTTCCCAAAAGCCCTTTTGGATCAGAATTTATAAGCTCTTGAAGCGAGGCACCCGCAAGGTTTCCGTTGGAAACCACAGATACATCACCTTTAACCGTTGAAAGTTCCCAGCTTTCGCCAGTGATATCGCTTTCTATGGATTTTCCTAATACATCTTTCAACTTGGTCCCTCCCCACAAACGTTCCTTGAGTATTGGGTGAAATTTCAATGGATATATGTTCATTTTGCTACCGCTGATTTTAAGGCCTCCAATGCTTTCTTCATATGTTTTGAAGCACTGATACTATTAAAGACCATGATTACATTTCCTTTTTTGTCGATGACATAGGTTTCCCTACCTGGTAACAAATTAAAGAGATTATTATCCACTTTAAAGCTTTTCCTTACCTTTTTCTTTTCGTCGGACAACAAAATAAAGGGCAATTCATATTTCGAAGCGAATTTTTGATGCGATTTCTCGGAATCCGAGCTGATGCCTATCACTTCTGCCCCCAATTCTTTAAATTCCTCATAACTGTCCCTGAAAGAACAAGCTTCCTTGGTGCAGCCTGGTGTATCATCCTTTGGATAAAAGAAAATGACCATGGCCTTGCTTCCTACAATACTGTTACTGGTAAACATATTTCCATGCTGATCCTTCAAAGAAAATTCTGGCACCCTATCCCCTATTTGTAAAGCCATGGCCTAGCCGGAAAAGGTTACAAAATTCCTTGGGGTCTCATAAAGGACCACCTCCAATGCATTGGCAGCGTCTATATGCGGCCTAAGTTTTTGCCAAATGACCACTGCAATATTCTCAGCAGTTGGGTTCAATTCCTTAAACTCTGGGACCTCCACATTCAGGTTTTTATGGTCAAAAGAATCCTCCACCTCAGCTTTTATAAGGTCCTTTAATATCTTAACATCTATGACAAAACCAGTTTCCGGATCTATTTCTCCGGTAACACTTACGATCAACTCATAATTATGACCGTGGAAATTGGGATTGTTACATTTCCCAAAAATCGAATCATTCTTTTCAAAGCTCCAATCCTTTCTGTACAACCGATGTGCTGCATTAAAGTGCGCCTTTCTACTTACCTTTACTTTCATGCCTATTGAGGGGTTTGGATTAAATGATTGTAAAATCGTTCAAAAATAATTTTGAACCATGCCGTATATGTATCCGGATTTTTTGAAATATCATCTTTTACGTCTTCAGGCTTCATCCATTTCCAATTGGCCACCTCATCAGGATTGATTGATGGATCTGCCTCATAGTTCCCGATCATCACATGATCAAATTCATGTTCTGTAAGGCCATTGTCAAATGGGGCCTTGTAGATAAATGAGAATAGCTCAGTCAATTCGGTTGAAAACCCCATTTCCTCTTGGAGCCTGCGTTTACCTGCAGCTATATTGGTCTCACCCACTCTTTGGTGACTACAACATGTATTGGTCCAAAGCAATGGAGAGTGATATTTATGGGCGGCCCGCTGTTGGAGCATGGTCTCGCCTTTTTCATTCATTACAAATACGGAGAATGCCCTATGAAGAAGCGCCTTTTCATGGGCTTCCATCTTGGGCATGGTTCCGATCTGTTCATCGGATTGGTTAACTAATATTACATTTTCTTCTTTCATACTGTAAAAATAAGACCTTTACGTAATTTTAAAAGTTAACTGCAACATAAAAAAAGCCACTTTTTAAGAAAAAGTGGCTTTCATAAAATATAATAAAGGTTTTTTTAAAAGAATCTTGGGGATTTTAGATTGTCCAGTGCCTTTATAAAGTCGTATCTGATAATCACCTCAAACGATCCATCATTGAACATAGCGCTTCCAAGTGCAGTGGTTTCCCTGTCATAGGCCAAACCAATTAGCATATTGTTCTTAAGGTTAAACCCTATCATTCCACTGACGGCTGCATCCCATCTGTAGGCGGCTCCCAAAATAAATTTATCGTTGTACATGACATTTGCGGAAACATCCACTTGTAGTGGTGCACCCTGAGTCACCTTAGTCAGTAATGCTGGTTTAAATTTCCAAAACGAATCCAATTCAAATACGTAGCCTGTGATCAAATAAAAGTTCATTTGTTCCTTTGCTGTGGAAAGGGAAGACTCCTCAAAATGTGAAGTTTCCAAAAACCTGGGAACAGAAAGCCCCAAATAATAACGTTCTGTATGGTAATAGACTCCCGCCCCTACATTGGGGGATAATTTATTCTGTATATCCTGTTGCAAGGTTGGATCCTGCCCATTGGAATAATCTTGATTCAATTGAGAAAAACGAATGTCCAATAAATTGGCACTTGCCTTTAATCCAAACGACAATCTTCCTTCTGTTGACGTGTAAATGGTATAGGAAAAATCCAGATCAAAATTAGTTTCCGAAGTTGGTCCTATTTCGTCGTTGACAATAGAAAACCCTAATCCGACACCCCTATATCCTATTGGGGAATGAATGTTCAAGGACTGCGTGGTTGGAGCACCTTCCAAACCAACCCATTGCGACCTGTAAAGGGCAGCAATACTCATATGCCCTCTGGAACCTGCATATCCCGGGTTTACGGTCACTGTATTGTACATGTACTGGGTGTACTGTGCATCTTGTTGCGCACATACAGTTGAAACACTACTAAAGGCCAACACAAAAAGTAAGAAGCTTATCGCGAAAGAGGTAGGTTGATATCGGTGTAAGTTCTTCATTAGGTTATCTATTTATATAAATGTATCCTGATAGGGACTTTGTTTTTCCAGCGGCTTCCTCATAATCCAAGATATAGAAGTATGTTCCTACTGGGAGTTGATTATCCTGATTGACAGTTACCCTACCATTTGAAGTACCATCAAAATAGTTTCCTTCTGTTCCATAGGCATTTGTAGTATAAACCAATACACCCCATCTATTGAATATTTTCAGGCTATTATTTGGATAATTTTCCAAGCCGGTAATTTTTAAGATATCGTGTATTCCGTCTCCGTTAGGGGTTACAACATTAAATACTTCAATCGTTCCAGCATTAAGCTCAATTAAGTCGGAATCCAAATAATCTGGAATACCATCCCCGTCGGCATCATCGTTGGTATAATCGCCATCACCATTTAAGTCTTCATCCCTAGTTTCTATACCATCATCATCATCGTCTGTATCCCTGTAATTGGATTCTTCATCCCCATCGGTATTTGGCAAATCTGAGTAAGGATCATTAAACTTGTCGTTAACATCTGTATCAATAACGGTTACTCCCTCAAATCCATCATCCAGACCATCATTATCCTTATCTGATCCTAACCAAACAAAATCGGCAATACCATCAAAATCGTAATCATGGGCTTCCACGATATCGGGAACATTATCATTGTCACTGTCCTCATCCAAATAGTCTGGCAAACTATCGCCATCCGTATCCACTGGAAAGAGTCCGAACAATCCGTTTTGTTCATAATTATCATCCAAGCCATTTCCATTATTGTCCTGCCCACTAGGAGGAATATAACCAGCTGTAGATTGTGCCTCAACGTTATCAGGAATACCATCGTCATCACTATCAATATCCAAATAATCAGGAACCCCGTCCCCATCAGAATCTGTTGGGTTTGTAGCTGGATCACCATCGGCATCTAAATTCAGATCTTCAAAAGCATCCAATATTCCGTCATCATCGCTATCAATATCTACAACAGCAGTAGAATTGACTACTATTGTAATTACTGCCGTACTGCAATTCCCAGCATTGTCACAGATGGTATAGGTAAAGGTATCTGTGCCTACAAATCCAGGATTGGGGGTGTATATCACCACATCATCCGATGGATCTGTGGCGCTGCCATTGTTGTTAATAGTTATGGTCCCGTTCGTTGGGTTAGTTGCTGTAAACGTTCCTAGGGTAGGGATGTCATTATCGTTGTTTGACCAAGAATTTATGGTGAAAAAGGTGTCCTGATCCATAGCAAACATATCATCAAAAGCATCAACAATAGGCAAGACATCTATATTTACCGTTGCTGAACTGCAATCTCCCATGGTATTACAAACGGTATAGGTAAATGAATCCGGTCCGTTATAATCTGGATTAGGAATGTAGGTGACAATATCATCTGTTGGATTATTTGGCGTACCATTATTATTGATACTAACCGTTCCATTGGCCGGGCTCGAGGTTGTTAAACTTCCTGTAGTTGGCAAGTCAATATCATTATCATAAATAGGAACAACTACAGATTCATCTTCATTTACGGTTATAAGGTCGTCTTGAAGATCGGCAGATTGATCTAAACAGACCACCGTAAAACTTGGTAAATCAATACTGTTACCTGCTTTTAGTAAGGTGGCGGTATATTTTGTCACATTTTGATCCGCAGTAACTATGGGTTTCAATTGATCCCCGCTTACGGCAGGAGACCAGGTAATCGTAGCACTAGATCCCACATTGGCAGATATATCCAATGTTACCTGATTATAAGGGTTGTTACAATTAGTAACAATAAAATAACTGGTAGCATTTCGCCCACAAAGGGTACCATCATAAGTTGCAAAATAAACTCCAGGGACGGTCACCTCATAAAAGAAATCAGTACCCAGAACAGTAGTAGTAGTATCTGAAGCCTCGTACCATTTATAATTATTCTCATCGGTGCTATTGGGTGCTTGCAGTAAAAACTGCGCACCCACTTTGGCAACACTGAAAAGTGTAAACACGATGGTTAAAAATAGTAAATGATATTGTTTGGTCGGTTTCAAATTATTTCTGTTCGTTGGGGCTTAATTTTGATTATTTAACTACGAAAACCACATTAATCAATGCATTATAATCTGTTGGTTGGTTCTGAACGGTATAAGAAAGGTTCCCATTTGCATCAATCGACATTCCTGTAACGTTTGTCCCATCACCAAAAACAGTCGGATCCGCATATGTTACATAATAGTACAATTCTGTTCTAGTATACGTGGGAAGCATTGCGGGAGCTCCTGCGCTACCTACTGTTGGAGAACCATACTGATCTATATATTCTTGATATAAGTCAATTGAAAATGATCCATTCGTTGAAGCATCTACCGCAATGGAAGGAGGATAAAAAATTCTTGCCGCTTTTGAAACAATTGGCGCTATATCTTGAATCATTTCTTCCACTGTTCCCTCAGTTGTTCCGTCACCGTCAACATCTACAGGAGTTACAACATTTACTTCGGCAGCGGTCTGGTCGTCCGTACCGCTATTGTCCAATGAGGATAGATCCACGGTCGTTGTCCCACCGGCATCAATGATATTAAGGTCCGTACCTGTTAAATTGGCACTCGTGATCAATTCGTTTGTTGGATCCGCATCAGCATCATCCGCATCGATCGTAACAGAACCACCATCCACTAAGGAGATGATCTTTCCCGTCGCATCTATGGATAGATCTTGTGTATCCGTGTTGTCCATATATGGCGCAAGATCTACTGTGCCACCATCTTCCAGAGTCAGGGTATTTCCAGCCAAGCTCAAGGCCTGGTCATCAGAGCTTGCAGCTGCCAATTCAGCCAAGGCACCTTCAACTTCTGTAGCAGTAAAATTCCCTGCCGCATCGGTAATATTGACCTCAGAGGCGATCTGGTCGTCCGTACCGCTATTGTCCAAAGAAGAAAGATCAATAGTTGTCGTCCCACCGGCATCAATGATATTAAGGTCCGTACCGGTCAAGTTGGCACTGGTGATCAATTCGTTCGTAACATCAGCATCAGCATCGTCCAAAGTTGCCACACTGACCACATAAGGAGTGGCAATGGATCCGTTACCTGCAACGGTAACATTGGTTCCTGCATTAACTATTGTTTCCGTGCCGTCTGCAGTTGGCAACACCACTGTGTTCCCATCTTCTATACTCAAGTTGTTACCAACCAGAGTCAATGTCTGGTCGTCCGTACCAATGTTGTCCAAAGAGGAAAGATCAATAGTTGTCGTCCCACCGGCATCAATGATATTAAGGTCCGTACCGGTCAAGTTGGCACTGGTGATCAATTCGTTTGTAGGGTCCGCATCCGCATCGTCCGCATCGATAGTTACAGAACCACCGTCCACTAAGGAGATGATCTTTCCAGTCGCATCTATGGATAGGTCCTGTGTGTCCGTATTGTCCAAATATGGGGCAAGATCTACCGTACCACCATCTTCCAAGGTCAACGTATTTCCTGCCAAGCTCAAGGCCTGGTCATCAGAGCTAGCAGCTGCCAATTCAGCCAAGGCACCTTCAACTTCTGTAGCAGTGAAATTCCCAGCCGTATCGGTTATATTGACCTCAGAGGCGATCTGGTCGTCCGTACCACTATTGTCCAAAGAAGAAAGATCTATAGTTGTCGTTCCACCGGCATCAATGATATTAAGGTCCGTACCGGTCAAGTTGGCACTGGTGATCAATTCGTTTGTAGGGTCCGCATCAGCATCGTCCAAAGTTGCCACACTGACCACATAAGGAGTGGCAATGGATCCGTTACCTGCAACGGTAACATTTGTCCCAGCGTTTACTTGGGTCTCGGTACCATCTGCAACGGCTACTGAAAGATCATAATCATCACCAGTCTGCACCAAGGTAACTGACCCGTCCGTAGAGCTCAATGCCTGAATTTCGTTCGTTGCATCGGCATCCGCATCATTTACATTTATTGAGATATTATTCCCACCTGAGATAGTGATATCCCCTGCGGCTCCAGATGTGGACAAAGTCTGATTGTCCGTATTGTCCAAATATGGTGCAAGGTCCACTGTGCCACCATCTTCCAGAGTCAGGGTGTTTCCAGCCAAGCTCAAGGCCTGGTCATCAGAGCTTGCAGCTGCCAATTCAGCCAAGGCACCTTCAACTTCTGTAGCAGTGAAATTCCCTGCCGCATCGGTTATATTGACCTCAGAGGCGATCTGGTCGTCCGTACCGCTATTGTCCAAAGAAGAAAGATCAATAGTTGTCGTCCCACCGGCATCAATGATATTAAGGTCCGTACCGGTCAAGTTGGCACTGGTGATCAATTCGTTCGTAGGGTCCGCATCAGCATCGTCCAAAGTTGCCACACTGACCACATAAGGAGTGGCAATGGATCCGTTACCTGCAACGGTAACATTAGTTCCTGCATTAACTATTGTTTCCGTACCGTCTGCAGTTGGCAACACCACTGTGTTCCCATCTTCTATACTCAAGTTGTTACCAACCAGAGTCAATGTCTGGTCGTCCGTACCGCTATTGTCCAAAGAAGAAAGATCAATAGTTGTCGTCCCTCCTGCATCAATGATATTAAGGTCCGTACCGGTCAAGTTGGCACTGGTGATCAATTCGTTTGTTGGATCCGCATCAGCATCGTCCAAAGTTGCCACACTGACCACATAAGGAGTGGCAATGGAACCATTACCGGCAACGGTAACATTTGTCCCAGCGTTTACTTGGGTCTCGGTACCATCTGCAACGGCTACTGAAAGATCATAATCATCACCCGTCTGCACCAAGGTAACTGACCCGTCCGTAGAGCTCAATGCCTGAATTTCGTTCGTAGCATCGGCATCCGCATCATTTACATTTATTGAGATATTATTCCCACCTGAGATAGTGATATCCCCTGCGGCTCCAGATGTGGACAAAGTCTGATTGTCCGTATTGTCCAAATATGGTGCAAGGTCCACTGTGCCACCATCTTCCAGAGTCAGGGTGTTTCCAGCCAAGCTCAAGGCCTGGTCATCCGTAGAAACGTATCCGGAAAGATCCACAGTGGTATCCGCTCCCGTTCCATTGCCCAATGTCAATATATTTCCTGCAAAACTGATTTGCTGATTGTCAACATTATCCAAATATGGGGCAAGGTCAACCGTACCCCCATCTTCCAAGGTCAAAATGTTCCCGACCAAGCTCAAGGCCTGATCGTCTGTACCGTTATCGTTCAAAGAGGAAAGGTCCACAGTTTGTGTATTGCCATCTTCCAAGGTTATGGTCAAAATTTTAGCGGCATCCATGCTAAAGTCGGTTACCGTCTGGTCATCCGAACTCCCAGCTGCCAATTCGGCCAAGGCACCCTCAACTTCCGTAGCAGTAAAATTCCCTGCCGCATCGGTAATATTAACCTCAGAGGCGATCTGGTCGTCCGTACCACTGTTGTCCAAAGAAGAAAGATCAATAGTTGTCGTCCCACCGGCATCAATGATATTAAGGTCCGTACCGGTCAAGTTGGCACTGGTGATCAATTCGTTCGTAACATCAGCATCAGCATCGTCCAAAGTTGCCACACTGACCACATAAGGAGTGGCAATGGATCCGTTACCTGCAACGGTAACATTGGTTCCTGCATTAACTATTGTTTCCGTGCCGTCTGCAGTTGGCAACACCACTGTGTTCCCATCTTCTATACTCAAGTTGTTACCAACCAGAGTCAATGTCTGGTCGTCCGTACCAATGTTGTCCAAAGAGGAAAGATCAATAGTTGTCGTCCCACCGGCATCAATGATATTAAGGTCCGTACCGGTCAAGTTGGCACTGGTGATCAATTCGTTTGTAGGGTCCGCATCCGCATCGTCCGCATCGATAGTTACAGAACCACCGTCCACTAAGGAGATGATCTTTCCAGTCGCATCTATGGATAGGTCCTGTGTGTCCGTATTGTCCAAATATGGGGCAAGATCTACCGTACCACCATCTTCCAAGGTCAACGTATTTCCTGCCAAGCTCAAGGCCTGGTCATCAGAGCTAGCAGCTGCCAATTCAGCCAAGGCACCTTCAACTTCTGTAGCAGTGAAATTCCCTGCCGCATCGGTTATATTGACCTCAGAGGCGATCTGGTCGTCCGTACCACTATTGTCCAAAGAAGAAAGATCAATAGTTGTCGTCCCACCGGCATCAATGATATTAAGGTCCGTACCGGTCAAGTTGGCACTGGTGATCAATTCGTTTGTAGGGTCCGCATCAGCATCGTCCAAAGTTGCCACACTGACCACATAAGGAGTGGCAATGGATCCGTTACCTGCAACGGTAACATTTGTCCCAGCGTTTACTTGGGTCTCGGTACCATCTGCAACGGCTACTGAAAGATCATAATCATCACCAGTCTGCACCAAGGTAACTGACCCGTCCGTAGAGCTCAATGCCTGAATTTCGTTCGTTGCATCGGCATCCGCATCATTTACATTTATTGAGATATTATTCCCACCTGAGATAGTGATATCCCCTGCGGCTCCAGATGTGGACAAAGTCTGATTGTCCGTATTGTCCAAATATGGTGCAAGGTCCACTGTGCCACCATCTTCCAGAGTCAGGGTGTTTCCAGCCAAGCTCAAGGCCTGGTCATCAGAGCTTGCAGCTGCCAATTCAGCCAAGGCACCTTCAACTTCTGTAGCAGTAAAATTCCCTGCCGCATCGGTTATATTGACCTCAGAGGCGATCTGGTCGTCCGTACCGCTATTGTCCAAAGAAGAAAGATCAATAGTTGTCGTCCCACCGGCATCAATAATATTAAGGTCCGTACCGGTCAAATTGGCACTCGTGATCAATTCGTTCGTAGGGTCCGCATCAGCATCGTCCAAAGTTGCCACACTGACCACATAAGGAGTGGCAATGGATCCGTTACCGGCAACGGTAACATTGGTTCCTGCATTAACTATTGTTTCCGTACCGTCTGCAGTTGGCAACACCACTGTGTTCCCATCTTCTATACTCAAGTTGTTACCAACCAGAGTCAATGTCTGGTCGTCCGTACCGCTATTGTCCAAAGAAGAAAGATCAATAGTTGTCGTCCCACCGGCATCAATAATATTAAGGTCCGTGCCAGTTAAATTGGCACTGGTGATCAATTCGTTCGTAGGATCCGCATCCGCATCGTCCAAAGTTGTAACACTGACCACATAAGGAGTGGCGATGGATCCGTTACCTGCAACGGTAACATTGGTTCCTGCATTAACTATTGTTTCCGTACCGTCTGCCGTTGGCAGGGTTACGGTATTACCGTCTTGAATGGTTAAATCGTTTCCTATTATGCTCAAAGTCTGGTCATCAGTATCCGTTGCCGCTGCTAAAGCTGCAAGGGAAACAGACAAAACAGCCCCATCTGAATCTTCCAATTCCAGGTCAGATCCATTAATTTCCAATCTTGTGTTTGTCGTATTGGTATCAGCGGCAGCCAATACAGCAGTAAAATCTACCGTTTGTGTTCCTCCATCTTCCAAGGTAAGTGTCAATATCTTGGTGGTGTTATCCAAACTGAATGTGGTGATGGCCTGATCATCGGAATTGTCCAAATATGGGGCAAGGTCTACCGTACCACCATCTTCCAAGGTCAACGTATTTCCTGCCAAGCTCAAGGCCTGGTCATCCGTAGAAACGTATCCGGAAAGATCCACAGTCGTGTCCGCTCCCGTTCCATTGCCCAATGTCAATATATTTCCTGCAAAACTGATTTGCTGATTGTCAACATTATCCAAATATGGGGCAAGGTCCACTGTTCCGCCATCTTCCAAGGTCAAAATGTTCCCGACCAAGCTCAAGGCCTGATCGTCTGTACCGTTATCGTTCAAAGAGGAAAGGTCTACAGTTTGTGTATTGCCATCTTCCAAGGTTATGGTCAAAATTTTAGCGGCATCCATACTGAAGTCGGTTACCGTCTGGTCATCCGAACTCCCAGCCGCCAATTCGGCCAAGGCACCCTCAACTTCCGTAGCAGTGAAATTCCCTGCCGCATCGGTAATATTAACCTCAGAGGCGATTTGGTCGTCCGTACCACTGTTGTCCAAAGAAGAAAGATCCACGGTCTGGGTATTACCGTCCTCCAAAGTAATGGTCAATATTTTAGCGGCATCCATACTGAAGGCCGTAATCGTTTGATCGTCTGTATTGTCTAAATATAGAGCAAGATCTACCGTACCACCATCTTCCAAGGTCAACGTATTTCCTACCAAGCTCAAGGCCTGGTCATCCGTAGAAACGTATCCGGAAAGATCCACAGTCGTGTCCGCTCCCGTTCCATTGCCCAATGTCAATATATTTCCTGCAAAACTGATTTGCTGATTGTCAACATTATCCAAATATGGGGCAAGGTCCACTGTTCCACCATCTTCCAATGTTAAAATGTTCCCGACCAAGCTCAAGGCCTGATCGTCTGTACCGTTATCGTTCAAAGAGGAAAGGTCCACAGTTTGTGTATTGCCATCTTCCAGGGTTATGGTCAAAATTTTAGCGGCATCCATGCTGAAGTCCGTTACCGTCTGGTCGTCCGTACCACTGTTGTCCAAAGAAGAAAGATCAATAGTTGTCGTCCCACCGGCATCAATAATATTAAGGTCCGTGCCAGTTAAATTGGCACTGGTGATCAATTCGTTCGTAGGATCCGCATCCGCATCGTCCAAAGTTGTAACACTGACCACATAAGGAGTGGCGATGGATCCGTTACCTGCAACGGTAACATTGGTTCCTGCATTAACTATTGTTTCCGTACCGTCTGCCGTTGGCAGGGTTACGGTATTACCGTCTTGAATGGTTAAATCGTTTCCTATTATGCTCAAAGTCTGGTCATCAGTATCCGTTGCCGCTGCTAAAGCTGCAAGGGAAACAGACAAAACAGCCCCATCTGAATCTTCCAATTCCAGGTCAGATCCATTAATTTCCAATCTTGTGTTTGTCGTATTGGTATCAGCGGCAGCCAATACAGCAGTAAAATCTACCGTTTGTGTTCCTCCATCTTCCAAGGTAAGTGTCAATATCTTGGTGGTGTTATCCAAACTGAATGTGGTGATGGCCTGATCATCGGAATTGTCCAAATATGGGGCAAGGTCTACCGTACCACCATCTTCCAAGGTCAACGTATTTCCTGCCAAGCTCAAGGCCTGGTCATCCGTAGAAACGTATCCGGAAAGATCCACAGTCGTGTCCGCTCCCGTTCCATTGCCCAATGTCAATATATTTCCTGCAAAACTGATTTGCTGATTGTCAACATTATCCAAATATGGGGCAAGGTCCACTGTTCCGCCATCTTCCAATGTCAAAATGTTCCCGACCAAGCTCAAGGCCTGATCGTCTGTACCGTTATCGTTCAAAGAGGAAAGGTCCACAGTTTGTGTATTGCCATCTTCCAAGGTTATGGTCAAAATTTTAGCGGCATCCATACTGAAGTCGGTTACCGTCTGGTCGTCCGTACCACTGTTGTCCAAAGAAGAAAGATCCACGGTCTGGGTATTGCCGTCCTCCAAAGTAATGGTCAATATTTTAGCGGCATCCATACTGAAGGCCGTAATCGTTTGATCGTCTGTATTGTCTAAATATAGGGCAAGGTCTACCGTCCCGCCATCTTCAAGGGTCAACGTGTTTCCTACCAAGCTCAAGCTTTGGTCATCTGTACCCAGACTTGCCAAAGGAACAGAAAGTGTACTGTTGCTATCTGTAATTTCTAAATTGGTGCCATTTACTGCAAAGGCAGTGTTTACCTCATTGGTAATACTACCATCCACTTCAGTGCCTGTCACTAGATAAGGATCAGCAGTTGTTCCAGTTCCGGAAACGGTATTAATGCCAGCCCCGGTCACTTTTGTTTCTGAACCGTCAGCAGCAGCAACAGAAAGATCGTAGTCATTTCCACTAGGTGTCAATGTAACCGAACCATCTGTGGAAGTCAAGGTCTGAATTTCGTTTGTAGCATCCGTATCATTATCAGCTGCATTACTTGCCGCCAATTCATCCAAAGCACCTTGAACATCTGTTGATGTCAATCCTGAAGTTGGAGTATAAGGGTTAGAATTTGCCCTGGTATCTATAACTTGAGGTGCACCTGTTTCATCCGTATAGGTGTACGTACCATTTCCATTATCAACCAAGCTACTTGTCGTTTGGTTTGTATTTATTAGTACCGCAGTACCAGAATCATCCGTAATGGTGTATGTTCCATTGGTATTATCAACAACTGTGGCCCTCTTGGCATCAAATAATGTAACAGTACCATTTTCACTAGTATGGGTGAAGGTACCATCCCCATTGTCAGCAAGGGTTGTGATTGTCTCATCTATGTCTGTTACCGTACCGGCAGCATCAGTTACTGTTGCTATTCTATTTCCAGCAATAACGTTGGATATGGCGACACCATTGGTATTGATGATCACATCACTTCCATCATTATTGCTAAAAGTGTAAGTACCATCCAAATTATCAGTGATATTCGCCTTGCTCACTTTTTGGGTTGTCCCGCTTTCATTTACGTACGTAATGGTTCCGTCACCAGTATCAGAAATATTGGTAATAGTTTCCGAAATGGTTACTGAAGCTACATTCAAGTATAAACCTCCATCTGTACCAACCACAATATCATTATTAGCATCATTACTGATCAAATCAATAGTTTGGGCTGGTCCTGTACCATCAGTATAGGTAATAGTTCCATCTCCATTATTAACTAAGGATCCCGCCAATTGATTAGAATCAATGGTTACAGCATTTCCTGAATCATCAGTTATTGTGTATGTACCATCTCCATTATCCAAAGCCGTAGCACGTTTAGCATCAAAGGTAGTTGCAACCCCATCCTCATTGGTATAGGTGAACGTACCGTTGGCATTGTCCACCAAAGTGGATAATGTCTCTGTAAAAGTCGTGATCGTACCATCCTCGGAAGTGTAGGTAAAGCTGCCATCTCCGTTGTCCACCAAAGTGGTCACCGTATTGTTTGTGTCAACAGTCACCGCAACTCCAAAATCGTCCGTAATCGTATATGTTCCATCTGCGTTGTCAACCACGCTGGCAATCTTGGCATCGAACGTAGTAGTAATCCCATCCTCATTGGTATAGGTGAATGTGCCGTTGGCATTGTCCACCAAAGTGGTTAATGTCTCTGTGAAGGTGGTAATCGTTCCATCCTCGGAAGTGTAGGTAAAGCTGCCATCACCGTTGTCCACCAAAGTGGTCACCGTATTGTTTGTGTCAACAGTCACCGCAACTCCAAAATCGTCCGTGATCGTATAGGTACCATCTGCGTTGTCAACCACACTGGCAATCTTGGCATCGAACGTAGTAGCGACCCCATCCTCATTGGTATAGGTGAACGTGCCGTTGGCATTGTCCACCAAAGTGGTTAATGTCTCTGTGAAGGTGGTAATCGTTCCATCCTCGGAAGTGTAGGTAAAGCTGCCATCACCATTGTCCACCAAAGTAGTCACCGTATTGTTAGTATCCACAGTCACCGAAACTCCAAAGTCGTCCGTAATCGTATATGTTCCATCTGCGTTGTCAACCACGCTGGCAATCTTGGCATCGAACGTAGTAGTAATCCCATCCTCATTGGTATAGGTGAATGTGCCGTTGGCATTGTCCACCAAAGTGGTCACCGTATTGTTTGTATCAACAGTCACCGCAACTCCAAAATCGTCCGTAATCGTATAGGTACCATCTGCGTTGTCAACTACACTGGCAATCTTGGCATCGAACGTAGTAGTAATCCCATCCTCATTGGTATAGGTGAACGTGCCGTTGGCATTGTCCACCAAAGTGGTTAATGTCTCTGTGAAGGTGGTAATCGTTCCATCCTCGGAAGTGTAGGTAAAACTCCCATCACCGTTGTCCACCAAAGTGGTCACCGTGTTGTTTGTATCAACAGTCACTGCTACCCCAAAGTCGTCCGTAATTGTATATGTTCCATCTGCATTGTCAACCACACTGGCGATCTTAGCATCGAAGGTAGTTACAGTACCATTTTCAGATGTATAAGTAAAAGTTCCATTTAGGTTATCAGATAGTGTAGTAACAGATTCATTAATATCTGAACTGGCACCAGCTGCATTGGTAATAGTTGCAATTCTATTTCCAGCAATAAGATTGGAAATGGCAACACCATTCGTGTTTATTGTTACGTCACTACCGTCATTATTGGTAAATGTATAGGTGCCATCAGCATTATCTGTGATATCAGCCTTACTTACCGTTTGAGGAGTACCGTCTTCGTTGGTATAGGTAATTGTACCGTCGAGGTTATCCACAAGATTGGTAACAGTTTCGGCTACAGTTACGGAAGCCACATTTAAAAATAAGCCACCATCAGAACCAACAATAATATCATTATTAAGATCAGTACTTAGCAATACTATGGTCTGATTTGCACCAAGTTCATCGGTATAAGTGATGGTTCCATTACCATTATTAAGAATAGTAGTTAATGTTTCTAGATTTTTTACGTCAATGACAGTAGCAATACCCGCTTCATCTGTATAGGTAAAAGTACTGCCTGGATTGGCTACCATTGTAGTCACCGTTTCCAGATTATCTACTAATGCAGACAAATCAATTTGAGTTAATACACCATCTTCATCCGTGTAATCCAAGTTCGTATTGTCGGCGTTCAGCGCGATCGTGGTCAAGGTCTCCAAGTTGGTGATATCAATAATGGTATCCACCCCGTCCTCATCCGTGTAGGTAAAAGTACCGTTGGCGTTGGCCACAATAGTGGTCACCGTCTCAAGGTTGTCCACGATGGCGGATAGGTTCAACTGGGTAACAACCCCGTCCTCGTCCGTATAGTCGATGTTCGTATTGTCCGCGTTCAGTGCGATAGTGGTCAAGGTCTCCAAATTGGTGATATCAATGATGGTATCAACCCCGTCCTCGTCCGTGTAGGTAAATGTCCCGTTGGCATTGGCCACAATGGTGGTCACCGTCTCAAGGTTGTCCACAATGGCCGATAGGTTCAACTGGGTAACAACCCCGTCCTCGTCCGTATAGTCGATGTTCGTATTGTCCGCGTTAAGCGCGATCGTGGTCAAGGTCTCCAGGTTGGTAATGTCGATAATGGTATCCACCCCATCCTCGTCCGTGTAGGTAAAGGTCCCGTTGGCGTTGGCCACAATAGTGGTCACCGTTTCCAGGTTGTCCACAATGGCGGATAGGTTCAACTGGGTAACAACCCCGTCCTCGTCCGTATAGTCGATGTTCGTATTGTCCGCGTTCAGCGCGATCGTGGTCAAGGTCTCCAAATTGGTGATGTCGATGATCGTATCCACCCCGTCCTCGTCCGTGTAGGTAAAGGTCCCGTTGGCGTTGGCCACAATGGTGGTCACCGTTTCCAGGTTGTCCACGATGGCGGATAGGTTCAACTGGGTAACAACCCCGTCCTCGTCCGTATAGTCGATGTTCGTATTGTCCGCGTTCAGCGCGATCGTGGTCAAGGTCTCCAAATTGGTGATGTCGATGATCGTATCCACCCCGTCCTCGTCCGTGTAGGTAAAAGTACCGTTGGCGTTGGCCACAATGGTGGTCACCGTTTCAAGGTTGTCCACAATGGCGGATAGGTTCAACTGGGTAACAACCCCGTCCTCGTCCGTATAATCGATGTTCGTGTTATCGGCGTTCAGCGCGATACTGGTCAAGGTCTCCAAGTTGGTGATGTCGATGATGGTATCAACCCCGTCCTCGTCCGTGTATGTAAAGGTCCCGTTGGCGTTGGCCACAATGGTGGTCACCGTTTCAAGGTTGTCAACGATGGCGGACAGGTTCAACTGGGTAACAACCCCGTCCTCGTCCGTATAATCGATGTTCGTGTTATCGGCGTTCAGCGCGATACTGGTCAAGGTCTCCAAGTTGGTGATGTCGATGATGGTATCAACCCCGTCCTCGTCCGTGTATGTAAAGGTCCCGTTGGCGTTGGCCACAATGGTGGTCACCGTTTCAAGGTTGTCAACGATGGCGGACAGGTTCAACTGGGTAACAACCCCGTCCTCGTCCGTATAATCGATGTTCGTGTTATCGGCGTTCAGCGCGATACTGGTCAAGGTCTCCAAGTTGGTGATGTCGATGATGGTATCAACCCCGTCCTCGTCCGTGTATGTAAAGGTCCCGTTGGCGTTGGCCACAATGGTGGTCACCGTTTCAAGGTTGTCAACGATGGCGGACAGGTTCAACTGGGTAACAACCCCGTCCTCGTCCGTATAATCGATGTTCGTGTTATCGGCGTTCAGCGTGATACTGGTCAAGGTCTCCAAGTTGGTGATGTCGATGATGGTATCAACCCCGTCCTCGTCCGTGTATGTAAAGGTCCCGTTGGCGTTGGCCACAATGGTGGTCACCGTTTCAAGGTTGTCAACGATGGCGGACAGGTTCAACTGGGTAACAACCCCGTCCTCGTCCGTATAATCGATGTTGGTGTTATCGGCGTTCAGCGCGATAATGGTCAAGGTCTCCAGATTGGTGATATCGATGATCGTATCCACCCCATCCTCGTCGGTATAGGTAAAGGTCCCGTTGGCGTTGGCCACAATCGTGGTCACCGTTTCAAGGTTGTCAACGATAGCCGATAGGTTCAGCTGTGTCACCACCCCGTCCTCGTCCGTATAATCGATGTTCGTGTTATCGGCGTTAAGCGCGATCGTGGTCAAGGTCTCCAAATTGGTGATGTCAATAATGGTATCCACCCCGTCCTCATCGGTATAGGTAAAAGTCCCGTTGGCGTTGGCCACAATAGTGGTCACCGTTTCAAGGTTGTCCACAATGGCGGAAAGGTTCAACTGTGTCACCACTCCGTCCTCGTCCGTATAATCGATGTTCGTATTGTCCGCGTTCAGTGCGATAGTGGTCAAGGTCTCCAAATTGGTGATATCAATGATGGTATCAACCCCGTCCTCGTCCGTGTAGGTAAATGTCCCGTTGGCATTGGCCACAATGGTGGTCACCGTCTCAAGGTTGTCCACAATGGCCGATAGGTTCAACTGGGTAACAACCCCGTCCTCGTCCGTATAGTCGATGTTCGTGTTATCGGCGTTCAGTGCGATCGTGGTCAAGGTCTCCAGGTTGGTGATGTCGATAATGGTATCCACCCCGTCCTCGTCGGTATAGGTAAATGTCCCGTTGGCGTTGGCCACAATGGTGGTCACCGTCTCAAGGTTGTCCACAATCGCGGAAAGGTTCAACTGGGTAACAACCCCGTCCTCGTCCGTATAATCGATGTTGGTGTTATCGGCGTTCAGTGCGATAGCCGTTAACGTTTCAAAATCTCTTATATCTATTAAGGTAGTACTTCCATCTTCTGAAGTATAGGTAAACGTACTGTCTCCATTATTAGTTAGGGTAGAAACAGATGTATCTGATATCGTTACTGTAGTACCGTCTGCATTTGTAAAGGTATAGGTACCGTCCGTATTGTCAATTAAATTTACAGAATTGGCCGCATTGCTGATTTCGTCTATGGCCAATTGCACCGTTCCAGCCGACAAGCCCGATGTTGAATTATCATAGATTACTTCAGACGCTGTCTGATCATCCGTTCCAATATTATTTAAACTGCTTAAATCTACACTTAAACTACCACCGTTCTCCAAAACCAATGTTAACTGGTTTGATCCCGCGTTGAAGCTAAAATTCTGTAGTTGCTGATTATCCGAAGAAGTCAGTTCCCATGAATTACCATCCCAAAAATAAATGGTTCCTGTATTGGTGTTCACATAAATATCTCCAATATCCGCACCTGTTGGAGCAGCAGCCCCTGGTGCAGTAACTGCGGTACCACTTAGTACCTCGCAATTACATTGATCCTGAAGTGTCACCGTAGTTTGCGAAAAGGCAACTCCGGATATCAAGAAAATGAATAATAAAATCTTTTTACTCATGGTTGTCGGTTTACTGTAAATATTTTTATGCTTTCGGTCTTTTGATGACCTCATCATAAAGCTGGTTTTTCAAATATCATTGGACAGGGAAAGAATTATTAAAAAAATCTTCAATGTCAAACAGATATTATTACACGTTACAAAATTAGCAGGAAGCTAAGGCCAAGAAAATAAATGTTGTGTAAGTACCAATTAGTATTGTCTACTATCGATTAAGTGTAGTTTCAAGACTTCATTTTTACTAATCTTATGATGTCTTTAGTCGATTACGACAGTAATATCAAGACTTTACGAACGACCTATTATCGTGATAACCCACCTTTTATCCAACGATAATGTTGCTAAATCAACATCAGATTTAGTCAAAATCCAATCCTCATTTGGAGTATTTTAGTGCTCTTTTTTGCCTTAAATTTTACTGGATTCTAAAATAAAATTGAGGAGTAAAAAATTCGATTATTTGATCATATACAAACTATACCAATACGGTAAAATCCAATTAAATGGTTTAGTTTTAGATAAAATGAAGATCTCTTTTTGTAGAAAAGTGTGTGTTTAACACGTAAAATCTAGCTGCAAATTAGTTGAAATTGAAGGTTGCATTCGTTTATTTGGTACTAAGAATACAAATATCAACTCTTATTCACCCTATAAGTTATTCTTCTATTGGTGATGATGGTACTGACCTTAATTGTTGACAAAGGTGAAAATTCTGAAGTACTATTGGCAATTGTCGCTGTAGCTGTAATCTTTTGTCCCACCATGAGTCCAAAGGGCAGTGGTATAGAGAATTTAAATTTATTGGTAGTATCCGAATTACCATCAACATCTGAATAGTTAGACATACCTGCGTCCAGATCCCCTACAGTACCCTCTATCAAAGTCGCTAAATAAGTTTGCCCTTCACCGTAATCAGAACTATTACCCAGCCTATTGTCCCCTAGGGCAGCTGAGCCTTCTGAAACATCAGAAACAAAAAGTTCTATACTAGCTCCTGGTCTAGCCCATCCTTGGATTACAAGGTTGGCGCCATTGGTAGTTAAAGACTCAATTATTGGAAAGTTCAGCAGCCCATTTGGGCCATCATCCCCATCCCCATTATCATTAAATGTTACACCATCTCCCAAGGTGTTAGAGGGATCAATATCAATTCCTAAAGCAGAACTTGTCGTGCCATTGGCATAGAACGAATTACGGGAAATTAAATTTCCAAGGGTGCTACCTCCTGTTAATACGATACCCGAACCTCCATTGTTATTAATAATATTATTAGAAACTGTAGAATTATTGCCATCTAGCTTTATTCCAACATTTTCGATACCCCCTGTACAGATTCCACCATTTAAACCTGAATTTCTAATTGTATTCTCCGAGATAGTAATATTACCCACAATACCACGAGCATCTATTCCTAAGGAAGCTGCTCTATTTATTAAATTTCTAGTAATGATAATGCCAGATCCGCTCTGAACTTTTATATTATCAGAGCAAGCAGAATTTCCATTATCGGTAATGTAATTATTCTGAATTAAGGTAGAAGTTCCACCATTAACCCGTATCCCAGCGTCAGTATTAGTTGCTATATAATTGCCATCAATAGTTGTGGTGCCATTTGTGATATCCACCCCATATTTAATGTTTCCGGCATTCGACCCTAGGGCGTTTACCCCTACTAAGTTATTTGATATTATAGCGGATCCTCCAAGGACTTGAATACCGGCATTATTACCTGCATAGACCGCAATATTACGTATCGTGGTATTGTTTCCTTGTATACGAAATACATCTCCGGTTCCCTTATTAACCTGGATTTCTGGACGGTCGTAATTAGGTAGGGCAAAAGCAGAAGTCCCTACAACGGTACTCCCTGAACCCACCGTTCCTGTATTGGTATTGCCTGAATATGCTGTTTGTGTCCGTCCATCAATGCTGGTGCTTGTATCGGTAATAGCTGTGAGTGGTAAGCCAGCTGAGATAAGGATATTGAAATAGCCACCAGAATAGTTTACATCGGCCGTCCTACCTAAAGGGTCACCAGTAGGGGGTATCATAAATATGGAGGTATCTACACCTGCCGCTGGGTCGAAAATTCCATTGGCAACAATGTCCAAACCAGCATTTCCTAAATTATTGGTATTTACTATAAATTTTTCTAAGGATCCCTGCCCTGAACTATTGGTATTTACGATAGTATTAAAATTGAAACCAAAATCCAGACCTACTACCCCTTCACTGGTTATAGTAACCGTCGATAGTGTTTGGGCATTGGTAATAGTACCTGCAGCCGGATCTGTACCAGCTGGATTGGCACCTCCTACACGGTTTGTTACATTTGTAAATCCACCTACGGTGGCATAATTTCTCCTAAAAGTTTGAACTGGTAAACATGTGGAACAAGCCGCCCCTCCTGTTCTATTTGATTTTACTGTACTATTTACAACGCGAACCCTGTAGTTACCATTAGCCATACCTCCTATAGTATAAGCGCCATTTGGTTTTGTAATTGATGTTTTTACTAAGGTATTCAAAGAGTTATAAAGTTCCACAGATGCGCCAGCTGTACCCACACCACTCGATGTTACCAAGTTCCTGCCAGCTCCGCCTCCATAATTTGTATCCTCGAAAACCGTTCCTGTAATTAAGTTGGAAGGTACTTTTAACACCACCGAATTGACCATCACAAAATCCTGTCCGGATTGGACCGTCGTTGTAACCGTGGTTTCTCCAGGCGTTATATAGGGTGAAATATTATAGGTATCCAAATCCAAACCATACGAGTTAGTCTGATTAATTACTGGACTTACGGTATTATCAAATATAGTTGAGTTGAATGGGTTATTTACTGTAATGCCATTATTGTCCCCATCACCAGTTAGAGCATAAGTACCGGTACCCGAAGTAACCGTTAACAATTCATTGTTGCTTAAGGTTTGATCGCCCTCCCAAGAAATCACCGTAGTTTTTGCTCCACTAGCCCCAATTGCAAAAAAGCCCCCCAAGGTATATGTCGAGGAGGAATTACTTTCCCCGCTAAATCCTTGGTACAGGTTAATTGTTACGGCAGGTAAGGTTTCCAATTCATAGAATATCATTAGCGTCCATCCTCCTAAAACCGTAGCTGAAGAGCAATAAGTATTCGAGTTATCGATGGTAAGCCCCGTAAAATCATATACATTGGTTGAAGGGTTGGGTATAGCCTGTAAAATACTGGTCACATCACTCAAGTAACCGTAGAACTGGCGACCAGAGCCTATATTAGACCCATATATCATGTTTGCTATTACATTTTGTCCTTCAAAACTTACATTATCGTCAGGATTTTGGCTTGAATGAGCCCATTGCAAGTAAGCTTTTCTTATGGTAGCCCCTGGTGGAATTGGTGAATTCAAGGTATTTGAAGATGCTCCAGTTACAGAACATGCATTGGTATTGTTATCTTGAGTCCTTAAAGATCCACCAGTGGTAGTATAATCAAAATAGCCACTAAATTCTTCAAAAAGCGATAGGGGCGTATTGTTTGGAATTGGTGGATCGGTATCGGTAATGGTACCGGTACCTGTATTTTTTGAAATAAAAATTCCATTGGTGCCACCAGACAAAGTCACGAAGAAATTCTCAGTACTTTCACCATAAGAATTATCAATGATTGGAATAGTTATAGTTTTGGTTTCCCCTATCGTTCCCACAAAACTTAAGGTTCCTGAGGTAGTGGAATAATCACTTCCAGCGAGGGCTGATCCATTTGCGGTAGCAAAGTTTATATTAAAACCTCCGGGTTTGTTTTTATCTAAGGTAATAGTGAATATTGCATTTCCGGCCTCTTCCGTCACAGTAACATCATTGATTGAAATACTTGGGCCAAATGTGGCGTTAAACAGAACGTTATCTATTAATATAGTATCCCCATTACCCCATTTGTCATCTGTGCCTGAAAAACGAATTGCAGAATTTGCAGAAATTTGATTGACAGTAAGCGTGTGCGATAAAGTACCCGTTGTACTTGTATTAATGGTCCCAACAATTTGCCATGAAGATGAACCTGAGTTCCAGAGCTCAATATCGAGTCCTTCTCCAACTAATGATGTAGCATCATAATCTAATGTAAGCGTTACTGCAGTGGCACCAGTAAGATTTAGCGTTCTGCTAATGGTTCGTCCATCTAGGTTGTTGAATCTTAATTTTCCGCCAGCAATATCGATTCTTCCATTGGATGGACTGCCATCTTCGCTGTCGTTCCAATTTCCAGAATAATTTCCAGTACCATTATTGTTTGAATAAGATACAGTGTTGAAATTATCCAAATAGGTCTGTTGCCCAATTACATCAGAGAACCAAAAAAGCAAAATAATCAATAGATAGCTTCTATTGTTTTTTATCAGAAATTCTAAAAAATTCGGCATATTATTGGAAATTGAATTTTGAAATCTTTATAAATTGTTGATTTAAAATTTCTAATCAAAGCAATTGGCCACAAGTTTTAGGATCAAAAATAGGAGGTAAAGGAAAACCCGGGAAATATTTGTTGTGTATTGACCCATAAGGACCATGAAGACTAAGAAATTAGCTGTTTATGTTAAAAAAAGAGGGGTTTTATCGATAAGTCCTTGTGAATAAAGGCTTTCCGTTTTCCTATTACCATTAAATTAATTCTTCTTTACCCTATGGGTAATTCTTCTATTGGTGATAACTGTTTTCACCTTTACGGTCAATAATGCAGAAGCCGAATTTGTAGGTGGACAGCCCGATCCAGATCTCGAAGCCAAAACCCGATATCTATAGCCATTTTTATTTACACCCGCATTCATTACAGTCATGGCTGTTGACTGTGTTCCAGCATATTCCGATCCATTTGCTATATTGCTAAAGACTGTTCCCCCATCTATACTGACCTGCCATTGGTAGGTATCGGCATTGGTAGTAGTGACCGTAAAAATAGCATTGCCTCCAGTGAAAATAGACTGGTCTGGTCCAATAGATGCCGTAGAAGGAGTATCTCTGGTAACGGTAATGGCCGTCCTTGCCCCACTAAGGCAATTGGTTGTTGTATTCCGTGCTTCAGCGTAATAGGTTCCTGGCCCGGCGGGAGTATAGGTTGTGTTTCCCATTAATAGCAACGTTCCTCCACTTGGCGCATTATACCAATCTACCGTTTCCCCCAAACCTACAGATGCCGAAATACTCGGCACGGGATCTCCAACGCAATAGGCTCTATTACCACCACTGGTAGGGGCATTTACCACAGGACAGGAACAATTGGGTGCCGTAACGGGAAGTTGACTGGTACAGCCATTGGAAGCGGTTACCGTGACAACAATGTTCGTACCATTTGGCACATCGGTAATGGCCCATCTATTGCCAGCGGTATTGGTTACCGTACCTGCCGTACTCGTTACACTACCAGAACTAACAGTTACCTCCAATTGATAAGTAGTGGGCTGAAAAAGCCTAAAAACACAATTAGGGGCACTAGTGACGGTAATGGTAGGTCTTGGACGAATAGTAAGGGTAACGGCTGTTCTAAATAGACTTCTACGACTAGAGTTTGAATTATCTACACTTTCTCCATAGTAGGTAACATTCCCTACCGTATTAAGTGTGGGAGAAACTGGAGTACCACCACTGGAGGCTGTAAACCATTCTACATAAGCACCGGAAGGAGGGGTTGCAGATGCTGTCAGGGTTTGAATAGGGTCATTTTCACATTCGGTAATATCCCCATTGCTTGTTGGAGGAGGAAGTGCCGACTCAATATCATCAAAAGAATAATCGACTCCTCCATTTCCATTACAGTTTGAAAATTTTTCTGATCCAATAAAAATATTCTGGGAGGCATTACACCCCTTATCCGTTTCAATCTGACCTCCATTATTGTAAATCTGGGAACCCTCGGGCAAATACAAATCTGCGTTTTTAACCCATGATAAAATACCATCGCTCTCTACCGATACTTGCATTATGTTAACCTGAAAACTACCATTATTTGGCAAAGAAAGCGTGTCGTTTCCCCCAGTTCTATCACCGATAATAAGCTTATTTATAGTATAAGCAGTAATGTTTACATTCAGGGTGACCGTATTGCTACTCCCAATGGTCACAGTTCCTACATTACTGTTTTGACCTGGGTACGAAGTCGCATTTATCCATGCGGATCCATTATAGATCTGCCAAGTGGCAGCGCTGCTCCAGTTACCAGTGGCTTTAGATCTATAATCACCAGTTACCTGCGCCATTAAGGTGCTACCCATAAACAAGAGAAAAACACCCAAAATGAGTGTTTTCAATCTAACCGGAAGATAGGCTGCAAATAATTGACAATTCATAATGCCTTCGTTGTGCTTTAATTTGAAAAATCATTACCACTACATATAAAAACTCAATAGATGGTATTAACTTTATAAAGTTGGCAATCTAATACACAAGAAAGGAAAGTCAAAAATAATGTTGTGAAACACGTTAAAATGATGTTAATATCAGCATTTTCACGTCTATTTGATGAATCTGCTTTTCTTTCATTCCTTACCTCGCAATTGAAATTTGAATGGTATTAAATATCCTCTAACCGCAACCTAGAAATTGACAATAAAAAAAGCAGCTACTTCCGCAGCTGCTTTTTTAGTATTTTAAAATTTATAAATTATTCCAATATAATAAATTCTGATCTACGGTTTAACTGGTGTTCTTCAGAAGAACATTTTACACCATTGCCACAACTGTTTACCAATCTGGTTTCCCCATAGCCTTCCCCGTTAAGCCTATCCTTGGAGATACCTTGGGAAACCATATAGTTTACCGTGGCTTCTGCCCTTCTTTGGGATAGCCATAGGTTATAGGCATCCGGTCCCCGACTATCCGTATGTGAATTCACCTGGATCTTTAAACTTGGATACTTTTCCATGGCGGCAACCACTTTTTGAATCTCAATCTCTGCATCCTTGCGGATATTGTATTTGTTCAAGTCGAAATAAATGGTACTCAATTGAAGTAATTTTGCCAAATCATCCCCAAAACCAGCGGTGATAGTTTCTCGCTCCAGATAGAAATCAATAATCTTAGGTTTTCCATCTGAAACTCCTAAATATTCTTCAGCAGGGGTATATCCTTCCGTTGAGGCCCTCACAAAATTTCCTTGGTTACAATCCACGGTCAGACTATAGTCCCCATTAGAATTTGTAATCGTATTGGAAATTTCCACATTATCCTCATTGATGACCATTACCGTAGCGCCAACCAATACCTCATTGGATATTTTATCCCTTACCGTTCCAGTGATCTGTTGTATACATTCCAACACCAAGGGTTCAATTTCCTTAAAGGCATATATATCATCTTCTCCCATCCCACCTGCACGGTTGGATGCAAAATAACCTTCTCTTGTTTCTTCGTTAAATATGTACGTAAAATCATCCAGATTGCTGTTCACTGGCTCCCCTACATTGGCAATTTTTCCAGAAAGATCACCAAAAGCAATTTTCGTGGCAAATATGTCTAATCCCCCTAATCCTGGATGTCCATCTGACGAGAAGTACAAAATCTCTTTATCGCTCACAAAAGGAAAGGTTTCCCTAGCTTCTGTATTTATTTTATTTCCTAAATTTTCAGGGGAGCTAAACGTACCATCTTGATTGATGGTTACTTTGAATAAATCCGATTCCCCTAGGGATCCAGGCATATCGGAAGCAAAATACAATGTCCTATCATCTGGACTTAACGCGGGATGTGCCACAGAATAGGAATCGCTATTAAAAGGAAGCTCCTCTACCTCCGACCAAATACCATTGACCAATTTTGCCCGATAAATTTTTAACCTTATGATTCCCTTCTTCCCCTTCTCACTTTTGGTGTCCAAAAGGTTATTTCTAGTGAAATAGATTACCTCTCCATTTTTGGTTGTAGCTGAGGTAGACTCATGAAGTCTGGTATTGATGTTTTCACCTAATTTAAACACTAAATTATTGGAAACACTATCAACATTTACCTTATAAAGATCCAAAAAGTCCTTAGAAGTCCAAGTATGCCTGTACCTGGCCAAATTACCCGTGTCCCTGTCTGATGAAAAAATCAGTCCTTGCTTGTAAAAAGAAGGCGCAAAATCACCATAAGGGGAATTATAGGCAAAGGTTTTCAATTCGTATCTGCCGGAGTTGGCCTTTATTTCTTCTAGGTAATTTCGTTCACTTCTATAGGCCATGCCCCTTTCATCACCAGATGTCATTTGTGTAAATTTCGACATTACAGCGTCCGATTCTGAGTAATTGCCTAATGATTTTAGTACTTGTGCATACCGGAAATAATATTCTGGCGCCAGATTTGTTGGATACTCGTCTACCAGCCTTTTGTATACTTTGGCGGCTTCTGCATATTCTGCCTTAAAATAATAAGCATTTCCTAATTTCTTTAGCATGTCCGGGGTCACAAATCCCTTCTCCAAAACTTTTTTATAGATGTCAATAGCCGGACTAAAAGAGTATTCTTCATACTTTTGGTTCGCCTTCTCAATGAGTCGCTCCTGCGCAACCAATGACCCTGACCCTATAAAAGTAAAGACAATTACTAAAAGTATTCTTTTTATCATTTTTTAATTTTTAGAAGAAACGAGGAGAAACCAAACGTCTGTAGGATTTCACCAATTCAAATCTTAAAAACACCTCAAAAGACCCGTCGTTAAATTGGGTTCCCCCCAGATCGGTTGTTTCCCGATCATAGGCCAACCCTACCATAAACTGATCTGTTATTTGAAAACCTGCCAGGGCACTTACTGCAGCATCCCAACGATAGGCAGCTCCAAAAGTAAATTTCTCATTGAACATAAAATTAGCAGAGAGGTCCACCTGTAAGGGTGCACCGTTAACTACTTTGGTCAATAAAGCCGGTTTAAATTTTAGTACAGGATTTACATCAAATACATAACCCGTTATCAAATAAAAATTAATCCTTTCTTTGGAGAGGAAATTGGTGCTATTGGCGTCGTTATTGGAATTGTCAAAATGTTTTGTTTCCAGAACATTGGGTGCTGAAAGTCCAAGATAGAACACGTTGGTATGATAGTATGCCCCAAATCCAAAGTTGGGTGAAAACTTATTATCAATATTATCCCCGTCCGTTGCTTCGGCATCGAAATTACGCAACCCATTAAAATCCAGGTTCAGCAAGTTTCCTCCGGCTTTTAATCCGAATGATAACTTGGCATCGCGTGCAACTTCTATGGTATATGACACCACAGCATCAAAATATGTTTCTTGTACAACGCCATCACCAATCTCATCATTGACTATAGAGAAGCCATAGCCAACCCTACTGTTTTGGATAGGGGCATGTATGTTCAGGGTTTGTGTGGTTGGAGAACCCTCCAAACCTACCCATTGGGACCTATATAATCCCGCAATACTCAATTGTCCACGTGACCCGGCATATGCAGGGTTTACACTAAGCGTGTTGAACATATATTGGGTGTATTGAGCATCTTGCTGCCCATGTATGACCTCAACTATGGCAAATAATAGCACTAATGGTATAAAATACTTTTTGTTCTTGATCATATCCTATTAGATGTATTATTGACTGATATATATGTATCCACTTTCTGAAATATTTTCTTGTTCAAAGGTATATTCAAATATATAAAAATATACACCAGCTGGTAAGTAATCCCCAGCACCAATGGTTGACCTTACTTTAGACTTACCATCGAACACATTATTCTGGTTATTATAACCTCTGCCCTCATAAACGGCTTTACCCCATCTATTGAATATTTTAATAGAGTTATTAAGAGCCAGATCAACATTTCTGATGAATAAAAAGTCGTTTTTACCATCACTATTTGGAGTCACCAATTGGTTCACTTCAATAGGTCCTCTCGATAAGATACCTATGGATACCGTTACGATGGCGGTGTCACAATTATCAGGATTAGCCTTTTCACAAATGGTGTATTCAATAGTATACGTACCTGAAGACACTTTATCATCTATTACACTAACTGTTCCATTTTCATTTACCCTTAATACATTAGTAGGTGTAGAGGTAATTGTCACATCATCCAAATCAGCTGGTTCTCCATCAAGAGTATCATTTAACAATACATCGCTTCCCTCTATTAACCCTCCTTCGCTACCGATAACAAAATCAATAGAATAATTATCATCTACTGCATCTATGATCATCACACCAGCTTCAATAACAATTGTTACCGTTGCTGAGGCACAAACATCTGGATCAGGATCTGAATTGCACACTTCATAAATGACTGTTACAGTGGTATCTGTTTCTGAAGCATCAGGAATATAGGATAATTCCCCTGTTTCTGCATCAAATGATACAGTTCCTGTGGCATCGCCTCCAATTCTAGTTATGGAAGTTGTCCCTAGGTTGTTCGAGTCATTATTTGGAAGGTAATCATCGTTCTCCAAAATATTTATGATCACTTCTGTTTCTGGCATCGTCGTTCCTGAATCATCTACAGCAGTTGCCATAAGCGGATTTGGATCGGTGCCATTTGGATTTCCATCACTATCACAATCCAGGTTATTCCATTCATTTGTCGGATCCAAAGTCTGACTACTTAAAAGTAGGTCACAAGGATCTAAAGGATCAGTTGCGTCTATAACTTCATCACTATTGGTAACTCCGTCGCCATCACAGTCGAGTGTTTCCCACTCTTCTGATGTCAATACAGTTTGACTTGCCAAAACAAAATCACAAGAATCCAATGGATCCGTGCCATCAATTAATTCATCACCATTGGTCACCCCATCTCCATCACAATCCAACAGCAGGTAATCCCCACTTTGGGCAATAGTTATGCTCTCTGGGTTGTAATCACAACCATCCAGAGGATCGGTGCCATCGGCTACTTCATCGCCGTTGGTTACCCCATCGCCGTCACAATCAAGAGCAATCCATTCATCTGAAGGAGTTACTGTTTGACTGGCCAATATAAAATCACAAGGATCTGTTGGATCTGTCCCATCTGTATTTTCATCTGTATCCGTTACTCCGTCCCCATCCGTGTCCACTTGGGTATCTGGATCAAGGTAATCAGGGGTACCGTCACCGTCCGTATCGTCATTGGTCGGGTCGCCATCGTTGTCGGCGTCCTCGTCCGGGGTATCAATATTGTCACCATCATCGTCAAGGTCCCTGTAGTTCACGTCCCCATCGGTCACAGCATCGCCGTCCGTATCGGGAAGGTCGTTCGCCGGATCATCGATCTCGTCGTTCACATCGAAGCCGTCGTTCACATCACTGCCCTCGTAGCCATCGTCCAGACCGTCACCATCTGTGTCAACACCCGTGAAGGTCTGGTCGGGGATCCCGTCAAAATTGAAGTCGTTCCCCTCGTTGTTGTCAGGCACAAGGTCATTGTCACTGTCCAGGTCAAGGTGATCAAGGGTGCCGTCGCCGTCCGTATCCACTGGTGTTAACCCTTCGTTTCCTGCCCCTTCATAAGCGTTGTCCAGGCCATCGTTATCGTCATCCAAGCCACTAGGGGTCAGATAACCGGAAGTGGTCTGTGCCTCTACGTTATCGGGAATACCGTCATTGTCACTGTCTATATCTATCCTATCAGGATAGCCATCGTTATCGCTGTCTATATCTACTCCATCAGGGGATTCAACCGTATCCAGGATCCCATCGTTGTCGTCGTCAAGGTCCGTTACATCAGGAACACCGTCACCGTCCGTATCCAAAGGGGTATCTGGATCAAGGTAGTCCGGGGTACCGTCTACATCCGTATCATCATTGGTGGGATCGCCATCGTTGTCGGCGTCCTCGTCCGGGGTATCAATATTGTCACCGTCATCGTCCAGGTCCCTATAGTTCACGTCCCCATCGGTACTGGCATCGCCGTCCGTGTCCGGAAGGTCGTTCGCCGGATCATCGATCTCGTCGTTCACATCGAAGCCGTCGTTCACATCACTGCCCTCATAGCCATCGTCAAGACCATCACCATCTGTGTCAACACCCGTGAAGGTCTGGTCGGGGATCCCGTCAAAATTGAAGTCGTTCCCTTCATTATTATCCGGCACAAGGTCATTGTCACTGTCCAGGTCAAGGTGGTCGGTAATGTTGTCACCATCGGTGTCCACCGGGATCAGACCTTCGTTGCCCGCGCCCTCATAGGCGTTGTCCAGGCCATCGTTGTCGTCGTCCAGACCGCTGGGGGCCACATAACCGGAAGTGGTCTGTGCCTCCACGTTGTCCGGGATACCGTCATTGTCACTGTCTATATCTATCCTATCAGGATAGCCATCGTTATCGCTGTCTATATCTACTCCATCAGGGGATTCAACCGTATCCAGGATACCATCGTTGTCATCGTCAAGGTCCGTTACATCAGGAACACCGTCACCGTCCGTATCCTTCCCATCGGTCGGATCAAGGTAATCAGGGGTACCGTCACCGTCCGTATCGTCATTGGTCGGGTCGCCATCGTTGTCGGCGTCCTCGTCCGGGGTATCAATCTTGTCACCATCATCGTCCAGGTCCCTGTAGTTCACGTCCCCATCGGTACTGGCATCGCCGTCCGTGTCCGGAAGGTCGTTCGCAGGATCATCGATCTCATCGTTCACATCGAAGCCGTCGTTCACGTCACTGCCCTCATAGCCATCGTCAAGACCATCACCATCTGTGTCAACACCCGTGAAGGTCTGGTCCGGGATCCCGTCAAAATTGAAGTCGTTCCCCTCGTTGTTGTCTGCAACCAGATCGTTATCCGAATCCAGGTCTAGGTGGTCGGTAATATTGTCGCCATCAGTATCCACCGGGATCAGACCTTCGTTGCCCGCGCCCTCATAGGCGTTGTCCAGGCCATCGTTGTCGTCGTCCAGACCGCTGGGGGCCACATAACCGGAAGTGGTCTGTGCCTCCACGTTGTCCGGGATACCGTCATTGTCACTGTCTATATCTATCCTATCAGGATAGCCATCGTTATCGCTGTCTATATCTACTCCATCGGGGGATTCAACCGTATCCAGGATACCATCGTTGTCGTCGTCAAGGTCCGTTACATCAGGAACTCCGTCACCGTCCGTATCCTTCCCATCGGTCGGATCAAGGTAATCAGGGGTACCGTCACCGTCCGTATCGTCATTGGTCGGGTCGCCATCGTTGTCGGCGTCCTCGTCCGGGGTATCAATCTTGTCACCATCATCGTCCAGGTCCCTGTAGTTCACGTCCCCATCGGTACTGGCATCGCCGTCCGTGTCCGGAAGGTCGTTCGCAGGATCATCGATCTCATCGTTCACATCGAAGCCGTCGTTCACGTCACTGCCCTCATAGCCATCGTCCAGACCGTCACCATCTGTGTCAACACCCGTGAAGGTCTGGTCGGGGATCCCGTCAAAATTGAAGTCGTTCCCCTCGTTGTTGTCAGGTACAAGGTCGTTGTCACTGTCCAGGTCGAGGTGGTCAAGGTTGCCGTCGCCGTCCGTATCCACTGGTGTTAACCCTTCGTTTCCTGCCCCTTCATAAGCGTTGTCCAGGCCATCGTTATCGTCATCCAAGCCACTAGGGGCTACATAACCGGAAGTGGTCTGTGCCTCTACGTTATCGGGAATACCGTCATTGTCACTGTCTATATCTATCCTATCAGGGTAGCCATCGTTATCGCTGTCTACATCTACTCCATCCGGGGATTCAAACGTATCCAGGATACCATCGTTGTCGTCGTCAAGGTCCGTTACATCAGGAACACCGTCACCGTCCGTATCCAAAGGGGTATCTGGATCAAGGTAGTCCGGGGTACCGTCTACATCCGTATCATCATTGGTGGGATCGCCGTCGTTGTCGGCGTCCTCGTCCGGGGTATCAATCTTGTCACCGTCATCGTCCAGGTCCCTGTAGTTCACGTCCCCATCGGTACTGGCATCGCCGTCCGTGTCCGGAAGGTCGTTCGCAGGATCATCGATCTCATCGTTCACATCGAAGCCGTCGTTCACATCACTGCCCTCATAGCCATCGTCAAGACCATCACCATCTGTGTCAACACCCGTGAAGGTCTGGTCCGGGATCCCGTCAAAATTGAAGTCGTTCCCTTCATTGTTGTCTGCAACCAGATCGTTATCCGAATCCAGGTCTCTGAAATCAGGCATATCTATTCCATCCGTATTAACCGGAGTAATTCCTTCATTACCTGTTTCTTCATATGCATTATCCAGGCCATCACCATCACTATCATGGTTACTCGGCGGAATATACCCAGAGGTAGTCTGGCCTTCCACGTTGTCCGGGATACCGTCATTGTCACTGTCTATATCCCTGAAATCGGGATTATTATCATTATCGGAGTTCTCAGGGGTTACTCCCTCTCCAGCACCTGGAGTTGATTCATAATGGTCGTCCAAGCCGTTACCATCTGTATCGTTTACACAAACTGGTATAAAAGTATCGGTGTTTTGTCCTTCTACATTGTCAAGGATACCATCATCATCAGAATCTATATCCCTAAAATCAGGTGCATTATCAATATCGGTATCTACAGGGGTAAGCCCCTCGCCGCTTCCCGGTGTAGTTTCATAATGATCATCTAATCCATTACCGTCAGAATCGTTGTCGCATACGGCCACAAAACTATCAGTATCCTGGGCCTCTACATTATCAAGAATCCCATCATCATCTGAATCGATATCTAAAAAATCTGGCACACCATCTTCATCTGTATCAATAGGTATCAGTCCTCCGCAGGCACCTGGGGAAGGCTCGTAGTGATCATCCAATCCATTGCCATCAGAATCTATACCACATGGAGCAATAAATCCACTGGTTGTCTGGGCTTCAATATTATCCAAGATCCCATCATTATCGGAATCGATGTCCAAATAATTGGGAATACCATCATGATCATTGTCGGTTGGGTTGGTAGCAGGATTATTATCCTTGTCCAAATTGGCATCCTCATTAGCATCAATGATTCCATCGCCATCATCATCAATATCCTTGGAATCCACTACACCGTCTTTATCAGTGTCGATAGACATGGCCATTGACGAAATATTATCAAACGAAGAAAAAGAAAAGAATAACAAAAAAACCGCTAATAAGCTTAGCGTTTTTGTTCTTTTCCCCTTTATATTTAAAAAAGTAAAGTCATCCATACGTGTCAGTAATTTAATTTACTAAGCACCATGGCTGGAAGGTTGGCTATTGTAAGAAGTTAGGGCATTCTTATAATACAGTGCAAGATAAATCTAAATTTTCCAGTAACAAATTGTTTCTTTGAGAATCGCCATCAAATATCCATCTACGACAATAATATTCGTTAAAGCGTAAATTTCCTCTATCTCAACACCACATATGTTCGAGCTTTACAATTCATTGGACGTCTAAAAATACTGTTGATCGAAAATAATCTTCCCTTCCTAAAAATTTGTATTGCACCTTAAATATTATAAATGCTAATAATCAAGGATATACACCAAATTACAAATTCCTTTTCGTTCTTCGGCAGAAGCGATTTATTTGACTTATTTTTGCAAAAATTTTACGCATGAGTTTTGACAAGGAAATATTGAGGAGAAGGACTTTTGGGATCATCTCCCACCCCGATGCTGGAAAAACAACCTTAACCGAGAAATTACTGCTTTTCGGAGGTGCTATACAGGAGGCCGGGGCCGTAAAAAACAATAAAATTAAAAAAACAGCCACCAGTGATTTCATGGAAATTGAAAAGCAGCGCGGTATTTCTGTAGCTACTTCGGTTTTAGCGTTTATTTATAGAGACAAGAAAATTAATATCCTCGATACTCCCGGACACAAGGATTTTGCCGAGGACACCTTTAGAACCCTAACAGCAGTAGACAGCGTTATTGTAGTGATTGACGTCGCCAAAGGTGTTGAGGAGCAAACCGAAAAACTAGTGGAAGTATGTAGGATGCGAAACATTCCTATGCTCGTTTTCATTAACAAGATGGACAGGGAGGGAAAGGATGCCTTTGATCTTTTGGACGAAGTGGAACAAAAACTAGGCCTTAAAGTCTCACCATTGAGCTTCCCAATAGGGATGGGTTATGATTTTAAAGGAATATATAACATATACGAAAAGAACATTAACCTATTCAGTGGTGAAAGCAAAAAAAATATAGAGGAAACCATTGCATTTGATGATCTGAACAGCCCTGAGCTGGAAAAAATAATTGGCTCTAAAGCAGCCACCGAATTAAGGGAGAACCTGGAATTGGTCCATGGGGTGTATCCCCCATTTAACAAGGAAGAATATCTTAAAGGAACCCAACAGCCTGTGTTTTTTGGCTCTGCATTAAATAATTTCGGGGTTCGGGAACTCTTGGACTGTTTTATTGATATTGCGCCAACACCGAGGCCTAAAATGGCCGAGGAACGCTTGGTGAAAGCCAACGAAAAGGATTTTACGGGTTTTGTGTTTAAAATCCATGCCAATATGGATCCAAAGCATAGGGACCGTCTTGCATTTATAAAAATTGTTTCCGGAACTTTTGAAAGAAATAAACCGTACCTACACGTAAGACATGGTAAGAACCTTAAATTTTCCAGTCCCAATGCCTTCTTTGCCGAAAGGAAGGAAATAGTGGATATTTCATATCCAGGAGATATTGTGGGGCTTCACGATACGGGGAACTTTAAAATTGGAGATACCTTAACAGAAGGAGAAGAGCTACACTACAAAGGGATCCCCAGTTTTTCCCCAGAACACTTCAGATACATCAACAATGCAGATCCGATGAAAGCAAAACAGCTTAACAAAGGAATCGATCAATTGATGGACGAAGGGGTAGCTCAGTTATTTACTCTAGAAATAAACAACAGGAAGGTGATAGGAACCGTTGGCGCGCTTCAATTTGAAGTGATACAATACCGTTTAGAACATGAATACGGTGCCAAATGTACCTATGAAAATTTCCCGGTCTACAAAGCCTGTTGGGTAGAACCTAAAGACAAGAACAATGAGGAGTTCAAGGAATTTAAAAGGGTAAAACAGAAATTTTTGGCCAAGGACAAACGAAATCAATTGGTATTTTTAGCAGATTCCCAATTTTCACTCCAAATGACACAACAGAAATACCCTTCGGTGAAGCTGCATTTCACTTCGGAATTTGATTAATTTATTCCTTTAAATACAACTATAAAAAAACCCCATGATTTACATCATGGGGTTTTTTGTTTATGCTTCTCCTGTTGGACCGAAGTTCAACGGTATAGGTGGCTGTTCATAATCCTTGATTGTACCATGGGCCTTTTCAAAACGCTGAACATTATCATTTAACGCTTTTAGAAACTTTTTGGCATGCTGTGGAGTAAGTACGATCCTACTCTTCACTTTGGCCTTAGGTGCTCCAGGCATTAAGCTGATAAAATCAACAACAAATTCTGATACAGAGTGGTTGATGATAGCCAAGTTGGAGTAAACCCCCTCGGCCGTTTTTTCATCTAACTCTATATTGATTTGTTTTTGGTTTTGATTGTTATCGTCCATAATCAATTAAAACTTGAACTCTTCCTTACGGGCCATGATCTCATCGAATTCTTCTTTAGAACCCACGATGATGTTATCATAATCCCTCATACCTGTACCTGCCGGAATCTTATGTCCTACAATTACATTTTCTTTCAAGCCTTCCAATGTATCAACTTTACCTGCTACAGCCGCTTCGTTCAATACCTTAGTTGTTTCCTGGAAGGAAGCAGCCGATATGAATGATTTAGTCTGTAACGAGGCTCTTGTAATACCTTGTAAGATTGGTGTAGCCGTAGCCGCAACCGCGTCTCTGGCCGTTACCAAGTTCTTGTCCCCTCTTCTAAGAAGTGAGTTTTCATCCCTTAGCTCACGAGCAGTAATGATCTGACCTGGTTTCAAGTTTTCAGAATCTCCATCATCCAAAACTACTTTCTTACCGAAAATTTCATCATTTTCTAAAATGAAATCGTCTTTATGAGCCAATTGGTTCTCCAAGAATATGGTATCACCCGGATCCTGAATACGTACTTTACGCATCATTTGACGAACAACAACCTCAAAATGCTTGTCGTTGATCTTCACCCCTTGTAGACGATATACTTCTTGTACCTCATTCACTAAGTACTGTTGTACAGCAGATGGTCCTTTAATTGCCAAGATATCCTCTGGAGTAATAGAACCGTCTGATAACGGCATTCCTGCACGTACATAATCGTTCTCTTGTACCAGAATCTGGTTGGACAGTTTTACCAAGTATTTCTTGATCTCTCCCAATTTTGATTCTATGATAATCTCACGGTTACCTCTTTTAATTTTACCGAAAGAAACAACACCATCAATTTCAGAAACTACCGCTGGGTTAGATGGGTTACGTGCTTCGAACAATTCGGTTACTCTTGGAAGACCACCTGTAATATCCCCTGACTTAGCAGATTTACGTGGAATTTTCACCAAGATTTTACCTTCACTGATCTTATCACCGTTGTCCACCATAATGTGTGATCCAACCGGTAGGTTATAAGAACGCAATACCTCATCATTATTGTTTTTAATCAATAATGTTGGTATCAATTTCTTGTTTCTAGATTCAGAGATTACTTTTTCCTGGAATCCAGTTTGCTCATCTATTTCAACTTGGTATGTAATACCTTGATCAATATTTTCATAAGCAATCTTACCTGGGAATTCAGAAACAATTACACCGTTATATGGATCCCACTGACAAATAAGCTCTCCTTTCTCAACCTTAGCACCGTTCTTGATGAACAATTGAGATCCGTAAGGAATGTTATTGGTACTTAGTGTGATTCCTGTTTTGGCATCTACAACTTTTATCTCCGATGTTCTGGATATTACAGTTTCCACTGCTTTTCCTTCACCGTCAGTTCCTGTTACCGTTCTTAGATCTTCGATCTCGGCTATACCACCGAATCTAGCTTCTAATTTACTGTCTTCAGAAATGTTACCTGCAATACCTCCCACGTGGAAAGTACGCAAAGTCAACTGTGTTCCAGGCTCTCCAATGGATTGGGCAGCAACAACACCAACAGCTTCACCTCTTTGTACCATTTTATTGGTAGATAGGTTTCTACCGTAACATTTACCACAGATACCTTTTTGGGCCTCACAGGTCAATGCTGATCTCACTTCTACCTTATCTATAGGAGAAGCTTCGATTCTTTTCACGTCTGCCTCCAATATCTCTTGTCCTGCTCTTAACAAAATTTCTTCTGTCAAAGGATTGATCACATCGTGCAAGGCAACCCTACCTAAGATTCTTTCTCCTAGACTTTCAACGATTTCTTCGTTTTTCTTCAAGGCCTCAACCTCAATTCCACGTAACGTTCCACAATCTTCAGTGTTGATGATCACATCCTGTGATACATCCACCAAACGACGGGTTAGGTATCCTGCATCCGCAGTTTTCAATGCAGTATCCGCAAGACCTTTACGCGCACCGTGGGTAGAAATAAAGTACTCCAAGATGGAAAGACCTTCCTTAAAGTTGGAAAGGATCGGGTTTTCAATAATTTCACCACCACCAGCGGTAGATTTTTTAGGCTTGGCCATCAATCCACGCATACCGGTCAACTGACGAATCTGTTCCTTGGAACCCCTTGCTCCAGAATCCAACATCATGTACACAGAGTTAAATCCTTGTTTGTCTTCACGGATACGCTTCATTGCCAATTCGGTCAACATCGCATTCGTAGAGGTCCAAACATCAATCACCTGATTGTAACGTTCGTTATTGGTAATAAGACCCATGTTATAGTTTGCCATAATACCATCCACTTGTTCGTTGGCATCGGCAATCATTTCATGCTTCTCTGGTGGGATAATAATATCACCAAGACTAAAGGACAATCCACCTTTAAAAGCGAATTCATACCCCATGGTCTTAATCTTATCCAAGAAATCAGCCGTGGTAGGTACATCGGTCACACTTAATATGTTACCAATAATATCACGCAATGATTTTTTGTTCAATACTTCGTTCACATAACCTGCCTGTTCTGGCACTACCATGTTGAACAATACCCTACCTACAGTTGTTGGTATAATTTGGTAAACAAGTTCTCCCGCTTCATTAAAATCTTTCGTTCTTACCTTGATACCTGCATTAAGTTCTACCCTACCTTCGTTGAAAGCGATAACCACTTCCTCATCGGAATAGAACGTAATACCCTCACCTTTAACGATAACATCGCCCATGGTTTTTTTCTCTTTGGTCATATAGTAAAGACCCAAGACCATATCCTGTGATGGTACTGTGATAGGTGAACCGTTTGCTGGGTTCAATATGTTGTGGGAAGCCAACATTAATAATTGTGCTTCCAAAATAGCTTCTGGTCCCAAAGGCAAATGTACTGCCATTTGATCCCCATCGAAATCCGCGTTAAATGCCGTACATACCAATGGGTGTAAACGGATAGCCTTTCCTTCAATAAGTTTTGGCTGGAACGCTTGTATACCTAAACGGTGCAATGTAGGGGCCCTGTTCAATAGTACAGGATGTCCTTTTAATACGTTTTCAAGAATGTCCCAAACTACTGGTTCCTTCTTATCTATAATTTTCTTCGCTGATTTAACAGTTTTTACAATACCTCTTTCGATCAACTTACGAATAACGAACGGCTTGTAAAGTTCTGCGGCCATATCTTTTGGTAGACCACATTCGAACAATTTCATTTCAGGTCCAACAACGATTACCGAACGAGCGGAATAATCCACACGTTTACCCAAAAGGTTTTGACGGAAACGACCTTGCTTACCTTTCAAGGAATCAGAAAGAGATTTCAATGGTCTGTTCGATTCCGTTTTAACGGCTGATGCCTTACGGGTGTTATCGAACAAGGAATCCACTGATTCTTGAAGCATACGCTTCTCGTTCCTTAAGATTACTTCAGGAGCTTTGATCTCAACCAATCTTTTCAAACGGTTGTTTCTGATGATTACCCTTCTGTAAAGGTCATTCAAATCGGACGTCGCAAAACGACCCCCATCCAATGGAACCAATGGTCTAAGTTCTGGTGGAATTACAGGGATTACTTTCATAATCATCCACTCAGGTCTATTCTGCCTGTTCTTCTGCGAATCACGCAAAGACTCAACCACCTGCAAACGCTTAAGAGCTTCTGTCTTACGCTGCTTGGAAGTTTCTGTATTTGCCTTATGCCTTAGTTCATAGGAAAGTTGGTCCAAATCGATTCTAGATAAGATATCGATCAAACATTCAGCTCCCATTTTAGCAATAAACTTGTTTGGATCTGTATCTTCCAAGTATTGGTTCTCCACCGGAATGGATTCCAAGATGTTCAGATACTCCTCTTCGGTCAAGAAATCCATTTTCTGAATCTCTTCCCCATCAGGACCCTTTGCAATACCTGGTTGGATAACCACATAACGCTCATAATAGATGATCATGTCCAATTTCTTGGAAGGTAATCCTAGAAGGTATCCTATTTTATTCGGCAAAGAACGGAAGTACCAGATGTGAGCAACGGGAACCACCAAGTTGATGTGCCCTACTCTGTCCCTACGTACTTTCTTTTCTGTAACCTCTACCCCACAACGGTCACAAACAATACCACGGTAACGAATTCTCTTATATTTTCCACAAGCACATTCGTAATCCTTTACAGGACCAAAAATACGCTCACAAAAAAGACCGTCACGCTCGGGTTTGTGCGTTCTATAGTTAATAGTTTCAGGCTTCAAAACTTCCCCTCTTGACTCCGCCAAAATAGATTCTGGAGATGCCAATCCGATTGAAATTTTATCGAACCTTTTTATTGTGTTATTATCTTTTTGTCTAGCCATAACAATATGGTGATAGTAAATTAAATATGTATATTACAAATAGTGTTCAAGACCTATTATCTTATTCCTCCAATCTAATGTCCAAACCTAATCCCTTAAGTTCGTGCATCAATACATTGAAAGATTCTGGTAAACCAGGTTCTGGCATTGTTTCTCCTTTTACAATGGCCTCGTAAGTCTTGGCCCTTCCGATAACATCATCAGATTTCACTGTCAATATTTCTCTTAGGGTTGCAGACGCACCATATGCTTCCAGTGCCCAAACTTCCATCTCTCCAAAACGCTGACCACCAAATTGTGCTTTACCACCTAATGGTTGTTGCGTGATCAAGGAGTATGGTCCTATAGATCTGGCATGCATCTTATCATCTACCATGTGTCCTAGTTTCAACATATAGATCACCCCAACAGTTGCTGGTTGATCAAAACGCTGTCCAGTTCCACCATCATAAAGGTAAGTATGTCCAAATCTCGGGATTCCGGCCTCATCTGTAAATTCATTGATCTGGTCAATGGTAGCCCCATCAAAAATTGGAGTAGCATATTTCTTGCCCAATTTAAGACCAGCCCATCCAAGAACCGTTTCATAGATCTGTCCGATGTTCATACGAGAAGGTACCCCAAGTGGATTCAATACGATATCCACAGGTGTTCCATCCTCCAAGAACGGCATATCCTCATGACGAACGATTCGGGCAACAATACCTTTGTTACCGTGACGACCCGCCATTTTATCACCAACCTTTAGCTTACGTTTTTTCGCAATATAAACTTTGGCCAATTTCATGATACCTGCAGGCAATTCATCACCTACGGAGATCGTAAACTTGTCCCTCCTCAAGTTACCTTGAAGATCGTTTAATTTAATCTTATAGTTGTGCAAAAGATCAGCAACCAATGTGTTGGTATCCTTATCGGTTGTCCAGCTTCCTCCCACCAAGTGAGCGAAATCATCAACAGAGTTCAACATCTTCATGGTATATTTCTTACCTTTTGGAAGTACTTCTTCCCCAAGATCGTTCAATACCCCTTGTGACGTCTTACCATTGATCAACACAAACAATTTCTCTACCAATACATCCTTAAGTTGTTCGAATTTCACTTCGTATTCCAACTCCAATTTAGAAATGGCCTCTTTATCTTCAGAACGCTTGCGCTTATCTTTAATAGAACGAGAGAACAATTTCTTATCGATAACCACACCTCTCAATGAAGGTGAAGCTTTTAAGGAAGCATCTTTTACATCGCCAGCCTTATCTCCAAAGATGGCGCGTAATAGTTTTTCTTCAGGTGTTGGATCAGATTCCCCTTTAGGAGTAATCTTACCAATTAAGATGTCACCAGGCTTAACTTCTGCACCAATACGGATCATACCGTGCTCATCCAGATCCTTAGTGGCCTCTTCGGAAACGTTTGGAATATCATTGGTCAACTCTTCAGCTCCCAATTTGGTATCCCTTACTTCCAATGAATACTCATCTATATGGATAGAGGTAAAGATATCTTCACGTACTACCTTTTCAGAAATTACGATCGCATCCTCAAAGTTGTACCCTTTCCATGGCATAAAAGCCACTTTAAGGTTTCTACCCAAGGCAAGCTCACCACTTTCTGTTGCATAGCCCTCACAAAGAACCTGTCCTTTCTTAACCCTATCGCCTTTTATTACGATTGGTTTAAGGTTGATACTTGTTCCTTGGTTGGTCTTTCTAAACTTCACCAATTCATACGTCTTGGAATCCTCTTCAAAACTTACTGAACGTTCTGCGTCTGTCCTATCGTACTTAATGGTTATTTTCTTAGCATCAACATATTCTATAACACCATCTCCTTCCGCATTGATCAATACTCTTGAATCTGAAGCTACTTGACGCTCCAATCCTGTTCCAACAATCGGAGATTCTGGTTTTAACAATGGTACGGCCTGACGCATCATGTTTGATCCCATCAGGGCACGGTTTGCATCATCATGTTCCAAGAAAGGAATCAATGAAGCAGATATTGACGCAATTTGGTTAGGCGCTACATCCGTGTAATTAACTTCACCCGGATCAACAACTGGGAAATCCCCTTCTTCCCTAACGATTACTTTTTCTATATCTATAGTACCATCTTCTTTCAAAGGAATGTTAGCTTGGGCTATTTTCATTCCTTCTTCTTCTTCAGCACTTAAATAACCGAATTCCTTAGTATTTACCTTTCCATTTTCAACTTTACGGTAAGGAGTTTCCAAGAATCCCATTGGGTTCACCTTAGAGAATACCGCCAAGGATGAAATCAAACCAATGTTTGGTCCCTCTGGAGTTTCAATTGGACAAAGTCTACCGTAATGTGTATAGTGAACATCTCGAACCTCAAACCCAGCTCTTTCTCTCGAAAGTCCACCTGGTCCTAGTGCCGATAATCTTCTCTTGTGCGTGATCTCTGCCAATGGATTTGTTTGGTCCATGAACTGAGACAACTGGTTTGTTCCAAAGAATGAGTTGATCACAGAAGACAAAGTCTTTGCGTTGATCAAATCAATAGGTGTAAACACCTCATTGTCACGAACGTTCATACGCTCACGGATTGTTCTTGCCATACGGGAAAGACCAACACCAAATTGTTGCGATAATTGTTCTCCAACAGTTCTTACACGTCTGTTTGAAAGGTGATCAATATCATCAATCTCTGCTTTAGAGTTGATCAATTCGATCAAATATTTAATTATGGTAATGATATCTTCTTTGGTCAAGACCTGCTTGTCCATTCCAATATCCAACCCTAATTTTTTATTCATTCTGTAACGTCCTACTTCACCTAAGTTGTAACGTTGATCTGAAAAGAATAATTTGTCGATAATACCACGTGCAGTTTCTTCATCGGGCGGTTCTGCATTACGCAGTTGACGATAAATATGCTCTACAGCCTCTTTTTCGGAGTTTGTAGGATCCTTCTGCAAGGTATTATGAATGATTGCGTAGTCTGACTGTGCGTTATTCTCTTTGTGCAAAAGAATAGTTTTTACGTCAGCCTCTATAATGTCGTTGATATGATCTTTTTCAAGAATAGTATCACGGTCCAATATAATTTCGTTTCTCTCGATAGATACTACTTCACCTGTATCCTCATCCACGAAATCTTCATGCCATGTGTTCAAAACTCTGGCCGCCAATTTACGACCCAATACTTTCTTAAGTCCGGTATTGGAAACCTTTACTTCTTCCGAAAGGTCAAATATTTCCAAGATATCTTTATCCCTTTCAAAACCAATGGCCCTGAAAAGAGTAGTTACCGGTAATTTTTTCTTTCTATCAATATAAGCGTACATAACGCCATTGATATCTGTAGCGAATTCTATCCAAGATCCCTTGAAAGGAATTACCCTAGCAGAATATAATTTTGTACCATTTGCGTGGAAAGACTGTCCAAAGAACACTCCAGGAGAACGGTGTAATTGAGATACTACAACACGCTCGGCCCCGTTGATAACGAAAGTACCACTAGGTGTCATGTATGGAATTGTACCCAAATAAACATCCTGTACGATGGTTTCAAAATCCTCGTGCTCTGGATCGGTACAGTATAACTTCAACCTTGCTTTAAGAGGTACGCTATAGGTTAACCCGCGCTCAATACATTCTTGAATGGAATATCTTGGCGGATCAATAAAATAGTCTAGAAACTCTAAAACAAATTGGTTTCTTGTGTCAGTGATTGGAAAGTTTTCCATGAAGGTGTTGTACAAGCCTTCGTTGCCCCTTTCATCAGATTTAGTTTCAAGTTGAAAGAAATCTTGAAAGGATTTAATCTGAATGTCCAAGAAATCCGGGTAGTCCGGTATGTTCTTAGCGGATGCGAAACTTATTCTTTCAGTTTGTTTTGTAAACATCAATGGACAAAATTTTGATTGTGAATACTAAAATGGGTAGTATATGTCCTTATATACAACATATATAAAAGGGTTTAGGTCTAGCCACCGAAAGGGTGGAAAGACCTAAACCAAAATAGTATGGTTGTCGCTATTATTTAAGCTCAACTTCTGCTCCTGCTTCTTCCAATGATTTTAGAATTCCTTCAGCCTCATCTTTAGAGATACCTTCTTTGATAGGCTTTGGTGCGCTATCAACGATATCTTTAGCTTCTTTCAAACCTAAACCAGTTAATTCCTTAACCAATTTAACTACTGCCAATTTAGAAGCACCAGCTGCTTTCAATATTACATCGAATTCAGTTTTCTCTTCTGCAGCTTCACCACCTTCAGCGGCTCCACCAGCGGCAACAGCTACTGCAGCAGCAGCAGGCTCAATACCATATTCATCTTTCAATATTGCAGCTAACTCATTTACTTCCTTTACAGTCAAGTTAACCAATTGTTCTGCGAAATCTTTTAAATCTGCCATTTTTCTATCGTTTAATAAAATTTTAAAATATAATTGTTTTTAGTGCGTACGTATTATTTCTCGGATAATGTTTTAAGGATACCGGCCAATTTACCACCACCAGACTTAAGTCCAGAGATAACATTTTTAGCAGGTGACTGAAGTAATCCGATGATTTCTCCAATCATTTCTTCCTTAGACTTGATATTGATCAAGGCTTCCAGGTTCTCATCACCAACATAAACGGCCTCTTCAATATAAGCGCCTTTCAATAATGGTTTTGTAGTTTTTTTCCTGAAGTTCTTGATTAATTTTGCTGGAGCATTACCAGTGTCAGAGTACATAATGGAAGTGTTACCTACCAATATTTCTGAAAGCTCACCAAAATCTTTATCCGATGCATCCATTGCCTTTGCAAGCAAGGTATTTTTTACGACCGCAAGTTTAATATTGGCTTTAAAGCAAGCCCTTCTTAAATCTGATGTGGCCGAAGCATTCATACCAGAGATATCTGCCAAGTATATAATGGAATTACTTCCCAACTGTGCAGTTAAATCTTGTATAACGTTCAATTTTTCTTCTCTTGTCATAATAAAAACTTTAAACTAACAGTTATACTCCTTTAGGATCTAGTTGCATACTAGGGCTCATTGTACTAGACAAATAAATGCTCTTCATGTATACCCCTTTTGCAGCAGCAGGTTTTAATTTGTTCAGAGTATCCAAAAGTTCTTTGGCGTTTTCCGCTAGCTTATCCTCTGAGAAAGATACTTTCCCGATCGCAGCATGTACAATACCAGTTTTGTCTACTCTAAAATCAATCTTACCAGCCTTTACTTCTGCAACCGCTTTAGCGACATCCATAGTAACTGTTCCTGTCTTTGGATTGGGCATTAAACCTCTTGGTCCCAATACTCTACCCAAAGGACCTAATTTACCCATAACACTTGGCATGGTGATGATTACATCAACATCGGTCCAACCGTTTTTGATTTTTTCCAAATACTCATCCAACCCTACATAATCAGCACCAGCTTCTGTAGCTTCTGCTTCTTTATCCGGGGTTACCAACGCTAAAACCTTAACGTCCTTACCTGTTCCGTGTGGAAGTGTAACAACACCACGTACCATTTGATTCGCTTTTCTTGGATCTACACCCAATCTTACAGCGATATCAACAGACGCGTCGAATTTTACGTTTGTTATCTCTTTTACTAAAGCTGAAGCTTCCATCAAGGAATATAGCTTGTTTCTATCTACCTTAGAAAGCGCTTCTTTTTGCTTTTTTGTTAATTTTGCCATTCTAAATTGCTTTTAAGATTTTAAAAAGGTTTGGTCCCTGAAACTTTTAAACCCATAGATCTAGCCGTACCCGCAACCATTGTCATAGCTGCTTCTGAGGTAAAGGCATTTAAATCTACCATTTTGTCATCGGCTATAGCTCTTATCTGTTCCCAGGTAACGCTAGCCACTTTGTTTCTGTTAGGTTCGCCAGATCCTTTTTTAATCTTAGCTGCTTCCATAAGTTGAATTGCCGCTGGCGGTGTCTTAACAACGAAGTCAAATGACTTGTCCTTAAATACCGTGATAACAACTGGCAATACTTTGCCTGGTTTATCCTGTGTACGCGCATTAAACTGCTTACAGAATTCCATGATGTTAACGCCGGCAGCACCTAAAGCGGGTCCAACCGGTGGCGACGGATTCGCTGCACCTCCCCTAACTTGTAGTTTAACTACTTTACTTACTTCTTTTGCCATTGTTTAAAATTAAATTGAAAGCGTGTCTTTTTGGAAGCGACACTACCTTATATATGTAACAATTCTTACTTATACTTTTTCTACTTGCATATAGCTAAGTTCCAATGGAGTTTTTCTTCCGAAAATCTTCACCATTACCTCTAGCTTGCGCTTTTCTTCATTTATCTTTTCAACGGTACCGTTGAAACCATTGAAAGGTCCGTCTATAACCTTTATAGTTTCACCCAAAACAAAAGGAATAGCTACGCTGTCCGTTGTAACGGCCAACTCATCTACTTTTCCTAACATTCTGTTCACCTCGGATTTTCTAAGTGGCACGGGATCTCCCCCTTTTGTTTCACCCAAAAATCCTATAACGTTCGTAATGGAACGTATAATATGTATCATCTCTCCACCTAAATTGGCCTTGATCATGATGTAACCAGGAAAATAAACTCTCTCCTTGTTGATTTTCTTACCATTTCTTATTTGAACCACCTTTTCAGTAGGCACAAGAACCTCTTCCAGGTAATCTTCAAAACCAAGTCTCGCAACTTCTGTTTCGATATACCCTTTTATCTTGTTCTCCTGACCACTAACAGCCCTAACTACATACCATTTTTTATCTAATACTTCCGACATAGGCATGACTTAGTTGATTATTTTAGTAAAATACAATTGGATCAATTCTCCAAAAAGACTATCAACACCCCATGTAGCTAATGCAAAAATAATTGAAAACACTGCTACTATTACCATCAAATTTGATGACTCAGCCCTTGGAGGCAGGGTAACATTGTTTCTAAGCTCTTCAACGGATTCCTTAATATAAGTCAACATGCTGTGAAAGGTTTTCTATAGTTTTAATAAGAATGGCTGTTTATCAACTTCATTCTTTATGATTCGGGAAAAAAATAGGACTTAATAAATGAACTACTTTTTAGACCCTATCCCACTTGTTTAATTTTCCATATCGGGTCCGTCATTTAAGACTTTCCCTTTTAACATTAGCACGGGAGGAGAGACTCGAACTCCCGACACCTGGTTTTGGAGACCAGTGCTCTACCAACTGAGCTACACCCGTTTATATTTACACTGAAAGGTATCCCACATAGCAGGACACCCTCAGTGCAATATTTATAATGTGATTAATCTAAAATCTCAGTAACCTGACCAGCACCTACTGTTCTACCACCTTCACGGATTGCGAAACGTAGACCAACACTCAATGCGATCGGAGACAATAAATCAACAGTAATAGTTAAGTTATCACCTGGCATTACCATTTCAACACCATCAGGAAGATTGATAGTTCCTGTTACGTCAGTGGTTCTTACGTAGAACTGTGGACGGTAGTTGTTATGGAATGGTGTGTGACGACCACCTTCTTCTTTTTTAAGAACATAAACCTCTGCTTTGAATTTAGCATGTGGCTTAACAGAACCTGGCTTACAGATAACCATTCCTCTTTTGATCTGTGATTTTTCAATACCTCTTAACAAGATACCTACGTTATCACCAGCTTCACCTCTATCCAAGATCTTACGGAACATCTCTACTCCAGTAACAGTTGAATTTAATTTTTCAGCTCCCATTCCGATGATCTCTACTGGATCTCCAGTGTTTGCAACTCCTGTTTCGATACGACCTGTAGCAACAGTTCCACGACCAGTAATTGTAAATACATCTTCAACAGGCATCAAGAAAGGCTTATCAACATCTCTTTCTGGCAATTCAATCCAGCTATCAACAGCTTCCATCAAGGACATTACTGTATCAACCCATTTTTGCTCACCGTTAAGTGCTCCTAATGCAGAACCAGCGATTACAGGTCCATTGTCACCATCATAGTCATAGAAAGAAAGTAATTCACGTACTTCCATCTCAACAAGTTCCAATAATTCCTCATCATCAACCATATCCACTTTGTTCATGAATACAACAATCCTTGGAATACCTACCTGGCGACCCAAAAGGATATGCTCACGAGTTTGTGGCATTGGACCATCTGTAGCGGCAACAACCAATATAGCACCGTCCATTTGGGCAGCACCAGTAACCATGTTCTTTACGTAATCCGCGTGACCAGGACAGTCAACGTGAGCGTAGTGACGGTTTGCAGTTGAATATTCTACGTGTGATGTGTTGATAGTAATACCTCTTTCTTTTTCTTCAGGAGCGTTATCGATAGAATCGAAACTTCTCATTTCAGAAAGACCTGCATTTGCCAAAACAGTTGTAATAGCAGCAGTTAATGTAGTTTTACCGTGATCTACGTGTCCAATAGTACCTATATTTAAGTGCGGTTTGGAACGATCAAAAGTTTCCTTTGCCATGTTTAATGAATTTTAATCTTAGTTTATATTAGTGTACAAATTATGCCTTGAATGAGCCAATGATGAGATTTGAACTCATGACCTCTTCCTTACCAAGGAAACGCTCTACCCCTGAGCTACACCGGCGTCTTTAAGTTTTATAGCCAGTTATAACCAAAACTTAAAACTATAACCATAAACTCAAAGTAAAGCGTTGACGGGTTTAATCCCGACTTCGCTCTGAACAAAATATTCAATATTTCGTCCATTTAATCCCAATTGCCTAAAGCCCCAGTAAAGGAGCTATTTGCAATTAAAATTTAGAGCGGGAGACCGGGTTCGAACCGGCGACATTCAGCTTGGAAGGCTGACGCTCTACCAACTGAGCTACTCCCGCATTTTAATTTTTAGGCAAACCTAAAAATTTATTTCATAATTTCAAAAACAAACGTTCTGTATTTTCATACAAAGACCCTTTAAGCCTTTTTTGTGGGGAGAGCAGGATTCGAACCTGCGAAGACGTAGTCAGCAGATTTACAGTCTGCCCTCGTTGGCCGCTTGAGTATCTCCCCAAACCAATATTTTAAGAACTTAAGAGCCGATAGAGGGACTCGAACCCACGACCTGCTGATTACAAATCAGCTGCTCTAGCCAGCTGAGCTACATCGGCCTTTTTACTTCCTTTTTCTTTCACAAAAAAGCCCGCTATTTCTAACGGACTGCAAATGTATACGTTTTTTTAATTATTCAAAACATTTTTTAAATAATTTTAATCAAACTTGTGCTTTTAATTTTTCCTTGCGTTTCACCAATTTTCTTTCCAACGAACTAGATGCCACATCCACAGCCTCTTCGAAGGTTTTACACTGCTTTTTTATTATAAATTGATCTTTGGGAACATGTACCTTAATCTCAACAATTTTATTTTCTTTGGAACTTGTATTCTCCACCTTAAGGTAGACATCAGAACTGATGATCTTGTCGTAAAATTGATCTAGCTTGTTCAATCTGGATTGAACAAAGTCGATTAGCTTTCCTTCCGCATTGAAATTAACGGATTGAACATTTACTTTCATAGGCCTAAATTTTAAAAATTAAACATTAAAAAAGAATAAAGTGCTACTTCTTGTTCCTAGGATGGGAAGCTGAATGTACTTTTTTAAGTTCGGCAATGCTATTATGGGTGTAAACTTGTGTAGAGGCTAAACTTGAATGTCCCAACAATTCTTTGACCGAATTTAAATCCGCACCCTTGTTGAGCAAGTGAGTCGCAAATGTGTGTCTTAATATATGCGGGCTCTTCTTTACCTTAGAGGACACTTCTCTAAAATACCGATTTATAATTCTATAAACAAGTGTTTCATATATTTTATTACCGGCCTTTGACAAAAAGACAAATTCCCCATCTTCAATAGTTTCCAAGGCATCCCTATACTCAAAATACTGAATGAACAACTCCCTTGTAGAAGACAACAAAGGCAGGATGCGCTCTTTGTTGCGCTTCCCCAAAACCTTAAGCGTCATACTGGAAAAATCCACGTTGCCTATCTTTAAATTGATCATTTCCGCCCTACGCATCCCCGTAGTATACAAGAGGGCCACGATCAACTTATCCCTTGCACCTTCAAAATCATCGGCATACGATATTTGCTGCAGCACGGCTTCCATTTCCAATTCGGAAAATGGTATCTCTACTTTTTTTGTGGTTTTTAAAGCGGTATGCTTCGCCAACGGATTGGCAGTTATTTGTCCAATGCGCAGCAAAAACTTATAATAGGCCTTTAGAGAGGCTATTTTTCTATTGATCGTTCTATTGGATATCCCAGAGTCCACCAACCGCACAATCCAACTTCTAATGAGGCTGTAATTGGCGCTATCAATGTCTTTTAATGAAAATTCTTCCGCACAAAACAACGCCCACTCTTCCAAATCGGCCTTATATGCAGTAACTGTATGGGGAGAGTATTTCCGCTCCAAGGAAAGGTAGGACAAAAAGGACGGAATCGACATAGGTCAGCTTTAATAGCTAAATTACCATTTTATTAACAGGATTAAGCATAAAAAAAGAGAATCCCGCCATAGGCAGGATTCTCTAACTTATCTTGTTCCAAGGAACTATATCTCCTCTTGATCTCTAAGACCTTGGATATATTGTGCTTTTTGAACTTGAGCTCTACGCTCTACAGAAGGCTTACTGAACGCCTGACGCTTTCTCAACTGACGCATAGTACCAGTCTTATCAAACTTTCGCTTGAAACGCTTTAGCGGCCTATCTATATTCTCTCCTTCTTTAATTGGTATAATTAACATAAGCTTTAACCTCCTCTCTTTTGTGATTTTTAAGACTGCAAATATAGTAACTTAATTCAATTGGACAATCTAATTCCAAATAAAAATAAGCACTAAACTGTGGCAGGCTTGTATTCCTTTTTATCTATAACCATTTTAGCGATAATTTCCCTGAGTATTTCAGAGGTGCCACCACCAATTGGTCCTAACCTACTATCCCTAAAATTACGGGCCATAGGATAATCCTCAATATATCCATAACCTCCTAGAAATTGTAAACATTCAGTGGCGACCTCATCGGCCACTTTAGTGGATTTCAATTTAGAAATCGTAGCTTCCTTGACAACGTATTGCCCTTTATCCAGACGATAGGCTACAGAATAATTATATTCCTTACACATGTCTATATCTCCATACATATCAGCTATTCTATGTCTTAAAGCCTGGAATTTATTTATGGACTTTCCGAAGGCCTCTCTTTCTGACATATAATTTAACGTATATTCCAAAGCGTGTTCTGATCTTGCATGGGCATTGACACCCATAATCAGACGCTCCAAGGCAAAATGCTCCATGATGTAAGAAAACCCCATATCTTCCTCACCCATGAGGTTCTCAACTGGTATTTTCACATTATCGAAAGCTATTTCGGCCGTATCCGAAGCACGCCAACCTAATTTATTTAATTTGTTAGCCGTGACCCCTGCACTCTGCCTATCCACCACAAAAATGCTAATTCCTTTATTTCCAAGAGAAGGGTTTGTTTTTGCCGCAACGATCATATAGTCCGCATAAACTCCATTGGTAATAAAAGTTTTGGAGCCATTTAAGATATAATGATCACCTTCCTTAACAGCCGTGGAACGCATCGCTGCAACATCACTTCCACCAAATGGCTCTGTAATGCACAAACATCCAATTTTATCCCCGTCAACACTTGGTCTCAAATACTTTTCCTTGATATTGGTATCTGCTTCTTTGTTCAAGTGGGTCATGGCCAAATAAGCATGTGCCCAAATAGCTGCTGCAAACCCTCCTGAATTTACCTTTTGTAATTCTTCCAGTAAGATAATCGTATAAAACAGGTCCAACCCTAATCCACCATCCTCTTCTGGAGTGGCTAGACCAAAGTAGCCCATATCGCCAAATTTCTTCCAGATAAACCTTTCAATGGTTCCGCTTTCTTCCCATTTATCTATGTGGGGGACAACTTCTTTTTGTAAAAAATCTTTTAGGCTCTGCCTAAATAGTTGATGTTCTTCAGTGAAGTACATACTTTGCATATCTTTTTTTTTATAATGACAAATATAATTTAATTATATCAATCTTATCCGCAGGAAAACCTTGTATTTCTGTTAATTCCTCAAAACTAGTGACCCCTCCATTTTCTTCTCGAAAAGCTACGATGGACCTGGATAACTTATAGGGAATATAAATCAACTGGGCCAACTCATCACTGGAGGCAGTATTGATATTAATTTTTGAGATAGTCGGTTTGCTCAACAGCTTAAACCTCGTCAATACCCGATCCGCAACCTCCTGCTCAAGGCCATAAACATGATACAATTGGCCTTCCTCCAAAAAGCCGCCCAAACGATCTCTGAATTTTACGATCCGCACGGACAGCTTTTCTCCTATTCCGCGCACAACTCTCAACTCTTCGGCCGAAACTGTATTGAGATCCCTTACCGCAATAGCCCTTTGGGGTATGAAAGCGTCCTCCCGGCTTCTATTGACCGATGGCGAATTGGCTGTTGTTTTCCTCGTCCATTCTGGAAATTTAAAGTAGGGTGAAATCTTTGTCAACAAGGAATCATCAATTTGTGTTACCTGTTGAAAATCGGAAATAGAATTGACAAACTTGCCCTTAGCCCTAAAGGCATGAAGCCTATCTATTTCCTTAACGCTAAGACCCAGAACATAGCCCTTATGGTCACTGATGAAGTTTGGATTAAAAGGATAGGTACGAATGGTATCCCGATTAGACTTCAAGGCCTCGATTTTTTCTTGAAAATCCCTATCAACTACAACAGAGCTTTCGTTAGTGGCGGGGTTAAGTTTTAGATAGAAGTATCCTACCTGCAGTACTATGATTATGGCAAGCAAAAAGAACAACCCATTCTGTTCCTTTTTATTGAATTTAAAATGGGATGTTTTACCTTTTTTTCTCAAATTGTTTACCTTATTCTTCTTGTCTGATCACCACATCGTCATTATCAGAATATGAATCCGGCTCTGGCCTTGGCGGAGTTGTCAATACCTTGTAAAAAAAATATCCAGCAAAGAATATTACAATTCCTTGGGCTAAAAACATAACAATTAAAGCTGACGTGTTCATAATGTGGCCCTCCCCTCTCTTCTGCGTTTGTTATAAGCTAAATATACTAAAAATGCAATAAATGCAAACATGGCAAGCAACATGCATCTACCTATGTTCTTATAAAATACTTTATTGATGAACGAGCCCTTCGCAATCACATCCCCGGGCTTTACGACATCTCCAACTTTTACAATGACACTCTGATCATCCTTGAAGGAATATGTTCTATAATCGATAAATTTCTCCTCAAAAGAGACCTCCTTCACTTTGTCATACCGTTTTCTGGTATTTTCAAAGGAAAATTTAACCTGATGCGGCTCCATTTCATCAACAGTTCCCAACGATGTGCCATCACTATTGAACTTTTCTGCATAAAACTCGTCAGCAAACGAAGTGTTATTATACGTATCCTTGTGAAGTATGCTATCCACCATGTTGGGAATACTGGCCAAAAAGACCCAACCCAACAATACTGGAGTAATAAATTTGATAATAAACTTATACACCAAAGGGATCTTTATATCGGCCCCAATGTTTATTTCCTTCCACCCTTTTTCCATACCAAAGATCCAGGCAAAAAGAATAACTTCAAAAAGCGCAAATACTACTAAGCTAACGGTACCGCCCCAATAGTCATAATCGTCAAATACGCCCTCTTGAAAAAAGAATACGGTGGGCAACCCCATCAACAGGGCCAATGCCCCAAAAGACCAAGCTCCTTTTTTTTGGCCCCAACCAAACTCGTCCCTCATAAAACCGATCCATGGTGTCCCCATAGCCAAAGAACTGGTAATACCAGCAAAAAACAACAAGCCAAACCACATTACCCCAGCTACCGCTGCCAAAATTGGTCCCCACTGCTGAAAGAGATAGGGCATGGTCTGAAATGCCATCCCAAAACCCGCATTATTGATGACCCAATCCAATCCAAGATATCCGGCCGCAATTGGAATAACTATAGCGCTACCAAGCACCACTTCCACAAAACCGTTCATAAAGCCTGCAGAGACGGCATTTAACGCGATATCGTCCTTACTTTTTACATAGGATGCATAACAATGAATGGTTCCCATACCAACTGATAGGGTAAAGAAAATTTGTCCGGCTGCCGCCAACCAAACCTTGGGATTCAATAAGGTATCGTATTGCGGAGTCCAAAGGAAATTTAACCCGTCCCAGGCATTGGCATCGGGAAAAAGATCAGAAGCTCCACTCGTACCAAGGGTGTAACCGCGGATGGCAAGAAACACTCCAAATAGGATCAAAAGGGGCATCCCTATTTTGGCCACCTTTTCTACCCCACCCAATCCCTTGGAAAGGATAAAGGTATTCAAGGCCAAACAAAGCACATAAAATATGATGGCTTCATAAGGAATCCCGGTTGTGCTTACGCCCACATCAACATAAGAGTTAAAAAAACCAGCGACTTCCCCTTGGGACATTCCTCCAAATGTGCCTGCTATCGAATGGTATACATAGGACAGGGTCCAAGATTCTATATAGGCATAATAAGCTACAATGGCCAAGTTGGTAAAAATACCAAAGACCCCAATATATTTTAAGATCCTCCCCTTGACCATGGAGTCAAAAATATAGGGCGTGCTATGGTTGCCAAACTTACCACCATAACGTCCAGAGGACCATTCTATGAACAACAGAGGTATCCCCATCAATAAAAAACAAACCAAATATGGAATGATGAATGCACCCCCTCCATTTTGTACAGCTTGAACCGGAAAGCGAAGGAAGTTCCCCAATCCTACAGCATTGCCTGCCATTGCCAAAATTAGTCCCATCCTGGAGCCCCAGGAATCTGATGTTTTTGCCATGATGTATTGGTTGAATTTAAGATCCATTCAACCGGCCCGAAATATCGTAAAAAAAAGAACATCTCAAAGGAAATAATTTAAACAGAAAATCCCGTTTAAATTGCTCTTAAAACAACTTAAACGGGACCTTCAAAAGGTATTATATTTTACTTAACCTCTTGCTTTTTGAACAATTTGTTGTCCTTTAGATCTGCCCAATATTTGTTCAGATCGGTTTTCACTTCTCCAGACATGATATACAATCCTATAATATTAGGAAAGGACATAGCCAAGATCATCATATCGGAAAAATCCAGTACTGCCCCCAAACTCACAGAAGCACCAATGACCACAAATACCAAGAATAACATTTTGTAGGCATACTCAGTTTTTTTGCTCTTACCAAATAAATAGGTCCAAGCTCTCATTCCGTAATAAGACCATGAGATCATAGTAGAGAATGCAAATAGGAATACTGCCAAGGCCAATACATAAGGGAACCAAGAAATTTGGCTTCCAAAGGCATCAGAAGTCAATTGGGCTCCGGCCATACCTTCTACTTCATGCATCCCGGTAAAGATAAGTACCAACGCAGTTAGGGTACATACCACTACGGTATCTATAAAAGGTTCTAAAAGAGCTACAAACCCTTCCGAAGGCGGATGGTTTGTCTTGGCCGTACTATGGGCAATAGCTGCCGAACCTACCCCTGCTTCGTTGGAGAAGGCCGCTCGTTGGAATCCTACGATCAAAACACCTACAACCCCTCCCTTAAGCGCACTTGGACTGAAAGCTCCATCTACAATTGCAGAAAATGCAGGTCCAATATTTTCTATGTTCATTATGATTACCGCCAAGGCTGCAACAATGTAAACGGAGGCCATAATTGGCACTACCCTACCTGTTACTTGGGCAATACTATTGATCCCCCCAATAATTACAACACCTACAAGAACGGCTGTTATTACCCCAAACCAAAATCCATTTCCTACAAGTGCCGGAAATTGGCCAGATAATTGTTCAAACGACTGGTTGGCTTGGAACATATTACCTCCACCAAAGGAAGCACCCACGGCCAAGACCGCAAATAATCCCGCCAATACTTTTCCAAAACCTTTCATGTTTCTTTTCTCCAGACCATATCTCAAATAATTCATTGGTCCACCAAAAACACGTCCATCAGGAAGGATGTTCCTATATTTTACCCCCAGGGTACACTCTACAAATTTTGAAGACATGCCCAATAATCCACAAACGATCATCCAAAAGGTAGCTCCTGCTCCCCCTAAAGATACGGCTACACCTACCCCGGCAATGTTACCCAATCCAACCGTACCGGATACAGCCGTGGCCAGAGCCTGAAAGTGGGTCACTTGTCCTGGAGCATCAGGATCATCATATTTCCCTTTGGCCAAATCCAAAGAATGCCCAAAGCCCTTGATGTTGATAAAGCCCATCCTTATGGTAAAGAACAATGCACCCAATACCAACCATATTACTATAAATGGAATTCCTTTTTCTTGTGGATCTCCATTTGGATGTCTAATAATTTCCGGACTGTCATATTTTACGGAAGCCAAATAGTGGGCTCCTTGTTCTATCACATCCTGCTGATTGTTTGAATCGTATATTACACCACCTTCTTTTACCAAATATTTTAAGCTTCCGTCCACAGATGAATTTACTGTTTCTGCAGCTCCATCATTTCTGGACACAATAGCGATTGCATCACCCTTCTTAACTTTTGCCCCTTCAGGCTTTAACCATTTCTGAAGTACAAATTTATCATCTGCTTCAGGAGACCATCCTGGAGCCCCTATTAGTTTCACATCGGCATAAATCACTGGGTCGTAAATTCCAATGGCTGCAAAAGGATCCCAAAAAAGCACAGATCCCAATGCACTTACCGCAGGGGTCATTGCGCCATTGAATACTTCTGTGATTTCTTCTGTTGGAACCTTATATGATTTTGAAACAGACTTCCCATCGGCATCCGTTATGGTCACATCATAAGCAAGACCTTCTACCAAGTCACTTGCCCGTTTAGAAGACAATGGGGTAGCTTGATTGCTCCATTTGTAAGTATATGGGGCGGTTCCTCCCTCTACCTCTAGTTCTATAACACCATCATTGATCCTTTTAGATGGGTTGATAAGTTTTTCAGTTACTGTTAATTCTTGGGAAAAAACTGCTAAGGACAGCAGCATAAAAATGGAGGAAATATATTTCTTCATAAGAAATTTATGTTGGTATGATTTGATTAACGCTCGGCAATATCTTAAAAAAAATCTTCGGAATCAAGTATTATATTGAAATAACATCAGTCAATGTGGAACATTTCGTTCAATTTCTTAATTTGCTCAGGGCGCCCCAATACAATCACCTTGCTTTTGGGCTGCATCTGCAAATCTGCTTCGGGGTTGATGATATAATTACCATCGGGCTCAATATACCCTATAATGGTACATCCTGTCTTCCTCCGCAAGTCCAGATCCCTTAAGGAACTACAATTTACTTCATTTGTAAAATCCTCTATAGCAATTTCCTCCAAATTGGTTGTATGCTCCCCTTCCATGGACAATTTATCCATAAAAGTGATCAAATCTGGCATCACCACCAAAGAGGCCATATGATCCCCACCGATCTTGTCCGGCATGATCACCTTATCCGCACCTGCCAATTGCAATTTCTTTTGAGAGGTGGCCAAGGAAGCGCGACTAATGATAAATAATTCTTTGTTCAGTTGCCTTGCCGAGAGTACCACGAATAAGTTTGCGGCATCATCTGGCATTGCAGCAATTAAATATTGCGCCTTCTCAACACCGGCCTCTTTCAATACTTCATCATCAATAGCATCTCCCTCTACAAACAAGATATCGTTTTCATATTTTTCTATTACCTCCTTATCCTTCTCAACTACAACAAATGGCCTGTTAAAAACGCTAAGTCGCTCTGTGGCTTGCATCCCATTTCTACCAAAACCACAGACAATGACATGCTTGGACAAACTATTGATTTTTTGTTTCACTTTTTTCTTTTTTAAAAGTTGAAGGGAGTTTCTCCCCAAAATGTATTCTGTAATAACGGAAATGGCAAATGCAAATATAAAAACACTGGCAATGATCAAAAAGACGGTAAAGATCTTAGCTACCGTATCCAAAGGTTTCACTTCTGAAAAACCCACGGTGGTTACGGTAATGACCGTCATGTAAAAGGCATCCAGCCAACTGTATTCAGATAAATACCTATACCCTAATATTCCAATGGCCAAGACACCCAGTACCATTACCAAGGCCAAATATATTTTAGAACGAAAAAGTTTTATCATAGTTAAAGATCAAATACAGAGGTGCGCTTGGTGTATAGCAAGTCCTTTATTTTTAGCCAAAAAGCGAGAAATAGATAAACCGCAAATCCAAAGCCCAGCGTGACAAAGGTTAGATAAATAAACGTCGTCCTAACTACTCGAGCCCTTATTCCCAGGCGTTCCGCAATGCGCCGACATACCTCAAATCCTCTTTTTTGAAGATAGTATAATAAACGATAGAAAGAATCCATGGTCTAAAATTAATTATTTCTGCCCAATATACTAATACCTACGGGACATTGAAGACATTTATTTTTAGTACAAAAGGAATTGTACAATTGTAATAGGCCTTGCCCCTCCATACCACTATCACAGGACACCCCGAGTTCCTGAAAGTTAGAAATAACCGAATTCTCTTCAGGTTTCAATGCTGTAGCAAGATCCATGATGATATTGGAACCTAGCTTTCCTTTAGAGCGATCATAACAAAATTTCAAGGGTATAAGAGCGTTGACAAGGATTAAATCTACAAAGGAATGGGATAATTTTTTCACTTGCTTTTTGGATTCCTTGCCAAAATTGAAATGGGTTGTCCAATACGGGCTGGCAGTAATCGTGAACACATCATAAATTTCATTAATGGTTTTGGCCTCCATCAGTTTGCTGAAAAGATGTTCTTGGTTACCGTATAGCGAAGCAATTTGGGATAACCTGATGGTAGGAAAGTTATGGGGACGTAGTTTAAAAAAGTCTGGTTTTAATGGTGTAGTTCCCGCTAATGAATATTTAACGGAAGATAATTGTACTCCTTTTTTAGGTTGAGATAATGTTCATCCAAAATGGAGTCGTCTTCCAAGAATCCGGCAGCACCCATTAAAAGACTTTCTAATAAAATGGCATCCTTGTTCAATTTTCTGATTATTGGAAAAGGGATTGCTTTTCCGATTTCAAAAAAAGCTTCTCCATTGATTTTTGTACCAAAACTTTTCATAAGCAATAAAAAAAGGACCTGCTCCCAATCATGATTATGTTCTTTGAGCAACTGATCAATTAAAACGGACCTTGCTTCCAAACGCTCAAAATAAAGGCGCTCCAGCCAATTTTTAAATTTAAAATCATCAAATTCCTTTATGTTTCCTCCGCAATTAAGAAATGATGTTTTTCTCTTTGAAAACAATTCTGAGTAGGAATCCAACAAGGATTGTGGGATATAATCCTTTAATTGAAGTGTAGGAACCTTAGTTTTATCAGTTCTAAAAATATGGGCATCGTCTTCCCAAACCACATGAAGTATTACCGTATTGTACTTTTCATCTGTTTCATGATGGTGAGCATACCAATCTGAGGAGCGCAAATGCATTTCCACATTTCCAGCCCACAATTGACCTGCAATATATATTTGGGCATTGAAGAAATCCGGACCTGCCAATTGATTGTGCCTTCCGAAATTTTTTACAATAATGGGTTCTCCCTCAACGGTTCTTAAATCTTGGCTAAGCAGTTTTTTATACTTCCAGATAAAATGCAATAAATCTTCACGCATCTTCCCAAGATAAAAAAATCCCGCCAAATACAGAAAAATATCTATACTTGGCGGGACCCTATAATTTTAAAAAATATCCTTAATCTACGACTGCACCTTTCCACTTCATAAATCCACCTTCTAAATTATAGGCGTTTTTAAAACCTGCATTGTTCATTATGGCACATGCTTGTCCGCTCCTATTTCCAGACCTGCAGTACACATAATAATTTTTCGATTTGTCCAATTTCTCCAATTCCTCTAAAAATTCTTGACCTAAATAGATGTCTATATTGCTAGAACCTGGGATATATCCTTCTTCAACCTCTTCGGAAGTGCGAACATCCAAAATAAATGCGTTATCGTCTTGTTCTAACTGAGAACTCCACTCTTCTTGTGATAAATTTGCCATTTTTTCAATTTTATGGACCAAAAATAAGTCTTTTTCGGTAATAATTGGCAATACGCCACGTATCAAATCCCCTTTAAGTTTAACAAAATATTATAGTGGGCCCTATTGCAGACATGAAAATTCAACTTACATTTGTATATACAATTGTTGTATTAACATGAATGTAGAAGAGATCATAAAAACGGAAAAGACTATTCCATTGGAAAGCAGGACACTTATTCATTTGAGCTTGGTAGAGCACAAAATAAATGAGGTTATTTCCAATGCGCTTAAACCGCATGAAGTATCGCTTCAACAATTTAATGTATTGAGAATCCTTAGGGGCCAAAAAGGCAAACCTGCCAATCTTTCTACCTTAAATGAAAGAATGGTTACCAAAATGAGCAATACTACAAGGTTGGTGGACAAGTTGATTGCTAAAGGGTATGTAGACCGTGTTACCTGTGAGAGCAATAGACGTAAGGTAGAGATCAACATAACCGCTGAAGGTAAAGAGGCTTTGTTGGCAATGGACAAGGCCATGAAAAAATCCGAAATGTCTGTGGTGAAAAACTTTACGGAAGAGGATCTAAAATTATTAAATAAGCTATTAGATAAATTTTAATTTAAAACCAGGAATGATAATGAGTACCTATATAGAAAGTTTAAATTGGCGTTATGCCACCAAAAAATTTGATGCTACTAAAAAAGTGTCGAAAGAAGATTTGGATTCCTTATTGGAAGCAACAAAATTGAGCGCTTCTTCTTTTGGCTTACAACCTTACCAAATATTTGTTGTAGAAAATGCTGAAATAAGGTCTAAATTAAGGCCTGCTGCATGGGACCAGTCACAAATCACGGATGCTTCCCATCTCATAGTTTTGGCCAATCAAAATACATTTGGGGCTGAGCTGGTAGAGGAATATGTGGAGAACGTAAGTGCAACACGAGGAATCCCTGCAGAAGGATTGAAGGGATACGCTGATTTTATGAAATCGAAATTGGTACCGCTTTCCGAAGATGCCAAGGCGGTTTGGACAGCGAAACAAACCTACATCGCCCTAGGCAACCTATTATCGGCAGCAGCGATCAACAAAATTGATGCCTGTCCCATGGAAGGTTTTGATGCAGACCAATTCAACAACATTTTAGGCTTAACCGAAAAGGGGTTGAACACATCCGTATTGGTAGCTATAGGATATCGTTCTGAGGAAGACGAAACACAGCATTACAAGAAAGTAAGAAAATCCAAAGAGAATTTAATTACACATATATAAACAACAAGCATTAACTTTAAAAATTAAAACAATGAGAAAAAGCGTATTTAGTTTAGTATTGGCAATAGTTGTAGGATCTACAGCATTTGCATCCACTCCTATTGAAGTAGAAAAGAAAGAAGTAAAAACAGCTGAAAGTACCGTAACTTGGAAAGGGTACAAGGTTACAGGATCCCATTATGGAACTATCAACCTAAAGGAAGGTTCATTGATGTTTGATGGAGATCAATTAACAGGTGGCGAATTTGTAGTAGATATGACTTCTTTGATCTCTACTGATTTAGAAGGTGAGTCTAAAGGAAAGTTGGAAGGACATTTAAAATCAGATGATTTTTTCGGTGTAGAGAGCAATCCAACATCCAAATTGGTTTTTACTAGCGTTAAAGCTACAGGTAAAAACTCCTACAAAGTAACGGGAGACCTTACTATCAAAGGAAAAACCAATCCGGTAACATTTGATGTTTCTGTATACGGTAACAAAGCGACGGCTACATTAAAAGTGGACCGTTCCAAATATGATGTTAAATACGGTTCAGGAAGTTTCTTCGATAACTTAGGAGACAAAACTATCTATGACGAATTCGATTTGGTGGTAGATTTAGCCTTCTAAATCCAATAATTTAAAATGTTTTAAACCTCACTTTTGTGGGGTTTTTTATTTTTTCCATAACAGCTGTTTGTCAATCTAAATTTCCTCCCTATATTTGGGGCTCAATGAAAAACAGAATAGCAAATACTTGGTGGTGGAAAAACTTACGAACAACGTCGTGAGCAGAGCATCATTGTAGTTATACTATATAAAAGGCTTGTCATCACGACAAGCCTTTTTTCATTTTTGCTAAAATTCATTTAAAGGACATTAAAATTGAGTACATCCATGAAATACGAATTAATTACCCATTATAAAAAAATCCTTGCGGATACCATTACCCCGGTAAGTGTCTACCTCAAGATAAGGGATAGGTTTCCAAATAGCATTCTATTGGAGAGTAGTGACTATCATGCAAATGACAATAGCTTTTCTTATATCTGTTGTAATCCCATTGCTTCAATCAAGGTAGAGCATGAATTGGTGTCACAACATTTTCCGGATGGCTCCAAAAAGGAGATTTCGATCAACAGCAATACGGACATACCATCTATCCTGGATGATTTCAGCAAGAAATTCCATGCTCAAAACAATGACTTTAAATTCATCAACAATGGTCTGTTCGGGTATATGGCCTATGACGCTGTGCGTTATTTCGAGGATTTAAACCTCACCAAAAAGGATAATAGCATCCTTATTCCGGATATCTATTATGCCGTTTATCAAAACATTATTGCCATTAATCATTTTAAGAATGAGGCTTATATTTTTGCCCATTGCCATAAAACTGAAAACAACATATCAGATATAGAGCAGATCTTAAGTGCCAAAAATTTCGCCTCCTTTAACTTTTCCAAAACCGGGGATCCCATCTCCAATTTAGAAGATGAGGAGTATAAGGAGCAGGTGGTATTGGCAAAAAAACACTGTCAAAGAGGTGATGTGTTCCAATTGGTTTTATCTAGAAGGTTTTCACAGGAATTCAAAGGGGACGAATTTAATGTGTACAGGGCTTTGCGCTCCGTTAACCCTTCCCCCTACCTATTTTATTTTGATTATGGAGATTTTAAAATATTTGGAAGCTCCCCAGAGGCCCAATTGATTGTAAAGGATGGCAAGGCCGAAATACACCCAATAGCGGGTACCTTTAAAAGAACAGGCAATGATGAACAGGATGCCTTACTAGCCAAACAACTAAAGGTTGATGACAAGGAAAACAGCGAACACGTAATGCTGGTCGATTTGGCCCGAAACGATCTTAGCCGTCATGGTACAGACGTGGTTGTAGAGAATTATAGGGAGGTGCAATTCTTCTCCCATGTGATACACTTGGTATCTAAGGTAACCGGGCAAAAGAAAAAAAATACGCCAACGATGAATGTTGTGGCGGATACTTTCCCTGCAGGAACCTTAAGTGGTGCCCCTAAACACAGGGCAATGCAATTGATAGATAAATATGAAAAGACCAGCCGCGGCTACTACGGAGGGGCAATCGGTTTTATGGATTTCCACGGCAACTTTAACCATGCCATTATGATCAGAACCTTTTTGAGCAAGAACCATGAATTACATTACCAAGCGGGAGCAGGCATCGTAGCGGCATCAAACTCAGATGACGAATTACAGGAAACCTACAACAAACTGGGAGCATTGACCAAAGCCCTTGAAATAGCGGAGACCATTTAAAAAGACAAAGTATTAGTTCACCAATCCGTTTTTAATCGGGATAGTAAAAAGAGGAAATGAAAAACATACTAGTAATAGATAATTACGACAGCTTCACGTATAATCTTGTACATTATTTGGAAGATTTAAATTGTGAGGTGACCGTAAAAAGAAATGACCAATTGAACTCGGACGAGGTAGTACCTTTCGACAAGATAGTTCTTTCACCGGGACCAGGTATTCCTGATGAAGCAGGTCTTTTAAAGGAAATCATTGCCACTTATGCCCCTACTAAAAGCATCTTTGGGGTTTGTTTGGGGCAACAGGCCATTGCGGAAGTTTTTGGGGGTTCCTTGGATAATCTAGATCAGGTTTATCATGGCATAGCAACGAAGATAACCGTTATAAAAGACGACATCCTTTTTAAGGGAATGCCAAAGGAAATTGAAGTAGGTCGCTACCACTCATGGGTAGTAAACACTAATCTACCTTTGTCCCTTGAAGTCACATCGGTTGATGAAAACGGACAGATAATGTCCCTTCGGCATAAGGAATATGATGTGTGTGCCGTCCAGTTTCATCCAGAATCGGTGCTAACTCCAGAAGGAAAGATGATGCTGAAAAATTGGGTAGAAAATTAATACACAAAGCCCCAAAAGGCCATCTGTAATACTGGCCAACATTTATAATATATAGCTGGGAATTCAAAGGATTGTTTACTGGAAACATCTCAAAAAACCCTATAACAGATAAGAAAATGAAACAGATTTTAAATAGATTGATCAACCACGATGTCCTCTCTAAAGCGGATGCCAAACAAGTTTTGGTAAATATTGCCAAAGGGGATTACAATACCAGCCAGATTGCTGCATTTCTTACCGTGTACATGATGAGAAGTGTCACTATTGAAGAGTTGGAAGGATTTAGGGATGCCCTTTTGGAACTTTGTCTGGCCGTAGACCTTTCTGCATACAATCCAATTGATCTTTGTGGTACGGGTGGGGATGGCAAAGACACCTTTAACATTTCTACCTTGTCCTCATTTGTAACAGCAGGGGCAGGGATCAAAGTAACCAAACACGGAAATTACGGGGTATCCTCCACCTGTGGCAGTAGTAACGTCATGGAGTTTTTGGGAATTAAATTCAGTAGCGATCCTGGTTTTCTTGAAAAGTCGATAGACGAAGCTGGTATTTGTGTCTTACACGCCCCATTATTCCACCCGGCCATGAAAAATGTGGCTCCCATTAGAAGGGAATTAGGGGTAAAAACATTCTTCAATATGTTGGGGCCCATGGTCAATCCTGCCTTTCCAAAAAACCAAATGGTAGGCGTTTTTAATCTTGAGCTCGCCAGAATGTACGGCTACCTGTATCAAAAAACCGATATTAACTTCACTGTATTGCATGCTCTGGATGGTTATGACGAAATTTCCCTGACCGGGAATACCAAAACTATCTCCAACCATTCTGAAGCCATATTAAAACCATCAGATTTTGGGGTGGAAACCATTTTACAATCGGAGATTACAGGTGGAGAAAGTATAGAGGAGTCTGCCCAAATTTTCCTGAATGTCCTTCAGGGCAAGGGCACGGACCCACAGAACAATGTAGTTTGTGCCAACGCAGGAGTGGCAATTGCCACAGTGAAAAATGTAAGTCCCAAAGAAGGCTTTGAATTAGCTAAAGAGTCATTGCTATCCGGCAAAGGATTGGCAGCCCTTAAAAAACTTCAGGCCATTAGTGCACAATAACTTAACTATTAAAAACCCACACTAAACCATAACGGTCTCGAGAACAAATGAATATATTAGATAAAATAGTCCTGGATAAGCGTAAGGAGGTCAATTTAAAAAAATTGATCATCCCCACCTCACAATTGGAAGCTTCGGCCCTATTTGAACGGCCAACAAATTCACTTGCAAAAGCTTTGCAACATAGTGACACCGGAATTATTGCGGAACACAAACGAAGATCACCTTCAAAAGCGGTGATCAATCAAAACCTCAATGTGCAAGATGTAGCCACTGGCTATGAAAATGCAGGTGTATGTGGGATGTCGGTACTAACGGATGGAAAATATTTTGGAGGTTCAATGGATGATTTACTGCTAGCAAGGGCATCGGTAAATATGCCATTGCTGCGCAAAGAATTTATAATAGATGAGTATCAAATCTTGGAGGCAAAGTCCTATGGGGCCGATGTCATTCTATTGATCGCGGCTATTTTATCGAGAGATGAAATAAAGGCCTTTTCGGAATTTGCAAAAAATCTGAACCTCAACGTTTTATTGGAAGTGCACAACGAAGAGGAACTTCACAAATCCATTATGCCCAGCTTGGACATGTTGGGGGTGAACAACAGAAATCTAAAAACATTTGAAGTCAGTTTGGAAACAAGCAAAGTCCTGTCTACCATTATACCAGATGATTTTGTAAAAGTCTCCGAAAGTGGTATCAGTTCCATAGATGCTATCCAAGAATTGAAGAACTATGGATACAAAGGGTTTTTAATAGGCGAAAATTTCATGAAGACAGAAAATCCTGGGAATAGCGCCCAACAATTTATAAATTCCTTAAAAAGGGCCTGATAAATTGAAAAGATCCACAGTATATTAGAAAAAGTAGGGGTTAACAATCAGCAATATGATAAATTCTTTCAAAAACCAAGAAATCAAGATCAAGGTCTGCGGGATGAAATATGCAGAGAACATGGAAGCGGTTGCTCAATTAGGGCCAGATTACCTAGGGTTCATTTTCTGGGAACCTTCCAAACGTGTTTTTACAGGGGATTTGGGTAGGCTACCATCTTCGATAAAAAGGGTAGGTGTTTTTGTAGATGCCCCCATTGATGAAATTATTCAAAAAGCTTTAAAATTTGAACTCCAGGCCGTACAATTACATGGTACGGAATCCCCAAAATTCTGTAAGGATCTTAAGGAAAACCATACTATTCAGCAGCTGGGCAACTTGGAGATCATAAAGGTGTTCTCCATTAAGGATGATTTCGATTTTTCCGTTCTGGCGGAGTATGAAGCAGTGTGTGATTATTACTTATTCGACACCAAAGGCCAGTTGCCGGGCGGTAACGGATATACTTTTAGTTGGGAGGTCCTAAAATACTACCCCTCTACCAAACCTTTTTTTCTGAGTGGAGGTATTGGACTGGAAGAGCTTGATAAGCTAGCGACTTTTCTACAAAGGCCAGAATCCCAATTTTGCCACGCCATAGACGTAAATAGCAGGTTTGAGGTGGAACCGGGGAGAAAGCAAATTGAGAAACTTAAAATATTTATGCAATTTTTACGAAAATAAAAATTTAAGACAATGACATTTAACGTAGACGAAAAAGGATATTATGGGGATTTCGGCGGGGCTTATATTCCGGAAATGCTCTATCCCAACGTAGAAAATCTGAGGGAGAATTATTTGCAGATTATGGCCGAACCTTCCTTTAAGGAAGAGTTTGACCAATTGTTGAAAGATTATGTGGGCAGGCCCACTCCCCTATATTTTGCCAAGCGCTTATCCGATAAATACAATACAAAAATCTACCTAAAAAGGGAGGACCTCAACCACACCGGGGCTCATAAGATCAATAATACGATAGGTCAGATCTTAATGGCCAAACGTTTAGGAAAATCTCGGATCATTGCTGAAACCGGAGCAGGACAACATGGTGTTGCCACCGCCACAGTATGTGCCCTTATGGGTATGGAATGTATAGTTTATATGGGAGAGATAGATATCGCACGCCAAGCACCTAATGTGGCCCGCATGAAAATGTTGGGGGCACAGGTGCGTCCCGCCCTTTCCGGAAGCAGGACTTTAAAAGACGCCACTAATGAGGCTATACGGGATTGGATCAACAATCCTGTGGATACCCATTATATTATTGGTTCCGCGATTGGCCCTCACCCCTATCCCGATATGGTGACCAGATTTCAGGCGGTGATTTCAGAAGAGATCAAGTGGCAGTTGAAAGAAAAGGAAGGGAAAGAAAACCCAGATTACGTCGTTGCCTGTATTGGAGGTGGTAGTAACGCCGCCGGGACGTATTATCATTTCCTTCATGAAGAAGAGGTAGGTATTATTGCCGTTGAAGCCGCAGGAAAAGGCGTGGATTCCGGTGAAAGTGCCGCTACGTCAGCTTTGGGCAAGGAAGGCATTATCCATGGATGCAAAACCTTGTTGATGCAGACTTTGGACGGACAAATTACCGAACCCTATTCCATTTCGGCAGGTTTGGATTACCCAGGAGTTGGACCGATGCACGCCCATCTTTACAAGACAGCAAGAGCCGAATTTATTTCGATTACGGACGATGACGCTATGCAGGCAGGCCTGGAGCTTTCCAAAATGGAAGGCATCATCCCTGCTATAGAAACTTCGCATGCCCTTGCCATTTTTGAACACAGAAAATTTAAACCCGATGATGTAGTGGTCATCAACCTATCTGGTCGCGGCGATAAGGATCTAAATACGTACATAGAATATTTTAATTTGGCTTAGAACCCACAATATGAATAGAATCAATCAGAAATTACAAGATAGCAAGAAGTTACTCTCCATATATTTTACTGCTGGATACCCCAATTTGAACGATACCGTAAAAATCATTCAGGACTTGGAGAAAAATGGGGTGGACATGATAGAGATAGGATTGCCCTTCAGCGATCCCTTGGCCGATGGTCCGACCATTCAGGCAAGCTCTACTCAAGCCCTTAAAAATGGCATGAACACAGCCCTTCTTTTTGAACAATTAAAGGATATTAGAGAAACGGTCTCCATCCCCTTGATCGTGATGGGGTATTTTAACCCTATGCTTCAATTTGGTGTAGAGGCCTTCTGTAAAAAATGTCAGGAAATAGGGATAGATGGCATTATCATGCCCGATCTGCCATTAGATGTGTATCAAGACAAGTACGAGCATATTTTCAAAGCAAACGGACTTGCCAATATCTTCCTGATTACCCCTCAGACGAGTGATGCCCGTATTCGACAAATCGATGCAGCTTCCGACGCCTTTATCTATATGGTGAGCTCTGCAAGCGTAACAGGCTCCCAAGATGGTTTTGGGAACAGCCAGGAAGATTATTTCAATAGGATTGCCAATATGAATCTTATAAATCCTCAAATTGTAGGATTTGGAATCAGCAATTCAGAAACCTTTGACCAGGCTACTAAAAAAACAAAAGGAGCCATTATTGGTTCGGCATTCATTAAGCATTTAACGTATAAGGGAGTAAAAGACCTTGGGGAATTTGTAAAATCCATTCGCTAAAAGATTCCCTTCCATCTAAATTTAATTCAGGCAACTTCTATGGATTTAATCAACAACTGGAAAATAGTCTTGCTGTTATGTCTGACCATAGGACTGGCCCCCTTTGTTCCGGAACCTCATATTTTAGGGAAATTAAAATGGATAATGGGCGGTGCCGCGGGCATGCAACCCATGGATTGGTTCGATGTTTTGCTGCATGGCTTCCCTTTCATATTACTTATAAGACTGCTACTTTTAAAAATAAAAACAAAACCAACAAAAAGCTAAAATAGCCTGTTGTTTAAGACTTATAAAAGAGGTTGGGTAAATACGCTTATTATAAAAGTATTCGCTAAATTTAGCTTTTTAAAATTCACTAGAACCTTCATGAAAAAATTACTGTTTCTATCAATATTCCTTGTGTTTTCTGCCATTTCTGCCCAAGAGGCCGTACCATTGAAATCAAGTGTAAGACACACTATTGATGAGTTAAGGGATTTTGTTTCCATTCCCAATGATGCCCTGGAACATGCAGATATCAACAGGAACATTACTTGGCTTACCAAAAAATTCAACGAACGCGGTTTTAATACTTCCGTATTGCCCACAGATGGGGAATCCCTATTTTTTGCAGCCCTACCCATGGAGGATTCCAAACCTACCATCTTATTTTATATGCATTTTGATGGCCAATCCGTTGATCCTTCCAAATGGGACCAGCCGAACCCCTATAATGTAGTATTAAAAGCTCCCGAAGGTGATGGGTGGAAAAACTTATCCTTTGATGAGCTCAATGATGATATCAATTACGAATGGCGATTGTTCGGTAGGTCTACCTCTGATGATAAAGGTCCAATTGTGATGTTTTTGAATACTATAGATCTTTTAAAGAAAGCAAACAAAGTTCTCCCGTATAACATTAAAGTAATACTGGATAGTGAAGAAGAAAAGAGCAGCGCTCCTTTGGCGAAGGCCGTTAAACAATACAAGGAACTTTTAAAGGCCGATTTCCTGATTATCAACGATGGACCGGTTCACAATTCTGGTAAACCCACGGTAATTTATGGCTGCAGGGGTATTACCACCCTCTCCCTGACCACCTATGGACCAGAAAAACCACAACATAGTGGCCATTATGGAAATTATGCCCCAAATCCAGGCTTTCAACTGGCTCAAGTATTGGCAAGCATGAAGGACACCAAAGGAAAAGTAATCATTGATGGGTTCTATAACGGTATTGCCTTGGATGAGGCCACCATGGGCATTTTAAAAAGTGTCCCTGATGATGAAACTGAAATAAAAAACAATCTTCAGATAAAAACGGCTGAAGAAGTTGGAAGCTTCTACCAAGAAGCACTGCAATACCCTTCATTGAATATCAGAGGACTGGGCTCGGGATGGATTGGAGATAAGGCACGTACCATTGTTCCTGAAAGTGCCACCGCTGAAATAGACCTCCGTTTGGTACCTGAAAGCGATGGAACCCGCCTAAAAAACCTGGTAAGGAAACATGTTGAAAAACAAGGCTTTTTCGTCACTGATAAGATCCCTACTAAAGAGGAGCGCCTAGCACACGATAAAATCATGACCATAACAGAAGGGACAGTAACCAATGCCTTTAGAACGGACCTGAATAATCCCTACGGTAATTTTTTGGTCGAGACCTTAAAAAACACCTTTAAAGAAGAAGTAGTACAAATACGTATAATGGGAGGAACTGTTCCTATTGCCCCGTTTATAAACGAATTAGAGATACCTGCCTTTATTGTCCCTTTGGTAAACCCGGACAACAATCAGCACAGTCCAAATGAAAATTTGAAAATTGGGCAAATAGCCTATGGGATTGAAGTATTTTATAATTTACTGAGTACTCCAAAACTATAAACATTCGGGTAGTGTTCTGAGAATTTATCAATTTAATATAATCGGATACGACTAAAAAAAAGACTTCCATCCCTGGAAGTCTTTTTTTTTGATCAGGTTATATTATTTCTCACTTGTCCAGAATAGCGCAAACAACCCAAAGGTTGACGTAAACAACTTTTGCCATTTATTTAATGGACCATAAAGCTTATATTTAGGTGAACAGTTTCTCATAGGCCATTATTCTGTATATCTGAACAAGGCTTTAAAACTAACACTGCAAAAGCCATGAAATGAAAAAATTTGACGTTATCATCATAGGATCTGGTCAGGCAGGCACGCCATTGGCCTTTAAGCTTGCCGGGATAGGCAAGGAAGTTGCCTTCATCGAAAAAGAACATTTTGGAGGAACATGTTTAAACACGGGCTGTACGCCCACCAAGGCCTATGTAGCCAGTGCCCGTAGAATGTTCGATACAAAAAATGGTGAAGAATTCGGCATCCATATTCCAGCTGGGGCCAGGACCGATCTGGCGAAAGTAAAAAAACGGAAAGATGATCTGATAAAAGGATCTGTTGAAGGCATAAAGAAGGGAATCAAAGACAATGAACATATAACACATATAGCCGGAACTGCCTCTTTTATTGGAGAAAAGACAATGGAAGTGAATGGAGAGGAAATCACGGCCGAAGAAATCTACATCAATGTCGGAGGCCGTCCAAGAATGCCTGAAGAATACAAGGCTGTGGGGCCCTTGAACAATCAAAGTATTTTAGAGCTTACCGAGCTTCCAGAACATCTCGTTATTGTTGGAGGAAGTTATATAGGATTGGAATTTGGTCAAATGTTCAAGCGCTTTGGTTGCGAAGTCACCATTGTAGAAAAAAATAGTGCTATTATAAGCCGGGAGGATGACGATATTTCCGCATCCATTCAAAAAACCCTGGAAAATGAAGGGGTGAAATTTCGTCTCAATGCCACTTGTATGGGAGCTAAAAAATTGGATGACGGGCAAATATGCGTCAATGTCAATTGTGACCAAGGGGAACCACAAGTGATAGGTACACATGTATTATTGGCCATTGGCCGGGTTCCCAATACGGACCTCCTGAACTTGGAAAAAGCTGGTATAAAAACTGATGAAAAGGGTTTTATAAAAGTCAACGATTATCTTGAAACCAATGTACCCGGTATTTATGCCCTGGGCGATTGTAATGGGGAAGGTGCCTTTACCCATACGGCCTACAATGATTTTGAAATTATTGCCAATCATAAATTGGAGGGAGGGAACCGTAAGGTTTCTGATAGAATCCTGACCTACGGGCTGTTTGTAGATCCGCCTCTAGGCCGTGCCGGCATGACCCTGTCCCAAGCCAAAAAAACCGGTAAAAAATTGTTGGTGGGCAAAAGGGAAATGAGCAAAATAGCCAGAGCAAAAGAAAAAGGGGAAACAGATGGCTTTATGCGTGTTGTTGTGGACGCTGAGACCATGCAAATAATGGGAGCCTCCATACTAGGGGTTGGAGGTGATGAGGTCGTAAGCGGGATATTGAACATCATGACCGCAAAACAACCGTATACCGTTATTCGCGATTCTGTTCAAATACACCCTACGGTAAGCGAACTCATTCCTACCCTATTAGAAGGATTAAAACCCATGGAAGATTGAAGGTTAACCGCTGATCCTTTAACATTTCCTAACAAAAGTTTATAGATGTATTAACTGGGCTTCTCTATAAGTAATAGTATATTGACTATGAACCTTAAAACAAAAAAAGAAATGGGAATTATAGACGATAAAAGATTAAAAAGAAAAACAGAACAAAAAAATCCTACCAATCCAACTGGAAATACAAATGTTGAGACCAACAAATTTGATATTGACGAGCAAACTATAAAAGATCAACAGAACAAAAAATAGTTAAGGAAGTTTTTGCCATCAACATATAGCACCTTATAACCATTAAAAAAATTGGCTATACTGTAAGACCCGAAAATCAATCGTATTGAATTTCGGGTCTTTCCTTTTCAATTCTTTGTACTTGGGCAAACTACCCACAGCTCTATTGGCAGCTCCAGAAGGAGCCGTTAGGGACACCGTTCTTATGGTTCGTTCCACTTCTATATTTTTCCCTGGTGAGGGCAGTTTAAACTCATGAATTCGCGGCACTTCATTTGAAATCAATTTCAATCGAAGTCCAAATTCATTTAAATGCTTTCTAAAGAAATATTCAGGGCCATTTTTACTGTTTCCTCCTGTAAATAGAAGGGTATGGACCTTTGGATATTCGTGAAGATACCCTATGACATTTCTAAGCTGTATTTGTTGCATTCCCAAATCGGAGGCATCAATTTTTAAACGCTCAGAACTGGCAACAATATCACATATTCCAATACCCCGTTTTCTTAAAAAATGCTGTCGTTGTGCGATTGCATGAAAGGTGGTCTCATATTCCAAGTTTAAATTAAATATCCGATCTAAAATTGGCCATAACTGCCCATCTCTGCTACCATAGGAAAAATCAACATCCCCTTCCTTAAGTTCTCCCGTAGTAAATCTAGGCGGGGGCAACGTGCCCACTATCAGTTTTGTGGCCCCTTCAAACAAGAAGGGTTCATAAGGATGTGTGTGCAAAAATGGTTTCATGGGTTCAAATAAGAGAATCCTGTTCAACTACACAAGGAAGATTGAAAAATAGTTTGGACCTACCAAATATTGAAATTGTATCCTGAGGTATCTGTGTCAAAAAAATAACGGCATGGGCTTGACCTTGACCTACGAATTCTTTAATTTTAAGAAACAAAAAAATAGAATTATGGGCAAAGGTGATATCAAATCCAAAAGAGGTAAAATTTCAAATAATTCCTACGGGGCCAGAAGAAAACGAAAGATCAAAAAAAGGCCAACAGTAGAGGAAAAAATTAAAATCGAAAAAAAGAAGTAGACTTAGTCCACCACAAATTGCAGTTGCACTTCCCCGGTCTCCAAGACATTGAGCTCATAAGTATAAAAGCCTGGTGGCAATGGATTCTCCCCAACAAAGTCGATCGGCTGAAGGATAAATACGCCCTCTTCCCCCGAGGTGATTTTTATATAATCGTAAGAATAGGCTGTCTCGTATTCCAAATATTCTGAAAACCCATTAGGGGCCACATTTTCATGAATCTTATCTTCTGCCCCGACCTGTACGGAGTCGAAATTAATAGCACTGACGTTTCTTACCCTGATATTTGCCAGGATAACGGAGTCATCCCTATCCGTGCATCCAAAACAAATCAATACAAGAAGTAATACTGCTGAAATTACTTTGCCCATCATCTGATCTTTTAAAATTAGTCTCAAATAATAAACGTTTATTGATGGGATATATTATCGCACGAAGACAGGTTCTTGCACATTTTCGGTGAACTGCTCACTGTAGGAATAACCATCTACATCAAATGCCCTAATATCCTCTAAAGTCTCGGCATTGGAATCCAAAATGTAACGTACCATGGAGCCCCTTGCCTTTTTGGCAAAAAAACTGATTACCTTGAGCTTATCGTTTTTCCAATCTTTAAAAACTGGCGTAATGATGGGCACTTTAAGAGACTTTTTATCAATGACACTGAAATACTCGTTACTGGCCAAATTTACAAACAACTCCTCATCCCCCAATTCTTCGTTTAGGTGGGCGGTTAGTTGCTTTTTCCAATATTCATACAGATTTTTCTTTCTCCCAATCTTCAGCTGGGTCCCCATTTCCAATCGATAGGGCTGCATCAGATCCAGAGGTTTTAGAATACCGTACTGCCCTGATAATATCCTTACCTTATTCTGTAAATTCTGTAGTTGTTGTTCCGGAATGGTGTAGGCATCCAAACCCTGATAAACATCCCCACTAAATGCATAAATAGCAGGTCTGGCATTTTCCTTGGTGAATGGCACTTTAAAATTCTGGTTCCTTTCCCAATTTAATTCTGCCAAATTATCAGAGATATCCATCAATTTTGACAGCGCTTTTGGCTTTTTTTTGGCCAATACCGCATTGAGTGCCTCAGCTTCCTTTAAAAAGACGGGTTGTGTAAATTTATCTGTGGGCAATTCACTTTCAAAATCGAGCGATTTTGCGGGCGATAGTACAATTTTCATTCTTTACTAAAATTTATATTTCTATTCGTCCTGTAAAAATAACACCTTCCAGCATTGATAAAATTGCCTTTCAAAAGGACTTTTCAATACTTCTATCGATGAATCTTATTCTTCCAGACTGTGCTTGGCATACTGTCGCCATTTATCAATACAATTGGCCATATCCTCAGGAATCTCCGAATCGAAACGCATAAATTCTCCAGTAACAGGATGGACAAAACCTAAGGTTTTTGCATGAAGGGCCTGCCTTGGCAAGATCTTGAAGGCATTGTCCACAAATTGCTTGTATTTGGTAAAGGTAGTTCCCTTTAATATTTTTTCTCCCCCGTAGCGTTCATCATTAAACAAGGTATGGCCTATATACTTCATATGCACCCGGATCTGATGGGTCCTTCCTGTTTCCAACTTACAGGAAACAACGGTAACATAGCCCAAACGTTCCAATACTTTATAGTGCGTAACCGCTTCCTTGCCTTGATCCCCCTCAGGAAAAACCTCCATTTGGAGACGGTTCTTAGGATTTCTGGCAATATGTCCTTCAATGGTGCCACTTTCATCCTCCACGTTGCCCCAGACGATGGCTATATATTCCCTTTCCGAGGTTTTATCATGGAATTGTTTTGCCAAATGCGTCATGGCCGCTTCTGTTTTGGCTACCACTAATAATCCAGAAGTATCTTTATCGATTCTATGAACAAGCCCTGGCCTTTCATCACTATTTAAGGGGAGCGAATCTATGTGGTGCAAAAGTGCATTGATCAAGGTGCCAGAATAATTGCCGTGACCAGGATGCACAACCATCCCAGGAGTTTTGTTTACCACCAACAGCACATCGTCCTCATAAACTATATTTAAAGGAATGTCCTCTGGAGTAAGAAGAAACTCATAGGGAGGATGCTCAAACATCACACGAACCTCATCTCCTGCCTTCACCTTATAGTTCGACTTAACTATGGAATCATTCACCCAAATATTTCCTTCTTTGGCTGCTTGTTGAATTTTGTTCCTTGTGGCGTTTTCAATAAAATTCATCAAAAATTTGTCAACCCTAAGTGGCTCTTGCCCCTTTCCGGCTACAAATTTGAAATGTTCAAATAACTCCTCTTCATTCAATTCCGGCCCATTTACCTCTTCCATATGTTATTCTTCTGATTCATCTTTAATGACAGCCCTTTCTGTTATTTCTCCCCTTCCACAGACAAGTTCAATTTTTGAAGTCTTGGGTAATTGATCCCCAGGTTTTATATATTTTCCTTTAAACCTAATCTCGTAAACCATATCCTTGCCCATTTCCTCAATGTAGGTAATACGTTGTACGTCCAGGCCTACTGCTCTTAATTTTGAAGTGGCATTACGGATAGAATTCTGTATAATGTCCGGGACAGTTACTTTGTTATACCCCGATGGGTTTACAGTAATATAAATTTTCCTGTTGGCTTTCACCTTGTTGCCAGCTGGTGGGTTCTGCTCAATCACCGAAAATCTCGGATAATCGGGATTGTAATTTGCGGAATCCAACACCTCATACCTCAGGTTGTTTTGCTCTATAACATCCCTCATGTCCGAAACCGATAATTTTGAAAGATCGGGCACGGTAATAAATTCACCGTGATTGGTTGAGCTTTTTAACCATTGCATAATTCCAAAAACCAATAGCACCAAAACCACTGCTGCCAGTGCCAATTGTTTCAAAAAAACCTTACTTCCCAAAAAACGGAAAAAATTCATCATACCTCTTTTAATAATCCGAACAAATATATGAAACACAAAGCTTTTTTCTTTACTTTAAAAAAATGATATTTGTTTTGATGGTTTAGGTATATGGCAACCTTTATAAATACACCTATCCATATTATACAACCTAGTATTTACAGATGAAAAAGAACATTGCCATCATCATGGGCGGGTATTCCAGCGAATATAAGATTTCACTAAAAAGTGGAGGGGTAGTACTTAAATATTTGGATAAGGAGAAATACAATGTCTTTCCTGTCCATATTTATAAGGAAAAATGGGTTCATGTTGATGCAGAACTAAACGAGCATCCCATAAATAGGTTTGATTTTTCTTTGGACATGCCCAATGGAAAAATAGTTTTTGATTGCGTCTTTAATGCCATCCATGGCACCCCAGGGGAAGATGGTTTGATGCAGGGATATTTTAAATTGATGGGCATTCCCCAAACTTCATGTGATTATTACCAAGCGGCCTTGACCTTTAACAAAAGGGATCTCTTGAGTGTGCTTAAACCATATGGTATTGTATCTGCCACTTCCTATTATTTAAATTTAGGAGATCCTATCAATGAAGAGGAGATTGTCAAAAAAGTAGGTCTTCCCTGTTTTGTTAAGGCAAATAAAGCCGGCAGCAGCTTTGGCATCTCCAAAGTCTACCAAAAAGAAGATCTTTCTGAGGCAATTTTAAAGGCCTATAAAGAAGATGACGAAATAATTATTGAAAGTTTTTTAAATGGTACAGAAGTCTCTGTAGGGGTCATCACTTATAATGGAGCGACCAAGGTATTGCCCATTACCGAAATAGTCACCGAGAACGACTTTTTTGATTATGAGGCCAAATACGAAGGAAAATCTAAAGAAATAACCCCTGCCAGAATAACCAAGGAGCAGGAATTGATGGTATCTGAAGCTGCAAAACGCGCCTATGAAGTACTAAAAATGAAGGGCTTCTCTAGAAGTGAGTTCATTTTTGTAGGGGACCAACCCTTTATGTTAGAGATGAATACAACACCAGGTCTCACCGAAGAAAGCATTTTACCCCAACAGGCCAAGGCGGCTGGCATTGAACTACCACAGCTTTTTGAAAGTGCCATCAAGGAAGCCTTAAAAGAAAAATAAGTAACTTTAACCAACGCAAAACCAACCGTAATGAGACGTGCCATTTTTCCAGGCTCCTTTGACCCGCTGACCCTTGGACATTTTGATATTATCCATAGAGGGATTACCCTGTTTGATGAATTAGTTATTGCGATAGGAATCAATGCCGATAAGAAATACATGTTCACCTTAGAAGAAAGGACCCATTTTATCAAGGAGGCCTTTAAGGATGAGCCAAAAATTAAGGTTATGACATATGAAGGTCTAACCGTAGATTTCTGTAAAAAAATAAATGCCAGTTTTATTTTAAGGGGTCTAAGGAATCCTGGAGATTTCGAGTTTGAAAAAGCTATAGCACATACAAATCGTAAACTATCAGAGATTGAGACCGTTTTTCTACTCACTTCCTCTGGCAAATCCTATATCAGTTCGTCTATCGTAAGGGACGTTATTAGAAATGGTGGGGATTATACAGGATTGGTTCCAGAAAGTGTTCGTGTCAAAAAATAAGAACAGATTTAAATTCACAAAATCCGTAATACAACGACCTTAATTATTCATTTAAAGATAAGAATTACCCGTTGGTCAAAAATGAAGGGTTTTTCACAATTAACAGTGCTGTTTGCACTTACCTTACCGATTAAAAATGTAGTATTTTTCTGCATTTCATCGACTTTTTAAGACACCACACCTTGTTATATGGAGCCAACACCACTACTTTGGTCCTATTCACAACAAACTCTTAGCCAAGAGATAAAATCCGTTTACTTTAGTAAGAAAATTCCCTAGAATGGTCAATACCAAACAATCAAGGTCTATCAATTATCTTATAAAGCAATTGCCTATGGCTACTGTTTATATTAATGATAATTATAAAATTGAACATGCTTCGGATCAATGGATAAAAATATTTAATCTCAATCCAAACGAAGTTATTGGCAGTTCTCTACATGATCTTGTTGGAGAAATTAATTCCAAATGGAAATTGATATTTGAAAAATGTTTAATTGACAAAGAAACGCAATCGGGCACAGATTTATATATTGACTGTAATACTACTAAAAATTGGTTCGAATGGACAAGCATACCATGGTTCGATGAGAAAGAAAATGTAATAGGAATAATTGTTCAAGCCCAAAACATAACCAAATATATTCAAAATGAGGTAAAAGCTAAAAAATTAGAAATGCTCTTACATGAAACCAGAGAACTTTCTAAAATTGGCACCTGGGAATATAATCCACATACTAAAGAATTAAATTGGTGTGATGTTGTAAAGAATATTCATGAAGTCCCTTTGGATTTTGTTCCAACAATAGAATTCGGTATAAATTCATACAAAGAAGGTTATAGTAGAAGTTTAATAAGTAAGGTGGTGGATGGCGCTATTCAAAATGGAAAACCTTGGAATGAAAAGGTTCAATTAATAACATCAAAAGGTAATGAAATTTGGGTTATAGCTGCCGGTAAACCTATCTTCAAAAAAGGAAAGCTTATTAGTTTAATAGGAACATTCCAAGATGTCAATGAGCAAACTCTAAAGGACATAAAAATTCAAGAAAGCGAAAACTTATTACGTACGTTAATTGACAATCTACCCCTAAATGTTTATATAAAAGACCTTGAATCAAGAAAGATACTTGTAAATAAATCCGAATGTGAATATTTGGGCGTAGAGCACCAAGAAGAATTGCTTGGAAAAAGCGATTTTGATCTATACGATAAAAAAATTGCCCAAATATCGAGAAACGAAGATTTAAAGGTCATTAATTCCATGAAACCAATTATTGGCAAGGAAACGGTAAATATCACCAAAGATGGTATAGCAACCCATTTCCTAACTTCCAAGATACCAGTTAAAGGGTTAGACGGCAAAGCCAATGCCTTGGTTGGCTTTAGTTTGGATATTTCCAAGCTCAAACAAAAAGAGGAAGAACTTAGGGATTTGATCAATGTATCCTCGTTACAAAATAAAAAACTAATCAATTTTGCCCATATCGTTTCCCATAATTTAAGATCACATACTGCTAATTTTTCCATGTTATTAGATTTTTTGATCAATGAGAAAAATGAAGATGAAAAATTAAAAATAGTTAATATGTTGACCGATGCATCGGACAATTTATTGGAAACCCTAGATAATTTAAACGAGGTGGTCGCTATTAACACCAATGTCAATTTAGGCAAGCATCCTATCCATTTGAATTCAAAAATCAAAGCGGTGCAACAAAATCTTTTGGCATTTCTAAGAAACAACAACGCCAAAATCATAAATAACATCCCCGAGGATGTACACATCAAAGCCATTCCAGCCTATTTGGATAGTATTTTGATGAATTTTATGACCAATGCAGTTAAATACAAAGATCCCAATAGGGATCCAGTAATAACCTTGAGCATAAAAAGAAGTCAAGGTTACACCGTCTTGAGTATAGCTGATAACGGCTTAGGTATCGACCTAAAAAAATACGGCAGCAAATTATTTGGCATGTATAAAACATTCCACAATAATACAGACGCCAGGGGAATTGGACTTTACATTACAAAGAACCAGATTGAGGCTATGAACGGAAAAATTATTACAACTAGTGAGGTTGGGAAAGGCACCACATTTAATATACACTTTCATGAAAAAGATTAATTCTGTTTGTATTATAGATGACGATCCGATCGTCGTTTTTGGCATAAAAAAAATGCTGGGAACGGTTGTTAATTGCGAAAATATTTTCACCTATGGCAATGGAAGGCTTGCACTGGAAGGTATTCGGAAAATGATTGAAGAAAATAATGAGGTACCAAGTATCATTTTCTTGGATATCAATATGCCCATAATGGACGGTTGGGAGTTCTTGGAAGAATTTATCACTCTAAAATTAGATAAAAAAGTATATATAAATATTGTCACCTCTTCCATAGACCCTTGCGACAAACGAAAATCGGAAACCTTCAAATCTAGAACCCACCACACGATAGAATATAAGACCAAGCCCATAAGGAGAAACGAAATTGAAGAAATAACAAATGCTGCTTAGCCTTTGAACTTTAAATTTGCTTAATTTTGAAAAGACATTACCAATAATGTCCAGCCAATACCTTTAAGTAAATGAGATATTTTTTAATCTTTTCTATTCTGTTCCTGCTACTTTCCTGTGAAAAAAAAATAGAAGATAAAATAGCTGAATATCCAACCCCATTTGAAAATTCAAATGGCAATCAGACCGCTACCTATAATGAGGTCATTGAATTCTACATCCAATTGGCCAAGGGATTTCCCGCGATCAACATACAGACTATTGGTGAGACCGATAGTGGCAACCCTTTACATATTGTGACCTTTAACTTAGACGGGGATTTCAATTTTTCCAAAATCGGTAAGGACAAAACCATTGTCTTGATCAACAACGGCATTCACCCTGGTGAAAGTGACGGGATAGATGCTACCATGGCCCTTTTCAGAGATTTGGCGGTCGAAAAAATTACGCCTCCAAAAAACACGGTGATCACAACTATTCCTATATATAACATTGATGGCGCATTAAATAGGAACTCTACCACCCGTGCCAATCAAAACGGACCTGAATCCTATGGCTTTAGGGGAAATGCCCAAAATTATGACCTCAATAGAGACTTCATTAAATCCGATACTAAAAACGCAAAAACTTTTGCCGATATTTTTCATTTGGTAAAACCGGATATTTTTATTGACAACCATGTAAGCAATGGCGCTGACTACCAATACACCCTTACGCATCTATTTACGCAGCACAACAAGCTTGGTGGAGACCTGGGCACGTACCTAAACCAGGAATTGAGGCCCAAATTGGAGGAATCCTTAGCTGCCTCCAATTGGAACATCACCCCTTATGTAAATGTATTTAATACAGTGCCCGAAAAAGGTTTTTCCCAATTTATGGACTCCCCCAGATATTCCACAGGTTATACAACTTTATGGAACACCCTTGGGATGATGGTAGAGACACATATGTTAAAACCCTACAAGAAAAGAGTGGAGGGAACGTACCATTTGATGGTCAAGATGATAGAAATAGCGGATACGGATACAAAGAAAATTAAGGAGTTAAGGGAGCATGCCTTTTCCGAACAATTGGAAATGGACTACTATCCATTACAATGGGAAGTGGACAGCACAAAAGTGTCTACCTTAAATTTTAAGGGTTTTGAAGCGGACACCCTGATCAGTGAAGTCACCGGACTCCCTCGCCTAAAATACGATAGAAAAAGACCTTTCACGAAAAAGGTAGCCTACAGCGATAACTTTAAGCCTTCAGTGATCGTAGAAGTACCCAAGGCATATATCATTAAGAAAGGATGGTCAAAAGTAGTAGACCTCCTTGCAAAAAACCAAATTAGCTACAAAACACTTCAACAGGACTCCACTTTTTTGGTAGAATCGTACAAAATTGAAGCCTACAGCACCTATGACCGGCCCTATGAAGGCCACTACCCACACTACGGAACTAAAATTTCCAAAAAATCGGATACCATAAGATTTTTGCAAGGCGATTATTTGGTGCCCACCAACCAACCAGGAATGAGGTATCTCCTGGAAACACTGGAACCAGAGGCACCTGACTCATTTTTCAACTGGAATTTCTTTGATACTATACTAAGCAGGAAAGAGGGATTTTCTCCCTATGTGTTTGAAGATATAGCACTTGAAATGTTACAGGAAAACAACTCTTTGAATTTGGAATTTCAGCTCAAGAAGGAAATGGAGCCAGATTTTGCCCAAAACTGGTATGCCCAGTTAGACTGGCTTTTTGTACATTCTGAATACTATGAGTCTGCACATATGCAGTATCCGGTTTACCGCATACTGAAAGATAGCGGCCTGGCATCACAATAATAATTAATCCTCGAAGAGAATTTTGATGTTGGTATAAGAATTCTGAAGTGCCTTTTTAATTTTTTTAGGTCCTTTCCATTTTACTTTCACAATCCCTTCATCGGCCTGACCCACTAACGGACCTCTATATGCCGTTCGCATGGCGTACCAATGCACCTCTTTTAATTTATAAGTACCGTTTCTTTTGAATATGTGATAGGTAGTCCTAAGAAAGTTCTCAATTTTCAATCCGCGTACCCCGGTTTCCTCCTCTACCTCTCTTATTGCGGCATCTGGCAGGGTCTCTCCCTTATCTACTTTTCCTTTGGGTAAATCCCATTTGTCATTCCTGTAAATAAAAAGAACCTTCCCTTCCTTATTGGTCACAACTCCGCCTGCCGCTACCACCAAAGGAATCTTTTTGGTAAACTTTTTAAGAATTTCTTCGTGATTGGGATGATAGATATAAGCCTCGGTAATTTTATTCTTTGCCAACGCAGCAATGGCTGCATTGATAGATTTACCATTCAACAAAAAATATTTGCTGTTGTCTGTTTCCGAGAGTTTATTTGTTAAAATAAGAACGGACTCATTAACAAAAACTTTATACATTTGCGTCATGGTTTTAAATAAAGACACCGCAAATAAAACAGCAGAGCTTTTGTTGCAAATTAATGCAATAAAGTTGACACCTGAAAATCCATTTACATGGGCTTCGGGTTGGAAATCTCCAATCTATTGTGACAATAGAATAATCTTATCCTATCCTACCATACGAAATTATGTTCGCGATGAGATGGCCAAGCAAGTAGAAAACCTTTATGGAAAGCCAGATGTGATTGCTGGGGTAGCTACCGGAGCCATTGGTATTGGTATGCTGGTTGCCGAAACTTTGGGCCTTCCTTTTGTCTATGTGCGTCCAGAGCCTAAATCTCACGGAAGACAAAACCAAATTGAGGGTTATTTGGAAGCGAATCAGACTGTTGTGGTCATCGAAGATTTAATAAGCACAGGAAAAAGTAGTCTTAATGCGGTAGATGCACTTAAAGAAAGTGGCGCAAATGTTAAAGGAATGATCGCCATATTCACCTATGGTTTTTCCGTTGCTGTGGACAACTTTAAAGAGAAAGATGTGGAATTGCACACCTTGAGTGATTATGACCATCTGATAAAACAGGCTTCTGAGACCAATTATATCAAAGAAGCTCAATTGAACACACTTCTTGCATGGAAAAACAATCCTGCGGAATGGAATAAATAACTTTATTATGCATATTGAAACTCCGAAAAAAACGATAGCAAAAAGCGATAAGGAAGTCTATGATTTTTTGCTTGACATCAAAAATTTTGAAAAATTAATGCCTGAAAACATTAGTAAATTTGAAGTTTTGGGTGAAGATAAATTTTTATTCGCCTTAAAGGGAATGCCAGAAATTGTTCTAAAACTAAAGGACAAAAACCCATATAACAAGGTTGTTTTAGGCGCTGCCAGCGATAAATTACCCTTTACACTAACGGCAGACATCGTATCCCTAGATGAAAATGAAAGCGACGTTGTACTAAGTTTCGAAGGCGAATTTAACGCCATGATGGCCATGATGATAAAAACCCCTATTACCAATTTTATGGGAACCTTATCCGAAAACCTTCACAAAATCTAGTACAACAATTTAATTTCCTTTAGACCGAATTCTTTTTTTATACCATCTTCCAAGGTAATGATGAGTTTCCCTTCCGATGATACATCGGTAATGAAACCCATAAATAATTGGTCATTCTCATTTCTGAACGTTGAAGGCTTATCTTTTCTAAAGAGCACACTTTTGTATTTTTCAAGGAGTGCCTTTTCTTTTGCGGGACTTTTGGACTTTAAGATCTCAAACAGCTCCCCCATTGTTTCCAAAAGAGACGTTAAAAGCTCCTCCAAGTCCAAATTTTTACCTGAAATCAGTTTTAAGGAAGAAACATTTGGAAGATTATTGAAGTGGATTTGGTTCACATTCAGTCCAATCCCTATGACGGACGACTGAATTTTATCGCCAGAAAGGATATTTTCAATTAGGATCCCCGCTATCTTATGGTGACCTGACAGAATGTCGTTTGGCCATTTAACACATAGATCGGGTATATGAAGCTTCTTTAAATGCTCATATAGCGCCATGGAAACCAACACATTGATCATAAATTGATTGGATACCAAAAAATTATCAAACCTCTTCAATACACTAAAAGTCAGGTTTTTACCAGGTTCCGATTCCCATAAGGTACCCATCTGCCCTCTTCCTTTAGATTGTTCACTGGCCACTACAACCGTAAAATCTTTCAATGCAACCTCTGCCAATAACTCCTTTAAGTAGGCATTTGTAGATTCCGTGGCATTAAGTTTGATTATCTGCATAGGTAAGTAGTTGTTTTCTTGCACAATCTTATGTTAAAAACAATAGCTAAAAAAACAAAAAAACAATAACTTTGTAAAATATAAAATTTTTGAATGCAGAATAGTAAAGTTAGTCAAGATGAATTAATCACTTCAATTTTATTCGGAATAGAAGAAGTAAAAGGAAACCATATAAATATACTCGATCTTAGAGAAATTGAGAACACTGTATGTGATTACTTTATTATCTGTGATGGTACTTCCAATACGCATGTAAATGCAATCGTCAACTCAATCCAAAAAACTGTAAGTAAGGGCTTAAAAGATAAGCCTTGGCACGTTGAAGGTTCCGATAATTCGGAGTGGGTCTTAATGGACTACGTAAATGTTGTGGTGCATGTCTTCCAGACGCAAACCAGAGAATATTATGACATAGAAGGTCTATGGGGCGATGCGAAGGTAACCGCTATTGAAAGTAGTTTTAATAAGTAAAAAAAAATAATGGCTAAAGAAAATAATACAAGTCCAAAAAAACCAAAATTCAGCTCATGGTGGATCTATGGTTTAATTGCTATGTTGCTTATCGGTTTCCAATTTTTCGGTAGCGGTAATTTCAATAGCACCAAAAAAACCACCTCTTCTGAGCTACAGGAGTATCTAAGAAATGGGGATATTTCTAAAATTCTGATTATCACCAATACCCGCCAAGCCAAGGTCTTCCTTACCGAGGAAGCTTTGAACAAGGACGTCCACAAGGATGTGGCAGAAAAATCTTTTGCGCTTACACAGGGAGTGACACCACAGTACATATTGGACTACGGGGATTTACAGAACTTTGAGAACGAGATAAAAAATATTAAAAAGGAGAACAACCTAGATACCATTGTCGATTACGACACGGAATCTAACGTCGTAGGGGACCTTCTATTGACCTTACTGCCATTTGTGCTGATCATAGGTATTTGGATCTATTTGATGCGCAGAATGTCCGGAGGTGCAGGCGGAGGAGCTGGAGGACAAATCTTCAATATCGGTAAATCCAAGGCCAAACTTTTCGACGAGAAAACAGATACAAGGACTTCCTTTAAGGATGTAGCCGGTCTCGAAGGGGCAAAAGAAGAAGTGGAAGAAATAGTAGAATTCCTTAGAAATCCAGATAAATACACCTCATTAGGTGGGAAAATTCCTAAAGGTGCCTTATTGGTAGGACCTCCTGGAACAGGTAAGACATTATTGGCCAAAGCCGTTGCAGGTGAAGCCAAAGTTCCTTTCTTTTCATTGTCTGGTTCAGACTTCGTAGAGATGTTCGTAGGGGTTGGTGCCTCCAGGGTACGTGACCTTTTCAAACAGGCAAAGGATAAATCGCCTGCCATAATATTTATCGATGAGATAGATGCTATTGGTAGGGCCAGAGGGAAAAATAATTTTACCGGGTCAAACGATGAAAGGGAAAACACCTTGAACCAATTGCTGACAGAAATGGATGGTTTTGGAACCAATACAAATGTTATCGTATTGGCAGCCACGAACCGAGCGGATGTATTGGACAAGGCCCTTATGAGAGCTGGTAGGTTCGATAGACAGATCTATGTGGATCTTCCGGATCTTAACGAACGTAAAGAAATTTTTGAGGTTCACCTTAGACCGATCAAAACTGCCGAAACGCTGGATCTTGATTTTCTTGCAAGACAGACGCCAGGTTTCTCAGGTGCAGATATAGCCAACGTATGTAACGAGGCCGCACTAATCGCTGCCAGAAAAGAGAAAAAGGCCGTAACAAAACAAGATTTCCTGGATGCCGTAGATAGGATTGTTGGAGGTCTTGAAAAGAAAAATAAAATCATCACGCCAGGTGAGAAGAAAACCATCGCATATCATGAAGCAGGACATGCCACTGTCAGCTGGATGTTGGAACATGCGGCTCCCTTGGTAAAAGTAACCATAGTGCCCAGAGGACAATCTTTAGGTGCAGCATGGTATTTGCCTGAAGAGCGACTTATCGTTAGACCGGATCAAATGAAGGATGAAATGTGTGCCACTTTGGGTGGTAGGGCGGCCGAAAAAGTGATGTTCGATAAAATTTCCACCGGTGCCTTGAGTGACCTTGAAAAAGTGACCAAACAAGCCAGGGCAATGGTGACCATCTATGGCCTTAATGATGAGATAGGTAACCTTACCTACTATGATTCCTCTGGTCAGAACGAGTTTGGATTCTCTAAACCGTATAGCGAGCATACCGCTCAGAAAATTGATAGGGAAATTTCCAAACTAATAGAAGAACAATACAAGAGAGCCGTTGAACTTCTATTCAAACATAAAGATAAACTGACCGAATTGGCAGAACGCCTTTTGGAAAAAGAAGTTATCTTTAAAGACGATTTGGAAAAGATTTTTGGCAAAAGACCATTTGACAAGGAGTTTGATGCACAAGGCCAAGAAAAACTAAAAAGCGAAGAATTACCAAAAGAAGAACTAGAATCTTAGAAACAAAAGACGTGTTATTACACGTCTTTTGCTTTACTTTACGCCATAAATTGAAGATCGTATAAACAACTATGGGTCTATTTGATAAACTATTTGGGGGTGGTAAGAAGAAGGTTTCAAGGGAAACTGCTGAAACCAGAGGGCTACACATGCCTGACCTCAATATACCCGTAGACGAAAAATTTACGATTCACTTTAAAAAGAATGGTGGTAAATTTTTATACTGCGATTCCTTTTCAGAAATTGCCGAGACTCTGGACAATATTATTGTTGAAAATCAATGGCAAGACCATGCTTTCTTTTCAATAGATGAGAGATTGGAAGAAAAGTTTTCCAAACAAGGGCTATTATTTACAAACAGCCCAATCAAGAGTAAGGTATTTTTCACTACGTGCGAGCAACTCATAGCCCAAAACGGGTCCATTTTAGTATGCTCTAACCAATTAAAAGAATATAAACTACACGATTTACCAGAAAATCTTATTGTTTTTGCCACGACCAGTCAACTGGTAGAATCTATTGGAGAAGGTTTAAAAAACATTAAGAAGAAATATAAAAACAGCATTCCGGCCAATATTACAACCATAAAACATTTTCAGTCTAGTATGGAGGACAAAGATGATTTTCTCTCTTACGGAAGTAGTTCAAAAAATTTATATCTTTTACTTCTGGAAGACCTTTAACTTATGAGAGAAATTCTAAGACGCCTAATAACTGGTGTCGTCTATGTCTTTTTATTACTATCTGCTATTTTTCTTAGCTCCGATGCCTTTGACTTTCTGTTTATGGCCTTCGGGTTGGCATGTTTACATGAATACAAGCGTATTGTAAAACTTAAAGGGTACCACATCTACTTGGCCTATTTGATTCTCTGGTGGGCATTTATCTATATCATACAGGACCAGATAGCCATTAATATTTTAATGTTACTGACAATTACCATTAATTTAGCACTGCTAGTTTTCCTGTTCAATAAAAAAGAAATTCATCTCAACACTTTGCAGAAATTTCTATTTGGTTTATTTTATATCGGAGGAGGCTGTATTTTTCTGACCATGATACCTTATAAAGATGATGAATTTGCCCAGTTTTTGATCATGGGTATTTTTATCCTCATTTGGGTAAATGATTCTTTCGCATACCTGGTAGGAAGAAGCATAGGAAGAACAAAACTCTATCCCGCTGTTTCTCCCAAAAAAACAATTGAAGGAACTTTTGGAGGACTTGTTTTCGCCCTGGTTGCGGCATATATCATGTCCTCCTATGAAACCAACCTCTCCCTACGGGAATGGTTGATTTTAGCTGTAGTGATTGTTGTTACAGGTAGTTTGGGCGACTTAATAGAATCTAAATTTAAAAGAAGCGCAGGGGTCAAGGATAGCGGCGCCATATTGCCCGGTCATGGAGGCATGTTGGATAGGTTGGACAGTTTGGTCTTTGCCGCCCCATTTGCTTATTTAACGTTAAATATCTTTTCATATGTTTCATAAAGAAGGTCAAAAAATCATTTTAGTTACATTTCTGATTGTTGCGTCGATCAGTCTTTTGGCCCATTTTTTTATTGATATTAGCTGGGTTAGAATTGCTATACAAATCTTTGCTCTTTTTATCTTGGTAATGATCCTTCAATTTTTTAGAAATCCCAAACGAAAGGTGGTTAAAAATTTTGACGAGATATTGGCACCTGTAGATGGAAAGGTAGTGGTTATTGAAGAAGTTGAGGAAACGGAATATTTTAAAGATAGAAGAATGCAAGTCTCTATTTTTATGTCCCCCATAAACGTACATGTTACCAGATACCCTGTAAGTGGAGTTGTTAAATATTCGAAATATCACCCGGGGAAATACCTCGTAGCGTGGCATCCAAAGGCGAGCACCGAAAACGAACGAACGACTGTGGTCATAAAAACTCCAAAATTTGGTGATATCCTGTACCGACAAATTGCGGGGGCAATGGCCAAAAGAATTGTAAATTATGCCATTGAAGGAGAAAGTGTCCGACAAGGTGAGGATGGTGGATTTATTAAATTTGGTTCTAGGGTTGATTTGTTCTTACCTTTAGATAGTCCAATTACGGTAAAATTGAACCAAAAAGTTACAGGAGCCAAAACCTGTATTGCCATACTTAAAAGTCAGGATGACGAGTGATAAACTAAATACAAAATTTTCGGAAGCTGTTGCCTTTGTCAACGACTTTACAGAACCCCTCCCTGCTGATCTTCTGCTAAAGCTCTACGCGTATTATCGCATTGCCAATGAAAACTTCAACCACCCAGGAAGCAGCACGCCACTTATCAACGCATTTAAGGCAAACGCACTGATACAGGCCAAAGACGTGAAACCTAAGCAAGCCATGAAACTTTATATTGCCTTGGTAGATAAAGAGCTTAGAAACAAGCAGTAAGGCATTAGGCTACGGAAAGAACATCGTTCTCTTCTTTCTCAAAATAGGTAAAGTATATCCCAAAGACTATGGTGACCATAAAATAGCCCGCCATAAGAAATTTACCAAAGGGCAAAAAACCATCTAGCCCGAACCAATCCCCTGTATAAACAATTAATCCGATCCCGAACAGGCCCCTTGCCACCTCTATGTATAGGGCAACCCTACTTCTATCCATCAAGGACGAATACCCATAGATACCCACAAATACAAAAGCTCCAAATAACAACAATCCATCAAAACCAATTACGCTATAACTGTAAAACATAAACAGCAAAAGGAGTACACTAAACAACATTTGAAAAATTACATAGGCCTTTAGCTTCAAGGATGCCACTGTTTTATATCTTTCAAAGTGATAAACATCCTCTATGATGGCAATGGGATATTTTTCCTTGACATCCGCAGGTCTCCATCCAGTGTGCATAAACCAAATTCTAATTTTGTCCCAGTAATTCCCTGTTCTCCAAGCATCCTTCAACATATTCCAAAAATGCTGAAAATTAATGTGCACGGGGTTCCAAGTAGCCGCTTGTTTTAATACTCCAAACTGTGGAGGAACGTCTTCCAGTTCTTCTTGGAAGGTTCCAAACATCCGATCCCATATACACAAAATCTGTCCAAGATTCTTGTCGATATACTCAGGGTTAATAGCATGGTGGACCCTGTGCTGGGATGGCGTTACAAAGACTTTCTCTAGCCAACCCATTTTACCAATATGCTGTGTATGGTACCAAAATTGGGCAAATAAATGTACTGGAGCCAAAATAGCAATCACCTTATAAGGAACACCCAATAAAGCCGCGGGTAACAATAAAATTGAAAAATACCCAATTAAATTTGAAATAGGCTGGCGGAGGGCACAGGCGAGGTTAAATTCTTCACTGCTGTGATGAATCACATGCTGATTCCAAAATATATTGATCTTATGGCTTAATCTGTGATTCCAATAGCCTGCAAAATCCATAACAATAAAAGCCACTACCCACACCAACCAAGTAGCTTTAATCTCTGTTACCGCCAGCTGTTCCACTAAAAAGGGATAACTGATCACAATAAAGGCAAGGCCAAGGGAATCTTTAATAATATTCGTCAATCCAGAACTTATACTGGAAACAGTATCAAGCACCTTATGCATTTGATTTTTTACGAAATAACCATAGCCAATTTCAATGACCAGTAAAAGAATAAAAAAGGGAATTGCATATAATAATGCATTGGCATAGGTTTCCATGACAGGATATTAATTCATACCCTCTAAATATACTAAAATCCTCTTTTACTACTGAATAAATATTTTTCTGGTTCCCAAATCTCAGGGAGAATTTACTTTTAAGATAAAACCTTGGCTGTGTACATTATCAATTTTTATATCTGGATCTTTACTGAGATACCCTCTCAAATGGGAAACAAATACATTTAAACTCTTTCTATTGAAGTAATCGTTCCTACCCCACAAATGAATAAGGATGTCCTTATGGGAGCAAAGCTGGTTGGTATTATTGACCAGATAAACCAATAGTTCGTTTTCCCTGCTGGTCAAAGAAATCACCTCATTTTCAAAACTCAATTCTTGATTGATACTGTTCAATTGATATTTACCAATTGTATAATTTTTATTTTCATGGGCAACAACAGTTTTTTTACCCAATCTGGATAAAAGGTTTTTAATACGTACCACCAATTCCTCTTCATCAATTGGTTTTTTTAGATAGTCAACGGCCCCAAGGGCAAATCCTTTTAACACATCAATTTTTAAGGATCTCGCCGTTAAAAATAAAAACGGCAACTCCGGAGCAACATTCTGAATCTTACCCGCAAGGGTGAACCCGTCCATTTCAGGCATCATTACATCCAAAATGGCCAAATCATAGTACTTGGATTCAATGTTCTTTAATCCTTCCCTACCAGATTTTGCCCAGGTAAGTTGAAACCCCTTCATCTTTAAATACTCTGTGAGCAGATACCCCAATGAGGGGTCGTCCTCAACTAATAATATGTTATACTCTTTTTCCATTTTTCTTCAATGGGATTTCTATTCTAATTGTGGTGCCTTTGCCGAGCTCACTTTCCACGTTTATACGGCCCTTATGACTATCTACAACATGCTTTACATAATGCAAGCCAAGTCCATATCCTTTCACCGTATGCAGGTTACCTTGGGTTACCCTAAAATATTTATCAAAAATACGTACTTGGTCTTTTTTATCCACCCCTATTCCATTATCCCTGACACTTACCACTAGACACTTTTTATCGATATGGGCTTCTAAATGTATTTTAGGATCTTCTGAATACTTTTTGGCATTCTCCAATAAATTGATAATCGCATTTTCTAAATGGGAAACCGCTGCATTTAATTGGTATTCCCCCTCCTGCAATTCATATGAAAATTGAAGGTTCTCCAATGCTCCCAACGTCTGAAATTCCTCAGAGAGCTTTTTCAATACAGGCCTAAAATCTACGTCATTAAAAATCAAGATTTTTCTATTGTTCTCCATACTTCCCAATTCCAAAACCTTATCTATATGGACTTTCAATCTTTCCATCTGCTGCCTGATAATGGCAACTATTGGCTCGTGTTTTTCATCTAAATCCTTTTCCAAAATTTTGGTGGCCAACCCTATGGAGAATACGGGCGTTTTTAATTCGTGAGTTAAATTATTAATGAATTCGTTGGTAGTGGTTATTAGTTTTCCTTGCCAATAAAAAGACCTCAGCACCCAGATGACCACGATAATAATAGCTAACATAAAAATGAGACTGGGAATGGTGAGCCCGTTCAACTGAAACAAAAAGTAGGTATTGATATCTTTGAATTGAAGCTCTAGTACCAAGCTTTTCCCCACTAATGCAGGCAGGTACCCTTCCAATACTATTGGGTAGGCATTTAACTTATCACCTTCCCTAAAAACGGTGGGTGATGTTAGGTAATCCGTAGAATCCCGGGAAAATAATTGATATGAAAAATCGGTTGCAATACCATTCACTGCCAACCTATCTTTTAAAAAGTCATTAAAAAAATGCCCTGTGGCATTCTGAACACTGTCCAGACTAAGATTAAAATAGGTATCATCCTTGGTGATCGACTTGCCAATTAAAAATGTAAGCTCATTTTCTTCGAACAAGTCTTTCTTTATCGCCTGACTGGCGTTTCCCATATTTTTACTGAACTGCACTTTGGCTAGATTAAGTCCAATCCGTAAATATTGGTACTGTACGATGAACAGGCCAAGCACCGCAACGATAAATACTATGATATGTAATTTCCTTCTTTTCAAACCAAGCCCAAAATAATACAAAAATGTACTATTTTGCCTTTATCAATAATTTATTATGCCTATTAACTTTTCATTAATCTTCTTTACCTATCGTTAACCTCAACCAATGGCAAAACTGCTTAATTTGGTCAATAGTTAATTCCAATTTAATTTCATTGCAGGAACATTCATAAATAACTAGTCACTCAAAGCTAACCATTGACAGGTTAGCTTTTTGCTTTTGACCTTGCAAACAATGAATACCCCTTAGTATTGATAATAATACTCGTAAAAAATGAAAGAAATCTACCTAAATATTACTACAAAAATTTCCAGGGATCAGATTCTTTCCCTCTGTATTGGACTGGTGTATATTTGGTTTGGATCATTAAAATTCTTTTCGGCTATGAGTCCCGCCGAAGATTTGGCAATCCACACTATTACTAAATTGACCTATGGCCTTATCCCGTCTACCGTGGCCATATTTATCCTGGCCTTATGGGAAACACTAGTAGGAATTCTACTCATTGCCCAAATATACCGGAGAACTATAATTATTATGGCTCTTGTCCACATGGGCATGACCTTTACCCCCTTTATTTTTTTTCCAGAACTTACCTTTAACGAAACTATATTTGTTCCTACCTTACTGGGACAATATATTGCAAAGAATATTGTGATTATCGGTGCACTTCTAAGTCTGCTCCCGGAGAGACCCATGGAGTAGACCACCTGTCAAATCTTACAATATAAGTGTTAGACATCAACAATGTATTTTTAAAACTACCAATCAATAGGATGGTAATCCTTCAGGAATTTTCCGGTCCAATGCTTTCCGGTATTAATACCATCTATCAGGGGATCCAAGACCCTTGCAGCCCCATCAACAATATCTAAAGGAGGTTGGAAATCATGAACCTCAACCTTTCTTTTGGAAAGTTCCACTGGATCCTCATCTGTCACCCAACCGGTATCGACGGCATTCATGTATACACCATCCTTTGCAAAGTCGAGGGCAGAGGTATGTGTCATCATATTCAAGGCCGCTTTGGCCATATTGGTGTGGGGATGCCTGTCTTCCTTGTAAAAACGATGGAACTTACCTTCCATTGCCGAAACATTGATAATATGCTTTTTTCCTGTGTTTTCCTGCCTCATCAATCTAGACAAGCGGTTGCAGAGTACAAATGGTGCTATTGCATTCACCAATTGCACCTCAATCATTTCCGGGGTCTCTATCTCCCCTAATTTTAGGCGCCAGCTATTGGTTTTACGCAAATCAACCTGTTGTAGGTCCGCATCAAATTCCCCCTCTGGAAATACCTCCTTGGTGGAAAGTGAATTGTCAAAACTATAGGGAATCTGTGAGAGCTTGGCAGAAGCCCTGATACCAATCCCGGGCTCTGGAGCGTGCCAATTTACCGGCAGAGCGTTGTTTTGTTCCGTGGAAGTTCCTTTGCCCAAGGATTTTAGTTCCTGTAAACAGTAATTGTGATCGGAAAGAACTTCTTGGGCAAACTGAGGCAATTGTTCTATGGGCAACTCCTCATTTTTTATTAGGTGTTGGTAAAAGCCCGCTGGTCTTCGCACCGTTTGTGCTGCATTGTTTATCAAGATATCCAATCTGTCGTACTGCTGTTCTATAAAATTGCAGAATATTTCCACACTGGGTATATGACGCAAATCAAGACCATGGATCTTTAATCGATGTCCCCATTGCATAAAATCTTCTTCCTTGGAAAAACGCAAGGCAGCATCCACGGGAAAACGGGTCGTTGCTACCACCGTAGCACCCGAACGTAACAATATCAAGGCGATATGATATCCTATTTTCAATCTGGAACCTGTGACCACCGCTACCTGGCCCGAAAGATCTGCCGTTTGAAACCTTTTGGCGTAATTGAAGTCGCCACAATCCTGGCACATGGTATCATAAAAATGATGCAATTTGGTATAGACTGTTTTACAGACGTAGCAATTTCGAGGTGATTCCAATTCCCGCTCTTCCAACTGCTCTTTTGATGGCATGGGCAACAATTTAGGCGCCACAAAAATAGCCGCCTCTCTAGCACTTCTAATCCCGGTTTCCTTACGCGCATGTTTGTCGCGTTCTATCATTTTTCGCTTTGCAGCTTTGGCAGAATCTTTTTTGCGTTGTTTAAATACGTGACGATCAGGTCTGGAAAGAATTCCTGCCGCTTTTAATAAGGCCACCCTTTTATCTTCTGGCAATTCCAAAATCTGATGCGCATTGTCCACCAATCTATCCAAAATGGAAATACACTGCTCTATCTCATCAAGACTTACACCCGACGATGTCAATTCTTCAAGCTCATTCGGATTCTTAATACTCATACAATCAGGATTATTGCGCAAATTTAAAACGGTGCAAATGTACAGTATAATTCACCTGAAAAAGCAATAAAAAGTCATCAAATGATCAATGGATAATTACAAAATCCTTCGAATTTCGGTGCTAAACCAAGAGTATCAAGATAACAATACAAAGTATTGATGGTGGCGCTAATTTCTAAAAAGGCCCTATCATGATGTGAGCCCTGTATGTCCCAGGATCCATTAGCCAAGGCATTCCTGGAGCATGGGGCTTATCTGGAAGTCCCGTAGATTCAACGGTTGCAAAGGGAATATAGACAACATACCTAAACTTACCATCGGACAAGGTTCCTGAAGCTTTATCATACGCCTCTTCGCTTCCATAATAGATGTACAACATGCTGGGATCTTTAGGCATCATTAGTTTCCCCGCAGCAACTTCCGCTCCCCTAATATCAAATTTTTCTTTTGCGTCCATGCCCTCGGCTCCCAACTCCCGCCCTCGTTTCATAAATGGTTCCAATTGAACAGAATAGCAGGCAACACTGATTCCTTCCTGATTTGGGTTATCTGCAATACATACCAGGTTATTGGATCCTTCCCTCAGTACGGTAAATTTTCCATCGGCATCATATCCATAAACCATGGCCCCACTCTTTTTTTGATCAGGAGCTGGTATCACTGCTGTTTTTATTTGAATATCCTTTGGCAATATTTCAGTTTTCACCTCTTGTGCCGATACCAATGATGTCATCATTAGCCCTAACGATAGTATTAAAAGAGTTTTCATAGGTATAGTGTTTCCCTAAAGATACTTATCCTTATGAATTATTCAAAAAAATACATGGCGGAAAAAAAGTGTAATAGACTACTAATCAAACACTTCGCGACATTGGTATTTATACCCCAGATTTGATCGGAATTTCCTCCTTTCTAATTTCTTAAAGTGCTACCTTATTGATAGTAAATTCCATTTGGGAGATATCACCTTTCACTTCATTGATCCTAGAATTGGTATAGTAGAGGTAACCTTGATAAATACTGAAGGTATCAGCCCATTTGACCGCATCACCTTCCAATAGGGTTTTAATTTCTCCGGTGGGAGTCAAATAGTTGATTTTGTCATTTTCAAGGTCTGCAAAATACAGGTTGCCCTTATCGTCAAATATCATCCCATCTGGAGCTCCTGTTTTCTTTATGAACTGCACATCGGTATCCTTAGGGTTTTCTTCAGAGGTCAATACCTCAGTGTTAATGGCATATAGGCTATAACCGGTTAAAGCATGATAAAATAATTTATTGTTTTTGATATCCAAGGCTATTCCATCTGAGTGGATGGTATTGTTCCATATGCCATTATCAAAGGTAAGATGATCCATTTCGGCCATAGTTGACGGGTGATTGTCCAGAATTCTCTTACTTTTTCCGGATGCCATGTCCAGTACCAAAAGTCCACCTGCACCAGAATCCGTAAAATAGATCTTACCATTTTCCTTATCCACACGAAGGTCGTTGATATAAGAGTTTGGTTTTGCTACCCCTTTAGGCACCACGTAAGTCCTTTCTAAACTATCGGTGTCTAAATTGATAACAAATATCCTGGGCTCATCTAAAATGGGCTGAAATAGCGCACTCCTGGTATCTAAAACATATAAATGATTTTCAAAGGCGACAACAGATTGAACTCCTACAAAAATATCAGGGGACACTGCCGTTCCAATTTCCCAGGTATTCATATTCCCATTCGGATAAGGCTCATAGGAGCCATCATTTCCATTGACCTCTACTACGGAAAAAGGGATGCCTTTGCGCCACCTTGGAAAATTGGCAAAAATACGCCCCTTGTCAGTCACGGTTACCCCTGTCACTTGAAGTCCTTTAAAAGTAGCGACATTTTCCACCTTGGGCTGTGCAACGGACGTTGTTGCCGCATCTTCTATAGTTTGTTCTTTTTTTGCTTTATCTCCGCATGCATTAAGTATTATTGCGGCAAGTAATACGATTATCTTTTTCATGCCTCCAATTTAATAAGAACCGCAAACACAAAATAGCAATGGCACAAAACTTAACTTACTTTTAATACTCCTCATTCTTAGATCTTCCTTTTGCAATAGGACGAAAAATAAAAAAGCGTTTACCTTTTCAACCATGAAAAGATAAACGCCTCATATTAAATATAGTACCCTCTATTCCAAACTGGCCAAGCTCTTTTCCAAGGTCTCGATTTTGGCAACTGCATCTGCCTCTTTTTGACGTTCCAATGCAATGACCTGCTCTGGGGCATTGCTGACGAAACGCTCGTTGGAAAGCTTCTTTTGAACAGACATCAAAAATCCTTTGGTATATTTCAATTCCTCATGGATCTTCTTTATTTCTGCATCTATATCAATTGCACCGCTCATCGGAATAAAGTATTCATTGGATTTCACCCTAAACGTAAGTGCTCCATCCAGCGGACTTTCCCTATAGGAAATTGTAGACACATTGGTAAGCTTGCTAATAATCACATCCCAATCATTTGCTATTTGACCTTCGTTCAATACAGACAGCTCCAAGGACTCCTTCATGGGAATGTTCTTTTCCTTTCTAATGGTTCTGACTCCTGCAATAACATCTGCAGCAAAATCGAACCCTTCAATAAGACCCTCATTTACTATATTTGACTGTGGCCATTGAGCAACTACCAGCGCCTCCTCTGGCGAACGTTCAGCTATATGCTGCCATATTTCCTCAGTTAGGAATGGCATGAACGGATGCAACAATTTAAGGTTGTTCTCAAATATATCGATAACCGCATCAAAAGTGATCCTATCTATAGGTTTTTGGTAGGCAGGCTTTATTATTTCCAACAACCAAGAACTATAATCGTCCCACACCAATTTATAAATAGCCATCAAGGCATCTGAAATTCTGTATTTGCTAAAATGGTCCTCTATCTCCAATAAGGTATTATTGAATTTGGAATGGTACCATTCAATTCCCAATTTTGAAGATTCTGGCTGTGGCAAATCTGCCACTTCCCATCCTTTGACCAATCTAAACCCGTTCCAGATCTTATTGGCAAAATTTTTCCCTTGTTGGCATAGAGCCTCATCAAACATTAAATCGTTTCCTGCTGCGGAACTCAATAAAAGTCCAACCCTTACCCCATCGGCACCATAGTCCTCAATCAACTGCAGGGCATCTGGTGAATTCCCCAACGATTTAGACATTTTACGCCTTTGCTTATCCCTAACCAAACCTGTTAGGTATACATTTTCAAAAGGTTTTTCCCCTCTATATTCATATCCAGCAACAATCATTCTGGCCACCCAGAAAAACAATATGTCCGGACCGGTCACCAAATCATTGGTAGGATAGTAATATTCAATTTCCTTGTTCTCTGGTTCCAAAATTCCGTTAAAAACACTAATTGGCCACAACCAGGAAGAGAACCAGGTATCCAATGCATCCTCATCTTGTCGAAGATCATTAGATGTTAAATTAGCATTGCCTGATTTTTTCTGGGCAAGGAGCAATGCCTCCTCCTTGGTCTCAGCCACCACAAAATCGTCCTCTCCATCTCCAAAATAATAGGCAGGTATTTGTTGTCCCCACCATAACTGCCTGGAGATATTCCAGTCGCGGATATTTTCCATCCAGTGGCGATAAGTATTCTCAAACTTTTTTGGAAACAATTTGATTTCTTCATCTTCCAAAACGGCTTTGATGGCCGGCTTTACCAAATCTTCCATTCTAAGGAACCATTGGTCGGACAAACGGGGCTCTATTACCGCCTTGGTCCTTTCAGAAGTTCCCACCTTATTGAGGTGTTGTTCTGTTTTTATCAAAAAACCTTTCTCTTCTAACTCTTTGGAGATCTCCTTTCTGACCACGAACCGATCTTTGCCTTCGTAGTGAAGACCATAACTGTTAAGGCTAGCGTCGTCATTAAAGATATCTATGATCTCCAAATTATGCTCTTCTCCCAAAGCCTTGTCATTGATATCGTGTGCAGGAGTTACTTTTAGGCATCCTGTACCAAATTCCACGTCTACATATTCATCCTCAATAATCGGGATTACCCTATTGCATATGGGCACAATTGCCTTTTTACCTTTTAAGTGACTGTAACGCTCATCATTTGGATTGATACAAATTGCGGTATCCCCTAAAATGGTTTCTGGCCTTGTAGTTGCAATGGTTACGGTTTCATCCGAACCTTCAATGCCATATTCCAAATAGTATAACAGTCCTTGCTTTTCCTCATAGATCACTTCTTCATCAGAAAGTGTGGTTTTGGCTTCCGGGTCCCAGTTCACCATACGGTACCCCCTATAGATCTGATCTTTGTTGAACAAGTCCACAAATACCTTAATAACAGAAGCGGACATAGTGTCATCCATGGTAAACTTGGTCCTCTCCCAGTCACAGGAACATCCCAATTTCTTCAATTGCTCCAAGATTACGCCACCATACTCATTGGTCCAATCCCAGGCATGGCCTAAAAATTCCTCTCGGGTTATATCGGCCTTATTGATACCCCTTTCCTTTAATCTAGCAACCACTTTTGCTTCCGTTGCAATAGAAGCATGATCCGTACCGGGCACCCAACAGGCATTTTTGCCCATTAGTCTCGCTCTTCGGATCAGAACATCTTGAATGGTGTTGTTCAGCATATGCCCCATATGTAAAACCCCGGTAACATTGGGAGGGGGAATTACAATAGTATAAGGCTCTCTTTCATCTGGCACTGAGTGGAAATATTTATGCTCCATCCAGTAGTCATACCAGCGGTCTTCAGCCTTTTGGGGCTCGTATTTTGATGGGATCTCCATTATTTGGTATAGTTTTTGTCTTACCCTTTTTAGGTATTGTTCAATTTATTTAAATAAGTAATGTTCACCTTAATAAATCCATTACTCATTTGATAAGCTGGAAATACGAAACAAAAATAAGTAACGTTATTACATAACAAAAGAATTTTGGAGGTTGATGTGAAAACATTTACTTTTGATGTTTACCCAAAACTAAAAATGATGAAAAAAATAGTACTATTATTATTTATTGGACTATTAGGAATTAGCCTAAACGCGCAGGATAAAACTGCAAAAATTAAATTTGATTCGGATACCGTAGATTACGGTACTGTAGAAAAAGGTAGTGATGGAATTCGTGCATTTGAATTTACAAATACAGGAACTGCTCCTTTGATTATCAGCAAGGTGAGTTCTAGCTGTGGCTGTACAATCCCTAAAAAACCAGAAGGTCCGATTATGCCAGGCGAAAAAGGCGAAATCCAAGTAAAATATGACACCAACAGGGTTGGACCAATTAGAAAGGCGATCACAGTCATCTCAAATGCAGATCAGCCAACAATTATTTTAAAGATTAAAGGCGAAGTAAAAGCCTAACCTATAATCACATTATCAAAAAGCCCGCACTAGCGGGCTTTTTTTATTTGAATACTTTTTTCAACACAAAGGAAAAAAGCAGATCTTGATTATAACGCTCTATCACCAGCTTAACTCTTTTTCCTTCCCGTTCGTTGATCATTTGGAGTACTTCTTGAAGTTTGTACTTATGAACACCTTTGCCATTGACCGATAGTATAAGGTCTCCTTCCTGCAATCCTGCCTCGTGAGCCGGGCTACCGGCACGAATGGAGGATACTACAATTTCCGGTACAAGACTCAACCTTGTGCTGCCTTCCATCAATAATTGGACATCTCCAAATGACTTTTCGTCATTTTTTACAATACCTCTAGAATCTGTAAGTTTTTCTGCGATATACCGCATTCCTGCATGCATGAGCTCTATGCCACTGAGGTTGTAAAGAAAAGGCGACTTAAAATTACTGTTCCTTTTTATGATGATCTCGTTTTCAGAGTAATTGAAAACAATGTTGAATCTCTTTAAAATTTCGCCCCCAATACTACCATTTCGTTCTCCAAGGTTCTTTATCGAATTGAAAGACTCCATATCGGGAAATGCAGTTTTTGGTCCCTTTAAGCTATTGCTACCCAGGGTAAACCCATCTACCATAGTCCGCTTCCCAAATATATTCCCACTGAGCCCTTTTCCCAGATAATCCTCATAATGCTTCTCAGGAATATCCAAGCCCTTTTCCCCATCTTCAAAAAGCCAAATGGCATCCGAACTGCCAGTATCTACCAATAACCTCACAGGTATATCCGATCCACTTCCCATAAAAACCTTTCCGTCTACATAAGCCTTTTTATTTTCAATAATTAAAGGAAGTCTTTCTTGACCCTTTCTGAGTTTGGGCTTGTAACTTTTCGGGTCGTGGAATTTAATAATCTTGGACCCGTAATTTATTTCCACTACAAAATCCTTAAAAAGGTCATAGCCAATAATTCCGTGAACAGGAACGCCCAGACTAGGTGAAAAATTTATATCCTTATCGAGTACCACATACAATTTCTGACTTCTATTTGAAATAGAATTTATTTTAAAGACATTACCATCAGAACTAAGCCCTTTCATATGGCTACCTTCCCCCAAGCCTTTGATCGTTATTTCGGTGACATTTTTGATTTGTACGGAGTCCTGGTCGGAGAGATTGAATAAGATAGGAGTGCCCACCCCAGAATCCAGCAGAAAGGAAAGCTTTGCCCCATTCACTTCCACAGGAATGATCATTAAATTGTTGATGAGCTGGAATTTTACCTTTTGAAATTTCTCGCCCCTCTCCAATTTAAATCCTTGTGCAAAGGAAATTAGGGGAAAACAAAAGATAATTATAGCGATATATTTTATTAGGCGAACCAATTTTCAGTTTTTCATTTTCATAAACTTCTTTAAATTAATGAATTAACAACAAGTGTCATAATATATTAACATATAATTGATGGTATAAAATAAACCCAATCTTATTGCGTACTATGGATTGATTTCTCATTTTTGTGAAAAATTTTTATTCATGCCGACTATTTCACAAAAAGGGCGTTCCATGCCCGAATCCCCTATCAGAAAATTAGTGCCTTATGCTGAAGATGCTAAAAAAAGAGGTACTAAGGTAATTCACTTGAATATCGGGCAACCGGACATAAAAACTCCCCAAATAGCATTGGACGCTGTAAAGAACAACACCCTAGAGGTATTGGAATACAGTAGGACCGAAGGTTCTGAAGCCTATCGTGAAAAATTGGCCAGCTACTATGCTAAAAACGACATACATGTTTCGGCAACGGATCTAATCATTACTACAGGCGGATCTGAAGCTTTGGCATTTGTAATGGGCACCATCATGGATACTGATGAAGAAATCATTATTCCTGAGCCATTCTATGCCAATTATAATGGATTTGCCACTGCGGCAGGGGTTACTGTAGTACCTGTAGTTTCAAAAATCGAAGATAATTTTGCTTTGCCACCTATAGAGGAATTTGAAAAACTGATTACCCCAAAGACCAAAGCTATTTTAATCTGCAACCCAGGTAATCCTACCGGCTACCTTTACAGTAGGGAAGAGATTGAAAAATTGGCGAAAATTGTTAAAAAACACAATTTGTTTTTGGTGGCCGATGAAGTCTACAGGGAATTTACATATGAAGGCAAAGAACATTATTCCATATTACAAGTAGAAGGGTTGGAGGACAATGCCATTGTGGTAGACTCGGTATCCAAAAGATATAGCATGTGCGGTGCAAGAATTGGATGTTTGGCTTCCAAAAACAAGGAAGTCATTAAAACGGCCCTGAAATTTGCCCAGGCCAGGTTATCCCCACCAACCTATGCACAAATAGCCTCCGAGGCAGCCTTGGAGACCCCGCAGAGTTACTTTGACGATGTCAAGGTTGAATATGTCGCTAGAAGAAACCTCCTGATTTCCGAGTTAGAAAAAATTAAGGGCATAAAAGTCGCCAAACCTCAGGGTGCCTTTTATTGTATTGCGCAGCTCCCAATTGCAGATGCGGACCATTTTGCACAATGGCTGCTGGAATCTTTTGAAGTCAATGGCGAAACGGTAATGGTGGCTCCTGCAGCCGGATTTTATGCGACTGAGGGGTTAGGGAAAAATCAAATAAGAATCGCCTATGTTTTGGATAAGGAAAACATCATAAGGGCCGTTCAAATTTTAAAGGCAGCTTTGGAAGTCTACAAGGGATAATGACAATACAAGAGAACATATCCTTAAAACAATACAACACCTTTGGCATAGATGCCAAAGCCAGGTACTTTTGTGAGATCACTTCCTTGGAGGAATTGAGGGAAGCTCTTGAATTGGAGGGCTATCCAGAAAAATTCATTCTAAGCGGCGGCAGCAATATGCTGATTACCAAAGATATTAGTGCTTTGGTGCTTTACATCCACATAAAAGGAATTTTTGTGGAACAGGAAGATGAAAACCATGTTGTTTTAAAGGTGATGGCCGGAGAGAACTGGCATGAAATGGTTCTTTGGACCTTGGACCATAATTATGGTGGCCTTGAAAACTTATCGCTCATCCCCGGATTTACAGGTACCGCCCCTATTCAGAATATCGGAGCCTACGGAGTGGAACTAAAAGATTGTTTTGTTAGCTGCCAAGCCATGGACGTGGAAACTTTGGAACTCAAAACGTTTACAAAAAAGGATTGTCAGTTCGGATATAGGGATTCCTTTTTTAAAAATGAGGGCAAGGGCAAATACATCATTACCTCTGTTAATTTTAGGCTTACAAAAAAAGACCATCAGCTGAATACCTCCTACGGGGCCATAGAAACTGAAATGGAGCAGCAGAAGGTTTTATATCCTACTATAAAAGACGTTTCCAATGCCGTGGTGGCCATTAGAAAAAGTAAGTTGCCAGATCCCAAGGAATTGGGAAATAGCGGTAGCTTTTTTAAAAATCCGGTGCTGACCAAAAATGAATTTGAACTCTTTATCAAAGACAATCCGGAAGCCCATTACTATAAGGTTTCAGACCAGGAGTATAAGGTTCCAGCAGGATGGCTTATAGAACAAAGTGGTTTCAAGGGAAAAAGATTTGGTGATGCGGGTGTACATAAAAACCAAGCCTTGGTCCTGGTCAATTACGGCAATGCCAGTGGAAAGGAAATTATAGAATTGGCACAGACGATCCAAAAGAAGGTGTGGGACAAATTTCAAATAGAAATTATACCTGAAGTAAATATCATAAAATAACCCCCGACGAATAAAATCACCGGGGGTCAAACCAAACCAAACTAACCAAACTTAAATGTACAATTACCAGTTGTACACTTATCTTATTAAAAACAGGTTATAAAATTATGTTAACCATCAATTTTATACCTTAGCGTTCAAATGTATGTACGGTACTTATGTACCCTTGGATTTTTCAATAGCGTTAAAATTCTCTAAACGCAATTTATTTTATGAGCGTACTTCTAGAAAAGCATATTGTTGAATTGTTACAGGAACGAAATGAAAAAGCCATTTCCCTTCTGTATGAGCATTATGGCGACACCTTATTCGGTGTTGCTTATAAAGTGGTCAAAGATCACGACCTCGCCCAGGATATCGTTCAAGAAAGTTTTGTGAAGATTTGGAAAAAGTCGGACTCCTATGATTCTTCCAAAGCCAAGCTCTTCACATGGCTATTTCGTATTACCAGAAATACGGCCATAGACAAATTGAGAAGCGTAAACACAAAAACCGACAAGGAAATCCAAATGGATGTTTCCGACGTATATAGAATAGGCGTAGAAAGCACTAGGCCAGAGCTAATGGATGTTCGAGAACATTTGGACAAGTTGGAATCCAAGTATCAAATTGTGTTGGATGCCCTCTTTTTTCAGGGTATGACACAACAAGAGGCCAGCGAAGAACTGGACATACCCTTGGGGACCATAAAATCTAGATTAAAAATCGGGCTTCGAGAGTTAAAGAAAATTTACGGCTCTACAATGGTGCTATTGTCCATATTAAGCTTATTGTCATGAAAGATAAAATAAAAATATTCCTAGATTCCGATCTGTTGGAGAAATACCTAATCGGCTCCACTACCAAGGAAGAGACATTACAGGTAGAGAGATACATAGCCATGCATCCAGAAGTTAGGGAGATGTACCTTGAACTTCAGGACAACTTAGAGGCCTATGCGAAATTGCACGCCATTAAAACGCCGGATGGTCTTAAAGAAAAAATCTTGAGCACCATAAAGGCCCAAAATTCTTTGCGTAAAAGATTTACAAGATATGCGGTGGCCGCCAGTGTAGCCGTATTTATATTTGCAGGCTCCTCTTATTTCTTTTGGGACCAGAACCAAAATCTTATGCAGGAAAATACCATTGTCTCCAATAAAATCAAGACTTTAGAAGAAGATATGAGGGAACAATTGGAGGATGTAAGGAATCAATTTATTGTACTTAACAATCCTTTGACCAAAAAATACAACGTAAAAGGGAATAAAAATGCTAGGGATCTTAAGGCCATAGCCTATATCAACCCTGTTAAAAAACTATCCTATCTCAACGTTAGGAATCTACCCGAGTTACCAGAGGATAAATGTTTCCAAATGTGGGCGGAAGTCAACGGCGAAATGGTAAACCTTGGCGTTATTAAGGAAATAACCGACAAAGAAAAATTGCTGGCCCTTCCTTATGCTGAAAATGCAATTGGATATATTACCATTGAACAAAAAGGTGGCAATATGGCCCCTACTGTGGAAAATATAGTGGCCAATATCAATTATTAAAAAGTCCAAATCTTAAAGTAGTTCTAAATACCCTTTAAAAGGCCATTAATTTTATATCTTTGACCAAAATTTAGATATGAAACTATTACTATTGACCATAGGTCTATTAGCTATAGGCTTTGCTGGAATAGCGATAAAAATTTGGTCTAAGAAAGATGGGGAATTTGCAGGTACTTGTGCAAGTCAGAGTCCTTTTTTAAACCAAGATGGAGAAGCCTGTGGCTTCTGCGGAAAACTTCCCAGCGAGCAAGATTGCAAAAAAGATACAGTAACGGAACTTCCTTAAAGTCCCTTCTGACGCTTATTAAGAACTCTGTTTGGACAAAACTAAAGATACACTTAAGATTACCATAGAAAAGGCTAAACTGGGAAATCAGATAGCCTTTAGCACGCTATTGGATACCTATTGGAACAATGTATACGGGTTTCAGCTCATAAGGACCAGAAATGAAAATGACGCTGAAGATATTACCATCCAAACATTTTCAAAAGCTTTTGACAAAATTGACACCTACGATGATGCCTACGACTTCAATACGTGGTTGATCGCCATTTCCAAAAATTTACATGTAGACCTCATTCGAAAGCGTAAACGAAATATTTTTGAAAATACCGGTGACGGCAGCAATGAGGCCATTAAAAGAGTTTTAGATGATGCCCCATCGGCAGAAGACCAGCTGATTAGGGAGCAAGACTTGGCTACCCTTTTACATTACATAAAGCAGTTGAAGCCCCATTACCAACAAGTCATTAATCTCAGGTACTTCAATGAGTTGAGTTACGCAGACATAGCCGTGGAACTCAAGGAACCCCTCAACAATGTAAAAGTGAAATTACTCCGCGCCAAAAAACTCCTGGCAGAAGTGATCAAGAACAAAAAATAAGCCCTTATCCCCTATTCTTATTGGTTTCGTATTCACATGTACCAATATTCCTAAAATATCAACACATTATCCTTTTGGTTCATCACCCAATATGGAAGAATACAAATCCCATTTCGTATCTTTGTAAAAAATTAAAGCATGAGCATTGAAACCGTAGAAAGTGTAAGTCCACCTAAAGGAAAACCAAAATGGCTACGTGTAAAACTTCCTACCGGAAAAAAATATACCCAATTAAGGGGTCTGGTAGACAAATATAATCTCCATACCATTTGTACTTCGGGAAGCTGTCCCAATATGGGCGAATGCTGGGGTGAAGGAACAGCAACCTTTATGATCCTAGGAAACGTCTGTACCCGTTCTTGTGGGTTCTGCGGCGTAAAGACCGGGAGACCTGAGGATGTAGATTGGGAAGAACCAGAAAAAGTGGCACGCTCCATTAAAATAATGGGTATTAAGCATGCCGTAATAACTTCCGTGGATAGGGACGATATCAAAGATATGGGTTCCATTATCTGGGCCGAAACGGTCAAGGCTATCCGAAGAATGAATCCAACCACCACTTTGGAAACCCTAATTCCTGATTTTCAAGGAATAGAAACCCATTTGGACCGTATCATAGCCGTCTCGCCAGAGGTTGTTTCCCACAACATGGAAACGGTCAAAAGATTAACGAGAGAAGTACGGATCCAGGCCAAATATGAAAGAAGTTTGGAAGTTTTGAGGTATTTGAAGGACAATGGTGCCAAAAGGACCAAATCCGGAATAATGCTCGGACTTGGAGAATTGGAAGAAGAGGTAATTGAGACTATGGAAGACCTGAGAAAGGCTAACGTAGATGTGATAACCATTGGACAATACCTGCAGCCTTCCAAAAAACACTTGCCGGTAAAAGAATTTATTCTTCCGGAGCAATTTAAGAAATACGAAGAATTGGGTCTAAAGATGGGCTTTAGACATGTAGAAAGTGGAGCCTTGGTGAGATCTTCCTACAAGGCACATAAGCACATCGATTAATAAAAACCTTCATACATTAAATCCATCCCGCTAATGCGGGATTTTTTTCAAATGAATAAAGTAAATATTGGTATCAATGGTTTTGGTAGAATAGGAAGAACGGTCTGTAGATTAATGCTAGACAATCCCCACCTAAATGTGGTAGCCATTAATGATCTGGCCGATGCCAGAACCCTGGCCCATTTGTTAAAATACGACAGTATCCATGGGGTATCCCAAGAACAAATAGGACACGAGGGAAACCATATTTTAGTGAACGATAAAAAAATTGCCCTACTAAATCATGAGCATCCCCAACAAATTAATTGGGCATCCCTTGAAGTTGATATTGTCATCGAGGCCACTGGGAAATTTAAAACCAAAGCGGATCTTCAATTTCATTTGGACAACGGAGCGAAGAAGGTGATTTTATCTGCCCCTCCTGTGGACGACAATATAAAAATGGTTGTCTATGGCGTAAACGAGGAAATCATTACAGAGGATGACCACATCATCTCCAATGCCTCCTGCACTACCAACAACGCAGCTCCCATGATAAAGGTTATAGATGACCTTTGTGGAGTAGAACAGGCCTACATAACCACAGTACATTCTTATACCTCAGATCAAAGCCTGCATGACCAACCCCATCGGGATCTAAGAAGATCTAGGGCCGCCTCCCAATCCATTATCCCCACTACAACTGGAGCAGCAAAGGCTTTGACCACCATTTTCCCAACTTTAGCCGACGTTATTGGAGGGTGTGGCATACGTGTTCCCGTGCCAAATGGCTCCTTGACAGACATTACTTTGAATGTAAAAAAAGAGACCTCCATCCAGGAAATTAATGCGGCATTTGAGAAAATTTCTAACGAAGAATTAAAAAATATTATTTTTTACACTGAAGACCCTATAGTTTCTATTGATATAAACAATAGTTCTTATTCTTGTACGTTTGATTCTCAGATGACTTCCGTAATTGGAAAAATGGTTAAAATAATCGGTTGGTATGACAATGAAACAGGATACAGTTGCAGAATTATTGACCTAATTAATTTATTGATCAAGAAAAAGTACGTTTGAGAATAAAATTCAGATATACAGGAAATGTAAAATTCCTATTGATGGTGGTGATCATGTCCACTTTTCATTTCGTTTCCGCTCAGGACAATAAGGCCCCTGAGACGGACATAGAGACGTATTTCGCGGAAGCAAGAAAATATAAGAACCAAAACAAGATAGATCTCGCCATAAAGGCCATGGTCAAAGTTGCAGAATTGGCTGAGGAAAATGAGGATAGCAAGACCATTATTGATAGCTATCACGAAATCTCCCTATTAAATTCAAAATTGGAAAGGCAAGAGAATGCCATTTGGTACTATGAACGTGCAGAAATATTTCTTAAGGCTATAACCTACCCACACGGTAATGCCACCCATCAGTATATTGAGGCCCTCAATTATTTTAGAAACGATAAGCCTTACCAGGCTCTGGACTTACTTGAAGAAGCCAGAAGTTTAAGCAATGATAGACATCTTTTAAATCTAATCTCTTTATTGGAGGCAAACATCTGCCTCAAAATTGAAAAATACAGGGTTGCTTCCACGAATTTTAATTCCTTGGTAGTCAATAGCGATATTCACGAGAAGGCTTATCTGACCACAAAAGCTTATTTGGGGCTTACACAATTGAATATAGCCTTAGACAGTTTAGAATCGGCCGCAAAAAACGGAACAAATGCACTGACCCTTGCTCGGGAAAATGATTTCCATCAAGAAATTTTGGAAGCCAATGAATTGTTGGGAAAAGCCTTCGAAAAGTTAGGACAATTTGATTCTGCACTGGTTTACAACAGAAATCTTCTCCAGATCAAAGATTCCTTGATTGCCATTGAAAAAATTAATGCCCAAGTCAAAACTGCAGATCAGTTACGAGGAGAATTGATGGAGAGCACCATAAAAAAGCAGGATGTAGAAATAAAAGAATTAAATGAATCCTCTAGCCGTTCCGAGATTACGGCCATTTTGACTTCCGCCTTTTTGACCATTATATCTCTTTTGGCCGTTTCATTATACAGGAACAACCAGATTAAACTAAAAACAAACGATTTACTGCATACTAAAAACAGAGAACTACAAACTGCCAGGGATGCCGCAGTACAGTCCATGGAGGCCAAAACCAATTTTCTATCAACGGTAAGCCACGAATTGCGGACACCCTTGTATGCGGTTACGGGACTTACGCATTTACTATTAGAAGAAAATCCAAGTAAAAAACAAGAAGAGCATTTAAAAGCTCTAAAATTTTCTGGGGATTATTTATTGAATTTCATCAATGACATCCTACAGATCAATAAAATTGATGCCGATAAGCTAGAACCTTTAAATATAAAATTCAGCCTTAAAAAGGTACTTACAGAAGTCATCAACTCTTTACAACAAAGTGCCAAAGCCAACAAGACGGTAATTAATTTGGATTACGATCCAAACATTCCTAGCCATTTACTGAGTGATCCATTAAAATTATCCCAGATATTCATCAACCTGGTTGGTAACGCCCTTAAATTCACCAAGAAAGGAGAGGTAACGGTAATAACCAAACTTCAGGAACAATATGAGGATGAGGTCATTATTTATTTTGAGGTAAAAGATACCGGAATTGGAATTGCCCCTGAAAAACAGGAAAACATCTTTGATAGTTTTGAACAAGGATCCATTCAGATCAATAGGGAATATGGAGGCACAGGACTTGGCCTTACTATTGTAAAGAGCTTACTTGGTCTTTTTGATAGTAAGATCAAATTAAAAAGTGAACTTGGGAAAGGTAGCTCCTTCTTTTTTGAGCTTACTCTTAAAACCACACAGGGCAGTGAAATTGAGGACATGAACTTCCAAGTGCAAGAAAAGGATTATGACCTGACGGGACTGCATATTTTGATTGTGGAGGACAACAAGATCAACCAAGTCATTACCAAAAAGATGCTTCTTAAAAAAGAAGTGACCTGTGATATTGCCAGCAATGGTACAGATGCCATAGAAATGGTCAGAAATAACACTTACGATGCTGTACTGATGGATATTCATATGCCTGGTATTAGTGGAGAGGAGGCAACCATAGAAATAAGGAAATTCAACACCACATTACCCATAATAGCTTTGACAGCTATCTCATTGGATGACAGTTTGGAAAGTTTCTATGAGGCAGGGGTCAATGATGTGGTGACCAAACCATTTAAGCCAGAAGTCTTTTATCAAAAAATTGGCCAGAATGTCTTTTCTCCGAAAATCAACAATCCAACTTCATAAAGAAGAGAGGGCTTCCTTTAATTGCTTTCGGCCTTCTCCAAGCAACTTGTGCTCTATTCTGATATAAAAAAGATTATCAACCTTACCCTTTAGCCTTACAAAATCCTTTTCTGTGGTCAAGACGAGCTCTTTGGAATTAAAAACGTCGATTTCTTTTTCCGTAAAAAAATGATGGTCCCCAAACTCCAGATGCTCCATGGCTATTGAGGCGTCTTTCAAATAAGTGACCAATGGCCTTGGATTGGCGATACCCGTAACCAACAACACCTTTTTAGTGCGAAGTTCTTGCAGCTCCAAGTTGCCACCTTCCCCTTGTAAGACTGTATCATAAACCAAACTGCTGAACAATACCTTTTGATGTTTTAAGGGTTGTAACTTTTTAATGATTTTTTCTTGCTCTTTCAGCCTTATATTGGGCGGACATTTGGTTACCATAATAATATCGGCCCTTTGGGCTTCCTTTTTGCTATCCCTTAAATTCCCGGTAGGCAAAAACCAATCATCAACATATAACTGGCCGTGGGCAGTTAAAAGAATGGCAAATGAAGGCTGCACCTTGCGATGTTGATAGGCGTCATCCAATAAGATGAGATCGGGCTCCTCTTGGGCTTCCAATAGTGAGATTCCGTGCCTCCTATCGGCATCTACCACCATGGTAACTTCAGGGTATTTTTTATAGATCTGAAAAGGTTCGTCCCCAATTTGCTCAACTGTGGTAGTTGGTCCAGCCTTTATAAAACCTTTGCTTTTCCTTCCATATCCCCTGCTTAGGACAGCTAGTTTGCGATCTTCCTTTAATAGTGCAATCAGATATTCAATCATGGGGGTTTTCCCTGTTCCCCCTACACTTAAGTTTCCCACACAAATGGTGGGCGTACTGAAGGAAATGGATTTAAAAAATCCCCTATCGAACAGTATATTTCTAATATAGACTACCAATCCATAGACCAGGGAAATTGGAAACCCTATTTTTCTGAGTACCTTCATCGGAACGAAAATATAATATTTTATCTTTGAAGGGCTATAAAATTCAAAAATGATCGTAAACGAAGTAACCAGAATACTTGAGGAATTGGCTCCATTGGATTATGCAGAGGATTTTGACAATGTAGGTCTGCTCATCGGAGATAAAAAAATGGAGGTAACAGGTATTTTAGTGACCTTGGACACCTTGGAAAATGTGGTTGGTGAGGCCATTGAGAAAAACTGTAATCTGATTGTGAGCTTTCATCCTATCATTTTTAGCGGATTGAAAAAGATTACGGGTAAAACTTATGTGGAAAGGGTTGTCCTCAAATGCATCAAAAATGACATTGCCCTTTATAGCATGCATACGGCATTGGACAATGCCCCAATAGGCGTCAACTCCAAAATATGTGAAGTTTTAGGAATACAAAATCCAAAAATCCTTATTCCGCAAAAAGGAACCATTAAAAAATTGACCACTTATGTTCCCAAGGACAGTGCCCAAGTACTCAAGGAAGCCCTCTTTGAAGCAGGGGCCGGGAACATTGGCAACTATAGCAATTGTAGCTTTTCCACAAATGGAACAGGGAGCTATATGGCCGGGCCAAATGCCAAACCTACGTTAGGGCAAATTGGTACGGTTCATTACGAAGAAGAAACACAGATCAACGTTACCTACTCCAAAGGAGATCAGGGTAAAATTATTAATGCCCTATTACAGGCACATCCCTATGAAGAAGTCGCCTATGAAATACAGACCTTGGAGAACAAAAACCAGAATATAGGCATCGGAATGGTCGGGACTTTGGAAAAAGCCATGAGTGAAGAAGATTTCATGCAATGGGTTAAAAAACAAATGAATGTAACCAGTATACGTCATTCCGGTTTATTGGGCAAAAAGATCAAAAAAGTAGCAGTCTTGGGAGGAAGTGGTTCTTTTGCCATTTCCGCTGCCAAAGGGTCCAAAGCAGATATTTTTATTACAGCTGACCTTAAATATCACCAGTTTTACGAAGCCGAGAACAAAATTGTACTGGCAGATATTGGACATTTTGAAACAGAGCAGTTTACAAAAAATCTATTAGTTGACCATCTTACAAAAAAAATTCCTAATTTTGCAATCTCTTTAGCGGAGAGCATAACAAATCCCATCAAGTATTTTTAATATATGGCAACAAAAACAGAAGCAACAGCAGAAGAAAAATTAAGAGCATTATATGATTTGCAATTAATTGATTCTAGAGTTGACGAGATACGAAATGTTCGTGGAGAATTACCTTTGGAAGTAGAAGATTTAGAAGATGAGGTGCTTGGCCTTAAAACAAGATTGGATAAGTTAAAAACCGATGTTGAAACCATCAACTATGAGATAACTGCCAAAAAGAACCTTATTGACGAATCTAAAGTTTTGGTAAAAAAATATACCGAACAACAAAAGAACGTTAGAAACAGTAGAGAGTTCAACTCATTGACCAAAGAAGTGGAATTTCAGGAACTGGAAATTCAATTGGCTGAAAAGAACATCAAGGAGTTCAAAGTTCAAATTGAGCAGAAAAAAGAAGTTATTTCCCAGACAAAAGAACGTCTATCTGAAAGAGAAGCACATCTAAAGCACAAGAAAAGTGAATTGGATGCTATCTTGGCGGAAACCGAAAAGGAAGAAAAGGCCTTGATAAAGAAATCTGCTGAATACGAAGAGCAAATTGAAGATCGCCTGGTCAAAGCCTATAAACGCATCCGACAAAATGTTAAAAACGGACTTGCCGTTGTTCCAATTGAAAGGGGAGCTTCAGGTGGTTCTTTCTTTACTATCCCGCCACAAGTGCAGGTAGAAATTGCTTCACGTAAAAAAATTATTACGGATGAGCATAGCGGAAGAATCTTGGTAGATCCTGTTTTAGCAGAAGAAGAGCAAGAGAAAATGCAAAAATTGTTCTCTAAATTATAAGAACAATACATAGATAAATAAAAAAGCCAGCTTAATTAAGCTGGCTTTTTTTATTTGGCTTTAAATTTCATTTATAGTTGTTCCAATATGCGCTGCTCTACTTCTTGGCTATCCCATTTCTCTTCAATCTGTGGCATCTGCATTATTTGTTTCATAATCCTTTCCTGGGCATCACCAATCGCCAATGCCTCTGCATATGACCCTTCAGAAAAGGTGACCCTTGAATAACTTGGAATCCATTTATCAGGATACTTCTCAGAGAAGCGGCGTTCGATCTTTTTCTGTAATAAAAATTTGGGATCTGCGGTTTTACTGCTCATTTCCATAAAATTGCGATAACTCAGTTCGGCAATGGCATCGGCATTGGGCTTTCGCAATTCTTGATAGGCCTCGAACGCCGAGCTCCAATCATTGTAACTATTATCCAACAACTCACAGAGCACATAAATATCCTCAAATCCTGCATTCATTCCCTGACCATAAAAAGGAACTATGGCATGGGCCGAATCGCCCACCAAAGCTACTTTGTCCCAATAGGTCCAAGGATAACATTTTATGGTCACCATGGCACTTGTGGGATTGCTGAAAAAGTCTTGGGTCAAATTTTCAATGTCCTGCATCACATTGGGGAAATATGTGGTGAAAAACTTTTTGGCATCCTCTTTGGTCTTAATACTTTCAAATGACACTTCTCCTTCGAACGGTAAAAATAAGGTACAAGTAAAACTCCCATCCAAATTTGGCATTGCAATAAACATGAATTTGCCCCGTGGCCAAATATGGAAGGAATGCTTGTCTAACTTATGCGTGCCATCTGCATTGGCCGGTATCGTAAGTTCCTTATAACCTACATCTATAAATTCTTGACTATAATCAAACCTACTTCGGCGTTGCATTTTATGTCGTACCCTCGAAAAGGCACCATCACAACCAAAAATAACGTCATAGTCATATTCTTCCCAGACACCTTTCTCCGTTTCTCCTGTAAAAATCTTGGCATTGGGTAGATCCACATCCCACACCTTCTCCTCAAAACGAAACTCAACTCCGGCTTCCTCTGCCAAATCGATCATTCTTCTGTTCAATACACCTCTAGAGATAGACCAAATGGCCTCTCCGTCCTTGCCGTATTTCTGAAAGTACAGTGGCTGACCTACCACATGCATTGCCCTTTTATCCAGAGGAATCGCAATCTTTTTAATCTCGTCCTCTATTCCTACGGCCCTCAAGGACTTCCATCCCCTATTGCTCATTGCCAAGTTAATGGAACGACCAGAAAATTGAACATTTCTTATATCAGGCCTACGATCGAATACTGTGATGGAATGCCCTGCCTTTCTTAAATAAAGTGCCAATAAAGAACCTACCAGTCCTGAACCAACTATTGCAATGTTTTTAGGAGTTTTTGCCATGCTTGCCCGCAAGGGGAAATAATGTTAAGTTGTAAAAATACTAAATTTAAAAAACACCACTCTCAGTTCTAATATTATATCAGGGGGATTTAGAGAGTAAAAAAGATTACTCTATATTTTGTTTAGTTTTTTAGTATATTTGTTAGACAATTATTTTTATGATTCATTTCTCCAAAGAACAACTTTTAGCATTAAACTCCAGGTTTAGGGCCAACCTCATCAACAGCTGTACAGGATATAAGTCTTCCAATCTTTTGGCAACAAAATCCCAAAAGGGAATAACCAACGTTGCTATTTTCAATTCAGTTGTGCACATTGGCAGTAATCCTCCTATGTTAGGATTCATTCTTCGACCGCTAACGGTGAAGCGGAATACGTATGATAATTTTAAAGCAACGGGGTACTTTACGGTAAACCAAATCCCCAGCACTATCATTAAAAAAGCACATGAAACATCTGCCAAATACGAGGACGATGTTTCGGAGTTCGCCAAATCCCATCTGACAGAGGAATATATCCATGAATTCCCAGCGCCCTTTGTCAAGGAAAGCCATATAAAATTGGGGTGCAGGTACATCAATGAATATGAAATAAAAGAGAATGGCTGTCTTCTAATTGTCGGGGAAGTTATAGATCTTTATGTACCAAAGGACATTGTGCACGAAGACGGATGGGTGCAATTGGATAAGGCCGACACAACAGCAATTATTGGTTTGGACGGTTATGCCCTACCACGTGTTTTAGACCGGTTCTCTTACGCAAGGCCCGATAAAGAATCCCATTCCCTGCTCCATGGCTCATAAGAAACAACATTTGCCCAGTAAAATATGTAATACATGCGGACTTCCCTTTACATGGCGCAAAAAGTGGGAAAAGAACTGGGAAGAAGTAAAATATTGCAGTGAGCGTTGCCGCCGTAATAAATAATTAGTAGCCTAATAACTAACAACACCTTGCCTGGTATGAACAATTTAGTCTGGTTTAGAAATGATTTGAGAATAGAGGATAATCAATCCTTATCCAAGGCCTGTGCAGACGATAAGAACAAGGTCATTGGCGTGTATTGTTTTGATCCCAGACAATTTGACCATGGATCATTTGGCTTTAAAAAGACCGAAAAATATAGGGCCAATTTCTTACTAGAGTCGGTAATCGATCTCAAAAAAAATCTTGAAAAACTCAATATCCCTCTATTTGTTTATCATCAGCAACCAGAAGATATTATCCCTACCTTGGTCAGCGAATACAATATAGATGCTCTTTACCTTCAAAAGGAATGGACGGAGGAAGAACGCAACGTCCTAACGGCTGTGACCTCAAAATTGCCTCTATCCATACACTTGGAAGAAAGCTTTGACCAATTTCTATTTCATCCAGAGGACATACCTTTTGAGAGCTACCAAAAAATTCCGGAGGTGTTTACCGCATTTCGCAAAAAGTGTGAAAAATATTCCCATGTAAGACCTTGCTCCCCTACAGTAAAACCAATACAATCTGAAAACCTGGGGAATAATTCCACTGTGGTACCAACTCTTGAAGATTTAGGGTTTGAATTGTTCTCCATGGACAGAAGGACTGCCTTTCCGTTCAAAGGTGGAGAAACACAAGCCCTAGAGCGCATTCATAACTATTTTTGGGAAACCAAAAACTTGGCCATCTACAAAAAAACAAGAAATGGCCTAGTGGGCGAGGCTTACAGCTCCAAACTTTCTGCCTGGTTGGCGAATGGCAGTATTTCTCCCAGAACCATCTATTGGGAAGTAAAACGTTTTGAGAGGGAAATTCAAAAAAACCAAGATACCTACTGGCTCATCTTTGAGCTCATTTGGCGCGACTATTTTAAATATGTTTCCCTAAAACACGGGAGTAAGATTTTCCAAATAGGGGGTCTGCTCAACAAGCATTACGAATGGGGAACAGACGAAAAGCTAAAGGACCAATGGATTAATGGAAATACCCAGTACCCGTTCGTGAACGCCAACATGAAGGAAATGTCGCTCACTGGCTGGATGAGCAACCGAGGGCGGCAGAACGTTGCCAGTTTTTGGGCTAAAGAAATATGTCAAGACTGGCGGATTGGGGCAGCATATTTTGAAAGTATGCTGATAGATTACGATGTACATAGCAATTGGGGCAATTGGATATACAATAGCGGGGTGGGCAACGATCCCAGAGATCGCAAATTCAATATTGGGAGACAAACCGCAATGTATGACCCAACGGGAAAATTTCAAAAATTATGGTTACAGGAAACCTTATTTTAATAGTTCCATTTAAAACAGCAGCATGAAAATATTACGTTTGATCTTAGGAGACCAATTGAACTTAAAACATTCGTGGTTTAATGATGTGGACCCTAATGTAACCTACTTAATGGCCGAGATGCGACAGGAAACAGATTATGTGACGCACCACATTCAAAAAGTTGTCGCCTTTTTCCAGTCCATGAGGGAATTTTCAGAAGATTTAAAGGAAAAAGGACATCAGGTATCCTACCTCAATATCAATGATTCTGATAATCCACAAGCATTGGATAAAATAATCCAACATCAGATAGAATTAATAAATGCAGACAAATTTGAATATCAATGGCCAGATGAGTATCGTCTAGATCAACAGTTAATAGCTATTTGCGAGGAACTTTCTATAAATACCGAAGCATATGACAGCGAACATTTTTATACTACCCGTTATGAGCTGAAGGATTTTTTTGAAGGCAAAAAGCAATTGATCATGGAATCCTTTTATCGCATGATGCGCAAAAAGCATGATATCATGATGGTGAATGGCCAACCTGATGGGGGGAAGTGGAACTTTGACCAGAGCAATCGAAAAAAATGGAAAGGAGATCCAGAAATCCCACATGAAAGAGGTTTTAGAAAAAATGTAAGCGCGTTGGTTGATGAAATTAATGCTTCGGGAGTAAAAACGATTGGCACTATTACTGCCGACAACTTTAGCTGGCCAACTTCTAGGGCAGATTCTCTCTCGGTACTTAACTATTTCTGCAAAAACCTATTGATCCATTTCGGAGATTATCAAGATGCTCTGCATACAGATGAATATTATCTTTTTCATTCGAGGCTTTCTTTTGCCATGAACAGTAAAATGATATCTCCCAAGGAAGTGATTGAAAAGGTGCTGGAACACTATTATGACCATAGCGACCAAATACATATCTCCCAAGTGGAAGGTTTTGTAAGGCAGATTCTAGGGTGGCGGGAATACATGCGCGGTATCTATTGGAAAGAAATGCCCGATTACAAAAAAAAGAACGAGCTGGGCAATTACAACAACCTGCCCGATTTCTTTTGGACAGGAAAAACCAAAATGAATTGTTTACACCACGCCATAAAACAAAGTTTAGAGACTTCCTACGCCCATCATATTCAGCGTTTGATGATCACTGGTAATTATGCCCTTCTCACACAGACCCACCCTGATGAAGTAGATGCCTGGTATTTGGGAATATATATCGATGCCATTGAATGGGTGGAGATTACCAATACTAGGGGTATGAGTCAGTTTGCCGACGGGGGTATCGTAGCTACAAAACCCTATGTAAGCAGCGCAAATTACATCAATAAAATGAGTAATTATTGTTCCGGGTGTCAGTATAGCCATACCAAAAAAATAGGGGAAGACGCTTGTCCGTTCAACGCCCTTTATTGGAATTTCTTGGATGAAAAGAAAGAGCATTTTAAGAACAACCAACGCATGGGAATGATGTTGAACCTACTGGGAAAAAAAGACAAAAAAGAATTGGAGCAATTAAAGGAAAGAAGTCGGAAAATTATTGAACATCCAGAAGAATTTTAATTTGGACATCCCTTTTTTATAATGAATTGATCCAAACGCAATAGCCCCTGCGTATATATTGAAAGATTTGTTTTTTCCGCTTAGGCGTCTATATAGAAAAAGTCCTTTCCAATGATTTGGAAAGGACTTTTCACTTTTTGTAATGTTGAATTTAAGAACTATTCTAAAATTCCATCAACTATACCGTACTCTATAGATTCTTGGGCGTTCATCCAAAAATCCCTATCAAAATCTTTCATCACCTTGTCGAATGTCTGACCACAATTATCGGCTAAAATATGGGCACTTAGTTCGCGTGTCTTGATTATTTCACGAGCCTGGATTTCTATATTGGAAGCTTGTCCCCTAGCCCCGCCACTTGGCTGGTGAATCATTACCTGTGCATGAGGCTGTATAAAACGTCTCCCTTTTTTTCCGGCTGACAATAAAATTGACCCCATTGATGCTGCCAATCCGGAACAAACAGTAGAAACTGGACTTTTCAAGGATTTAATGGTATCGTAGATGGCGAAACCTGAAGTGACATATCCCCCTGGACTATTGATGACCAATTGTATTTCCTTATTGTTCTGTAAATCCAAATATAAAAGACGATCAATTACGTGTTTTGCAGAATCGTCGTCGACCATTCCCCATAAAAACACTTTTCTTTCGTCCAGTAATTTTTCATCTATAGCTTCTTGTATCTTACCTTTTTTTGAACTCATTGTTAGTTTTCTTTATTGCATCCAAAAATAATCATTTTATTGGGATTTCTTATCCGAACAAACCCAGCGATTTCCCAAATATATACCTAAAAGAAATTATATTTGTGTAAAGTTTAAAATTATGAGAAAATATACCTTCCTTCTTTCTTTAGTTGCTGCATTCTTCATTAGCTGCAAGTCCGATAAAAAAGTGAAAACAGAAGCTGTCGAATTGACCGTCTTGGAAAAAGTGGCTAATGCCCATGGCATCGAGAAATGGAATAATTTAAAGGAACTGGAATTTACATTTAATGTGGATAGGGATACCACCCACTATGAACGTTCTTGGATCTGGAATACAAAAACCAACAACGTTACGGCCATGAGCGCTACAGATACACTTTCTTTCAACAGAAAAAGTGTAGACAGCCTAACCATGAAGGCAGATGCAGGGTTTATAAATGATAAATACTGGTTATTGGCTCCGTTTAATCTTATTTGGGACAAGGACAATTTCTCCTTTGAACATACTGATGAGGCGGTTGCACCAATAAGCAATACTCCAATGCAAAAATTAACCATTGTTTATGGCGATGAAGGTGGATATACTCCAGGTGACGCCTATGATTTCTATTTCGGAGATGACCATATCATCAAGGAATGGGTATTTAGAAAAGGGAATGCTACAGAACCTTCCACCATGACTACTTGGGAGGATTATATGGATGCAGATGGCTTAAAAATAGCTAGAATGCACCAAAACAAAGATGGTAGCTTTAAACTTTACTTTACAAATATCAAAGCTGTGACCGAATAGGCAAAAGGGTTACTATTTTTTTCTTAGGAAGAAGGTTGCCAGAAATGCTGCGATGCAACAGGCCAATAATGTAATAAAACTTAGTTTTAGCGAAGAGGCTTCAGCCAAGTAGCCAAGAATTACAGGTCCCAAAAGGAATCCTGAAATCCCAGTACCTGCAATGAAGGCAACACCCTGTGACGTCTTAACCCCTTTGATGTTCCCTCCTATTCGGAAAAGTTCCGGGACAATGGCTGAAAATCCCAGGCCAACAAAAGCGAAACCAATTATGGCCAGATACGTATTGGTGGTCAGTACCATAAAATAGCCCATTATGGCCACTAAAGCACCTAGGCCAACAATTTTTACAGAACCTATTTTTGCGCTTATGCTATCTCCCAAAAACCGACCTAAGGTCATTGTGACGGAGAATGCTAAAAAACCAGATCCAATAAGGGCTACAGGCGCATTGCTAATTTCTTGTAAAAAAATACCACTCCAGTCCACTATAGCCCCTTCACTGCCCATAATAATAAAAGAAACTATTCCTATTAAAAGTAATGGCCTGAAATTTTTCAATTTAAAGGGTTCCTTTTCTAAGGGTGGAGAGACTATATGGATGTAATTCTTATAGAAAAATGCATTGACCCCTAGTACCAATATTATGGCCAGCATCATGTGCAGCACAGGATTGTCCAAGAATAGGATCATAAAACTACCCAATCCTGCAAAGACTCCACCAAGACTAAAAAAACCATGGGAAGCCGACATAAAATTCTGACGATCCTCCTTTTCAATTTCGGTAACCAAGGTGTTCATGGAGATATCCAAAAAACCATTGGCCGCACCGTATAAAAAGAGGCCACCCAACAAAACGTAATAATTGGGAGCCAAAAAAGGAAGTAATGCGGTAGCACTTATTAAAAGCACCCCGTACCAAGTGGCCTTCCCCACTCCTATCGTATTAATGATTTTAGACGCCAGTGGAAAAATAGTAAAATTACCCAGCGAAAGAAAAAACAATGCCAATCCCAAACTAGCCTTATCTATCCCTAAATCTCCCTTTACCTGTGGTATATAAATGGCCCATGTACCAAAAAGGATATTCAGACTGGCAAAGGCCCAAGCAGGGGCAAAATATCTAGGGTTGGAAAGGATTAGCCGTAAGGATTTCATTGATCTCAAGGTATTGAACGGCCAAAAATACTTTATTTCTTTAAGACACCTGATTTTAAAATTTGTCCAAACCTGTACATATCCTCATATGAGCAATAAAAAGGCGCAGGTGCCAAACGTATTACATTGGGTTCACGCCAATCTGTAATGACCCCATTTTCCATTAAATAATCAAATAATGGTCGACCTTCTCCATGCAGGAATACAGATAATTGACAACCGCGTTCCTTTGGGGTAATAATTTCGAAAGTGCTATCTACCTCCTTATCTATCTCATGAAGTATAAATTCCAAGTAAGCCGTAATCTTGTTGCGCTTTTCTATTAACGCATCCATACCTACCTCTTCAAATAGCTCCAAACAGGCCAAATAGGGTGCAACGGACAAAATGGGGGCATTGCTCAATTGCCATGCATCTGCGTTTTCCATGGGCTCAAATTCTGGCTTCATCAAAAAACGGGTATCCCTTTTGGTTCCCCACCATCCTTCAAATCTCGGGATATCCTTACGATTTAGATAGCGTTCATTCACAAATACTCCAGAAGCATTACCTGGACCGCTATTCATATATTTATAACTACACCAGGATGCAAAATCCACATCCCAATCATGCAACTTTAACTCTATATTTCCTGCAGCATGCGCCAGATCCCATCCTACGAAGGCCCCTTGCTCCCTTCCTGCTTTGGTAATGGTCTCCATATCGAACACCTGTCCGTTGTAGTAATTGACACCTCCAATAAGTACCAGAGCCAGCTCATCACCTACCTCTTCAATAGTCTTCAAAACATCTTCAGTTCTCCAAAAATTTTCTCCTTCCCTTTTCTTTACCTCTACAATGGCATCGTTACTGTCAAACCCATGAAAGCGAACCTGACTCTGCAACATGTACTGGTCCGAAGGGAATGCCTTTTCCTCACAGATGATCTTATACCGTTTTATGGTAGGTCTGTAAAAAGAGACCATCAATAAATGAAGGTTTACGGTAAGTGTGTTCATTACCGTAACTTCCTCGGGTTTTGCGCCCACTACCTTTGCCAATGGGGCAGCCAATCTTTCGTGGTAATCCCACCAAGGCTTATCTGCATAAAAATGTCCTTCCACTGCCATCTCTTTCCAATCGGTCATTACCTCATCCACAAATTTTTGGGTACGTTTAGGCTGAAGTCCCAAAGAGTTCCCTGTAAAATATATGACCTGCTTTCCGTTTACTTTTGGAAAATGAAACTCGTCACGATATTTACTCAGTTGATCTTCTGCATCTAATTGTTGAGCGTATTGGAGAGTATTTTTAAATTGCATAGGGGTAGTTTTTCTGTAAAAATACAATATCAAAAAAGAACTAATTCTTAATATTTATGTAAGTTTTAGCAGTATTATTGGGTGTTTAATCTCATTTCAATGATGTGCTTTTTAAACCCGACCCTTTCATATGCCTTGATGGCCGGAATATTATCATTGTAAACGGTTAATCTAATTTCTTTCAACCCTTTGGCAGATGCCCATTTTTTTAATTCCTTCACAACTAATTGATTGACACCTTGACCCCTATAATCCGGATGGGTGTACATAAATCCCAAGTAGGCATACTCTTCATGATCCAGATAAGGTCTCGCCTTTTTGATTAAGGCATACCCTGAAGCAATCACAGCCCCATTGGTCTCGACTACGACCACCTCTATATCGTCCGAAAGTATATATTCCCGTAAGTCATAATAGGTTACCGGATCTTTCTTAATGGTGGGATCAAAAGGACGTTCTGCCACAATAATGCCCTGCTCAAATTTCAATAAGATCTCGAGATCATCAATAGTTGCCTTTCTACATGTATAATTTTTCATCGTCCTATACTAATTAGGGGATTAATGAATAATAGGTGCTGTCCAAAAATAGCATAATATTCCATAGTTTTGCAAAAACGTATCCATGCATTTCTTATCTCCATTACTGGAAAATTATATCGCGGACCATTCCGAATCAGAGCCTTTGGTATTGCAGGAACTTACTAGGGAGACCCATCTAAAAGTTATACAGCCCAGAATGATCACAGGTCATTTCCAAGGAAGGGTATTGAGTATGCTCTCCAAAATTATTGCCCCCAAGAACATTCTTGAAATAGGTACATATACAGGATATTCTGCCATATGTCTTGCCGAAGGCCTACAAAAAGAGGGAAGGTTGCACACCATTGATGTGAACGAGGAATTAGGGGGCATTCAACGCAAGTATTTTGACAAAAGCGGCTATGGTTCACAGATTGTGCAGCATGTTGGCGATGCCTTGGATGTAATCCCAACCTTGGATGTAGTTTTTGACCTCGTGTTCATCGATGCAGGGAAAACAAGTTACGATGCCTATTTTGAAAGTGCACTTTCAAAAACGAGACCTGGAAGCATTATTCTTTCGGACAATGTACTTTGGTCAGGGAAGGTCATAGAACCTTTGCAACCCAATGACAAAGCCACCAAGGTATTGTTGGATTACAATAAAAAATTAAAGGATGACCCAAGGGTAGAAACAGTTTTACTGCCTATAAGGGACGGGTTGACGCTAAGTAGGGTATTATAAATCTTTGATGTAATTTATAAAACAAAAGGGCCGAAAAAGTTCCTACCATGGCACCCACCAAAATATCCACGGGATAATGGACCCCCACATAAATTCTACTGAAAGTGAACAATAAAGGCCAAAGGTAAAATACCCAGACCCATTTATATTTTGGTCTTAGAAAAAGAAAGACCAAGGTGGTTATAGAAAAGGAACTGGAGGCGTGACCGGAGAAAAAACTATATCCTGTAGGACTCCGTAATATTCTAATGACGGTATTGATCTCCTCGTTATTATTGGGCCTTAACCTTGCCACAAATTCTTTGGTCAAATCTGTGATCCCCAAAATGAAACCTACTAACACAAGAACGGTAAGGGTCATGAAAAATGCTTCCTTTTTTGGATACCTCACCCATATTAAGATAAAAAACAGAACAAATAAGGGGGTCCACGAACTGATATTGGTAACTATAGACCAGAATACATCATAGTCTTCTATGCCTAAACTGTTTAGATAGATGAAGATATTTCGGTCCCATTCCGCAATTTTTTCAAGCATGCGCTAACTTACTTTCTCTTGATTACCCCAGTAACATCCTCCACACTATCCTTTACCTTATCAATCTCTTTCTTGATATCCTTGGTAAAGCTTGTGTCGATGCCCTGTTTATCGGCAGTTTTATAAATTTCTTGTTTAATATCTTCGGTGGCGTCCTTCAGTTGGCGCATTCCCTTGCCCAGACCTCTAGCGATATCCGGAATTTTATCAGCACCAAATACCATTACCACAATGAACATGATAAAAAATATCTCGGCACCGCTTATGAATAATAATACATTTGCATACATACCACAAATATAATGAGAAGTTTGGCAGCTGAATAAAAAAGGCTCCCAATTTTATTTAAAAATTAATTTTACCCAACCACGTTAAAAGACATCTACTGCCATACCGCAATCCCTAAATTTCTGGCAAAAAAAAAGCCCCAACTGCTTAATAAGCAATTGGGGCCTTGAATATTTTACCTAGACTTATTCTCCTTTTATATTTTCTTTGAATTGATCAAAGTCGGACTTCTCATCTTTTTTAGGCCATGAGTTATTGGTTGTATCTATATCAGCAGTCTCTGCTTTAGGATCTACCATAATACCTACCAATTCTTTTTGGGTAGCCATTACTCGTTTTACCTCTTTGTCACTTTTTCTCCAAATTTCTGGAGGGTAAGTGATGTTTTCCTTGGAACCATCAGCATAGGTATATTCCACGATCAACGGCATTGGCAATCCTCCCGGTTTGTCAAAAGTGATCTCATAGAAATACTTTGGCTCTTTAACAGCGGCTCTTTCCACAGCTGTCATGTTATCCATCATATATTCATTTAAGGTCTTGGAATTTTCTGAAGGTGCTTTTCCTTTTAGATCGGCATTGAAATCCTCACTGTCCTCTTCGGCCAAATACACCAATGGGGGCAAATCGGCTTCCGTAACATTTCTCGCGGCCATATACTCCTGCATCCTCTTGGTAGGCTTATTGGAGACAAAGTATTTTTTAACTTCTTTTACTCCTATGTCCACATAATCCGTAGAATAGAACCATCCTCTCCAGAACCAATCCAAATCTACCGCTGAAGCATCCTCCATAGTGCGGAAGAAATCTTCAGGAGTTGGGTGTTTAAACATCCAACGGTGGGAATATGTTTTAAAAGCGTGATCGAACAACTCCCTGCCCATTACAGTTTCCCTAAGGATATTTAGAGCAGTAGCAGGTTTTCCGTAGGCATTATTCCCCAATTGGTATACATTTTCCGGATTCTCCATAATAGGCGAAATAGTACTTTGATCTCCGCTCATGTAAGGTACAATTTTGGCTGGGTCACCCCTTCTTGAAGGGTATTTATCATTGGGTGCAATTACCTCTGGAAAGGCTTCACCAAATTCTTGTTCAGCCACATATTGCATAAAGGTATCCAAACCTTCATCCATCCATCCCCATTGACGCTCATCGGAATTTACAATCATTGGGAAAAAGTTATGGCCTACCTCATGGATGATTACACTGATCATTCCATATTTTACACGGTCAGAAATATTTCCATTTTCATCCGGTCTTCCATAGTTCCAGCAAATCATAGGATACTCCATCCCCTGATTTTTGGCGTGTACAGAAATTGCCTTGTGATAAGGGTAATCGAAAGTGTGGGCAGAATAAGATTTTAAAGTATGCGCAACGGCTTTTGTTGATAGGTCTTCCCAAAGCGGGTTCCCTTCTTTTGGGTACATAGAAACCGCCATAACGTCCCTGGCACCAAATTTAACGGCCTGCATATCCCAAATAAATTTACGGGAAGTGGCAAAGGCAAAATCCCTTACATTTTGGGCTTTTAATTTCCACGTCTTGGTCTTATCTGAAAAGCCTTTTTCTGCAGCCTCTGCTTCCGCCTGGGTCACAATCAATACTGGCTTATCGTATGATTTTTTTGCTTTTTCAAAACGGTCCATCATCGTTTTCGTGAAGACCTCTTTTCTATTTTGAAGCTCTCCTGTACCATCTAGAATGTGGTCTGCAGGTACAGTAATGTTTACCTCATAATCCCCGAAGGTCAAGGCAAACTCGCCACTGCCCCAGAACTGATGGTTTTGCCATCCCTCTACATCGCTGTAAACTGCCATTCTAGGAAAAAATTGGGCAATAACATAGGCTCTATTCCCATCTTCCGGGAAATATTCGTATCCAGATCGTGCTCTATTTACAGTGTGGTCAGGGATATTGTACCACCATTTGATAGAGAACGAAATTTGTGACTTACTTTTCAATGACTGCGGTAAATCTACACGCATCATGGTCTGGTTGATGGTATAGGGCAGATTTTTACCAGAGGCGTCCTTTACATACTCTATATTGAAGCCACCATCAAAATTTTCGGTCAAGTACTTTTGCACAAAACCAGAAGTAGGCTCGGCCAAAGGCACGCCATCTCCATCCTTTAAAAGTGATTTGGAATCCTTAGTCCTAACATTTTGATCTAATTGAATCCATAAATATTCTAAATCGTCCGGGGAATTGTTGATATAGGTAATGGTTTCCGTACCGTAGATTTTGGTGTTTTTATCATCCAACAGAATATCCATCTTATAATTGGCCTGTTGTTGGTAATAATCAGGTCCGGGGGCTCCGGATGCTGACCTATAGGTGTTGGGAGTGGCAAACTCTTGGTACATCTGCCTAAATTTACTTTGGGCCGTATGCCCTTGTTCCCGTTCTACCTTCACTTCTTCCTGTGCAGACACTATAGCTGCAAACAAAAATAAAAGTGAAGCAAAACAATACTTTAGTTTATTCATTTCTTAAAAATTTTTAGTCGCGGGAAATTACCTCTTTTTTAAGAAATCGATTGAATAAGTTATAATTTTAACATTCCTTTATTACTATCCTTCATCAGCACAAAGCTCTTCTTCTTGCCATTAATTTTAAAATGCAATACATTTTGCTGTTCTTCGAACATATCTGTAAGGACTTCATTTTGGAGTTCTATACTCTTTATTTTGGATAGTTTAATCTTTGGCACTTCCAGGTAACAGACCATCACATCATTGTCATATTTCTTCCCCAAAAATTTATAATCTACCTGTTTCCCGTCTATCCTGATCAGGAGTTTGGACCTGAGGTATTTTTCGATGTAGGTATCTGCTGTTTCCGATTCAAGTGGCGTTGCCAAATTTGGATATACCCCATAGCGTTCTTCCAATACATCCTCAAAATCATCAATGAAGACCCTTGAGGTAATTTGAACGGCTTCATCCTTTTCAGAATATTGCACATTGGTAACACTCAAATAGAATTTATGGGCCGTGGAAAATGCCAATAATGGCAATAGCAACAGCAATAATCCTTTTTTTAAACCTTTTATCTTCATTTCCAATTTCTTTAACTAAAGCAATTTATGTGCCAAAGCTCTTTTACTGACACCATCAACCTTCTACTATTCCAGCCCGTTATTTTCCCTGTAAACGATGCTTTTCTTTTTAAAAAAACTCCAAATTTTCAACCTATCATGAGTGTCTACAAGACTACTAAATGATTCATCCGCCTCACAGTAATACATAAAATCATCTATTTTGGCAATTGGAATTTTTAAATCCTGAACATAGAGAGAATCTGAATAAAAAGCACGCACCCGTTCTGTTCTGGCATATTTTTCTTCAATTTCCAATCTTTTTTTGAGCATTTTTGTCCGCCCGGATATCCCGTTTAAAATAGGGTTCAAGGGTAATATTCCTCCCCCTGTGGTGGCCTCATTCAATATTCTTTGGGTCTGGGTCATTGGTTTCACATAGGCATTGGGCAGGCCTATGGTAGATGCCGTTACTACGGGTTCTGTTTCCAGGGTTTCCAGATCCTTTGAAATATCACCGGACAGGTTGTAGGGCCTTACCACCACTTCATCCAATTCTGTTAAAGCATCTTCCATGGTTATAAAAAGGCTTTTGCTCTGTAATATGGATTGGGTGACCACCAATTCCTTCTTTTTAAACTGTACGGCAGAAAAGACCAAGGTATCGTTAAGGCTTACCCCTATTTTAAAAAAGCCATCCACGCTGGTAATAGTGGCCCTGTTGGTGGTCGTATTCATGACATGGGTAGCTGCCACATCTCCACTTTCGTTTAAAACACGCCCTTCCAATTCCTTGGAAAAAAAAGTTTGTGCTTCCGCTGAAACGCCCATCAAAATAATACTGATTAAAACGATCTTAATTTTCAGTGCCTTTTTCTTTTAGATACAATTTACTGTAGGTCACCAAAAAGTCGATCAACTGAAACTCATTGTCCTTTTTTAGGAGGGACTGGGTAGGAATCTTATCGTCACAATAGACCAAAAAATTATCAATTTGATCTTGGGGCACATTCAGGTCTTCCACGAAAAAACGGTCATCATACACCTGTCTCATCACATCGCTCAATTTTAGAACCGGTCTTTCCTCAACCTCCTCTTTATTGTCGGATTTGGTCAATGCCTTAAATATATTTATAAAATTAAGTCCGTATTTCATCCCCCGTTCTTGTTGGGATAGCGCTATATTCTCTACCTCGGTGGAACGGTCAATTTCGTAATCGTACTGTTTTTGGATCCTTTCATTTTGTAACTGCAAGAATTTTTCTTGGTTTTCCGGGCTCACCACAACCTCGTCCAGTTCTGTCACCTTCTCGTTCACCTCTACCACCAACCTATTATTATCTATCATTTCTTGGGTCACCTTCATTTGTAATATCTGGTAATTCACAGCGGTAAACACCAGCTCGTCCCCAGCCTTCACCCTAATACCAAATTCCCCATTATCATTGGTGATGGTAGCGAATTCTGAGGTCGTATTGATCACATTCTCATTGGCAACATTGCTGTTTCTGTACAATACTTTTCCCCTTAGGAGGGTTCGGGTATCATCCTGAGCATTTGATATCCCTAAACCAAATAATAAGAAAGCAAGAATAAGTAGATTTTTCATAGTACGTTTTTAGTGGCAAATATCTAGCTTTTGGATTTGATACCAATATTCTCCGCCTTACTTAAAGTTACGAAAAAAAAAGAATGGTAAACGCTTATATTTCCATGGTTAAAGAAAAAGTAAGTTGTGGTCAAAAAAAAATATATCCCCATTAAACTTTTGTTAATTTGTAGTATTGATGTCAATTCAAAACCATGAAAAAGTTATTGTTAGCGAGCACCTCTACCCTATTTGGGGAAACTTATTTATCCTATCTTACCAAAGACTTGGAATTATTCTTCAAGGATGTGCATACCATCACCTTTGTGCCTTTTGCAAGGCCGGGCAGTATCTCCCATGATGCATATACGGCAGTAGTTATAAAAGCTTTTGGCAAACTCAACAAAAAAGTGGTGGGACTGCACACTTATGCAGATCCAAAGGAAGGACTGGATAAGGCCGAAGCTATTTTTACGGGCGGTGGAAACACCTTCTTATTGGTAAAGCAGATTCATGAACAGGGATTGATGGAAGTGATTAAGGAAAAAGTGGAGGATGGTATACCATATATGGGTTCCAGTGCGGGTAGTAATATAGCCGGACCAACCATGCAGACCACCAATGACATGCCCATTGTTTATCCACCTAGTTTTGAAACCTTGGGCTTGGTCAATTTTAATCTAAATCCACATTATTTGGATCCCAATCCGACTGGACGCCACAATGGGGAAACTCGGGAAACGCGGATCAAAGAATTCCACCAATTCAATACCACTCCAGTAGTTGGCCTTAGGGAAGGCAACTTTATTTGGGTGGAAAATGGTAAGACTTTATTAAAGGGCAAGGGAACTGTACGCATTTTTGAAGCGGGAAAAACCCCTTATGAGTCCGAAAAAATACCATTTTGATGTCATTCATCCATGAAGTTTTCCGTTAAACCGTAAGTATGGGTATTTTGGCTCCATTTTTTAGGTAGGTGTACTTATAGTCTTATTTTTGTGTGCTCCTATTTTTTTAGGATAAAACCCTCTAACTAATGAAATTAAAAGTTGTCTTTCTCTTCATTGGCCTTGTTTTGGGATCTTTTTCACATGCCCAAATTAAAATAGGCACCAACCCCCAAAATATAAATGCTGCCTCCGTTTTGGAATTGGAGAGCACCTCGAGGGCCTTGGTCCTTACCAGGGTAAACAACACACAGATGGACGCCATAAATCCCTTGCAGGGGGCACTGGTATATAATACGGAAACCAAATGTGTTCATTATTATGATGGGAGCCAGTGGTTGAATATCTGTGACGCCCTGACCAATTCAGCGAACATTAGCATGGTGGACAATGGGGATGGGTCCTACACCTTTACAGATGCTGTAGGAGTAGAGACCATAATTACAACAACTACCAACAGTAGGTTTGAAGTAGCCAATGACAGTTTGGTCTTGACCGACAGCAATAACAACGCCCTAAGCGTGGCCTTGGATTCTTTGAACAGGCACACCTATAGTACGGATGCCATTGTCAACCTCCTCCCCATTAATGACAGCACCATTGTGATCAGAAGGACGGGCAACAATTTCAATTTTGAAGTAGGAGAAATTACTGGATCTAATATTCAGGACAGAAGCATTAGGAATGTTGATATAGGTCCAACTGCCATAAATGGGGATTTCCATATCCAAAATAGATCTACCCCTGCTCTAAAATTAATTCCTGGCACTACGGGACAATTATTACAAACACAGACGGTCACGGGACAACCTACGGTGGTCTGGGTAAATAAGGCAGGACTATTTAGTGCTGTAGAGGTAAGTTATAACCCGGTTGATTCTGGATTAACTGCTAATACCGTAAAACTGGCACTAGATGAATTGGCCGTTACTAGTACTGATAATCAAGATCTTACTGGTTTACCTTTAAGCACCGCAAACGAACTGATAATAGATATTGAAAATGGAACTTCGGCTACTGTTGATTTGTCGTCTTTGGAAGAATCTGCCGACATAGCTGCTGTCCAAGCAGATGTAGACCAGAACGAGGCAGATGCCGATGCAGCAATAGCACAAAAGGAAGACTCCGCCAACAAATCAGATGATGGAACCTTAGCTGATAATTCTGCTGTTGACTTTCCAACCGAACAAGCTGTAAAAACATATGTTGACAACGCCATTACAGGTTCCAACACCTTGGCCGATGCTTTTATCTTTGTAGGGGATGCCGCCAATACCGCACAGGCTGTACCTGTTTCTGGGGATGCCACTATGGACAACACAGGGGTGCTGACCATTGCCAACGATGCCGTGACAACTACCAAAATAGCCGACGCCAACGTAACGGATGCTAAACTGGACAAGGCCAATATCTCATTGAGTGGATTTGCCATACCTACGGCCGACTTATCTATTGGAACTTTCAAACTAACTAATGTCGTTGATCCTTTGGCTGCACAGGATGCAGCAACTAAAAACTATGTGGACAATGCAGTCTCAGGATCCAACTCCTTAGCAAACGCCAACATCTTCGTGGGGAATGCGGCTGGCACAGCACAGGCCGCAACTGTTTCTGGGGATGCCACTATCGATAACACAGGAGCTTTGACCATTGCCAACGATGCCGTGACAACTACCAAAATAGCCGACGCTAACGTAACGGAGGCTAAACTGGACAAGGCCAATATCTCATTGAGTGGATTTGCCATACCTACGGCCGACTTATCTATTGGAACTTTCAAACTAACTAATGTCGTTGATCCTTTGGCTGCACAGGATGCAGCAACTAAAAACTATGTGGACAATGCAGTCTCAGGATCCAACTCCTTAGCAAACGCCAACATCTTCGTGGGGAATGCGGCTGGCACAGCGCAGGCCGCACCTGTTTCTGGGGATGCCACTATCGATAATACAGGAGCTTTGACCATTGCCAACGATGCAGTGACAACTACCAAAATAGCCGATGCCAACGTAACGGATGCTAAACTGGACAAGGCCAATATCTCATTGAGTGGATTTGCCGTACCAATTGCTGACCTATCCATTGGTTCATTTAAACTGACCAATGTTTCCAACCCGTTACTGGCAACAGATGCTGCAAATAAGAGTTATGTTGACAACGCCATTACAGGCTCCAACGCACTGGCAAACGCCAACATCTTCGTGGGGAATGCGGCTGGCACAGCACAGGCCGCAACTGTTTCTGGGGATGCCACTATCGATAACACAGGAGCTTTGACCATTGCCAACGATGCCGTGACAACTACAAAAATAGCCGACGCCAACGTAACGGATGCTAAACTGGACAAGGCCAATATCTCATTGAGTGGATTTGCCGTACCAATTGCTGACCTATCCATTGGTTCATTTAAACTGACCGATGTTTCCAACCCGTTACTGGCAACAGATGCTGCAAATAAGAGTTATGTTGACAACGCCATTACAGGCTCCAACGCACTGGCAAACGCCAACATCTTCGTGGGGAATGCGGCTGGCACAGCACAGGCCACGCCTGTTTCTGGGGATGCAACTATCGACAACGCAGGAGCTTTGACCATTGCCAACGATGCCGTGACAACTACAAAAATAGCCAATGCAAATGTAACCCCTCAAAAAATAGAACCAAGCGCAACCAATGGCCAAGTATTAAAAACGGTAAGTGGAGCAACTATTTGGGCTAATCAATTCCATGCCATTGGTAAAATGAATGCAGAAATAATAGCAAATGGGATTAACATTTCCTCAGTAGCCCCTTTAGGAACTGGAAACTATCAAGTTGATTTTTCAACGGCAGCAAATTCATCAGATTATGTGATTCAATTAACACTTGGAACGGGGCTAGGAAGGGAGATAAGAGTTACAACGCAGACGGATAATAATTTTACAATACAAATAACAAATTCATCTGGCAACCCTGTCGACTCAGCCTGGTTTTTCACAGTAACCGATTTCTAATCTATGAAAAAAATATTTTTCATATCACTCCTATTCCTAAGCCTGGCTACCCAAGCCCAAACCGCATTGTATAATAGTGGGAATATTCGGATCCATGAAGGAGGAGAATTAGGATTTCATACCAACCTCATCAATGATGCCTCTTTTGACCAAAATGTTGGGTTGGCAGGGTTTTACGGTACTTCGCCCATCAGCGTTTCCGGGGCCTTTATGCCCATATTTTACGACATAGAATTCTTTAACGACAATGGGGTATTTCTCAATACTTCCATGGCACTGACCAATGACGCCAACTTTGTGAGCGGGGATGTCGTCACTCCACGAAACTTAGAGGATATCTACCTCAATTTCATTCAAAGTGGGGATTATTTTAGTGTTTCGGACGTTACTAAAATAGATGGATATGCCGCCATTACAGATAAACAGTTTTTTAGTTTTCCGGTGGGCAATGCCAACCAAGTAAGGCCCTTGATACTCAATTCGAATGCCGTGAATACTTTGGCTAAATGTGCGTATTTTATGGAGGACCCCAATAATCCCAGTACCTTTGCCACCAGTTTCAATACTACTCGAAAAACCAGGGATGTAGATGTGGTAAGCACCATTGAATTTTGGCATTTAACGGGAAGTGTTCCCTCTACCATCACCATCAGTTGGAACCAGGATAGCAATATTTCCGACCTTACCGATGCAGCCTATAAAATGGGTATTGCAGGGTGGTCTAAAGTAGGAAACCAATGGGTAGATTTGGGCAGTGTGGCTCAAGGCGGTGATCTTACCAACGGCTTTGTTTCCTCCAATGAATTTGTCCCAGATGACTATGCCGCAATCACCTTTGCCAGTTTGGCAATTGCAACTGAGGTGGTAAATTTGGACAACTACTACCTCACCCCCAATAATGACGGACTCAATGATGCCCTTGTTATCCCAGAATTGGAACAATCGCCCAACAATCATATACAGATTTTCGACCGCTTTGGTCTAAAAGTGTTCGATAAGGTTAATTACACCAATGAATTTAGGGGTTTTCCCAACGTTGGCAACGTAGTGGTAGGTGAGAAAAATGGGCTACCAGCAGGGGTCTACTTCTACCTGGCAACCTTGAATGATTTGGGAACAGAATATCAAGGATTTTTGTACTTGCGTCGTTAAACATTTACATTTTTTTAGTCGATAAAGGGTAAATTTCTCGGCTCAAATTTACACACCTTACTTTTCACCACAGGATACTTCCATTACACAACATTTACTCAGGAATCCATTAGGCTTGCCTTAATTTTATGTGCAATACGCTCGCATGCCCAAATTAGAACACCCTATGGATTTTAAAAAAATATTTTTCCTTCTCTTCATTCTAGGAATTCACTTTGCTTCTGCCCAGGTTAAAATTGGAGCGAATCCCAATAGCATTGATGCGGCTTCCATTTTGGAAATGGAGAGTACCACCAAAGCCTTTGTACTTACGAGGGTAACTACCCCTCAAATGCAGAATATAGCTCCACTTAGAGGGGCATTGGTTTATAATACGGACATGGAATGTGTGTATTACTACGATGGAAAAAAATGGAGCAATCTGTGTTCTTCTTCAGGAAAATCGGATGCTGTGGGCATCATTTCCACGGTAGACAACCAGAATGGCACATTTACTTTCAATTATTCAGATGGCACAAAATTCACCACCTCCAACTTAACGGGACCAAAGGGTGAGACTGGTGCCCAAGGACCAAAAGGAGACCAAGGAGCTGTTGGGGAAAAGGGAGAAACGGGCAATAAAGGTGCAACTGGAGACAAAGGTCCAACCGGAAATCAAGGAATTAAAGGTGAAACCGGTGACAAGGGTCCAGATGGAAACAAAGGAGTTGACGGTGACAAAGGAGCCTCAGGCGACCAAGGATTAAAAGGTGAGACCGGAGATAAAGGTCCTGAAGGAGATAAAGGAATAACTGGTGATCAGGGAATCCAAGGTCTAGATGGAAATAAAGGAGTTGACGGTGACAAAGGCGCGACAGGCGATCAAGGATTAAAAGGTGAGACCGGAGATAAAGGAGCAACAGGTGACAAAGGATTAAAAGGTGAAACCGGAGATAAAGGGTTAAAAGGTGAGACTGGGGATAAAGGTCCAACCGGAGATCAGGGAACAAACGGAGACAAAGGTCCTGAAGGAGATAAAGGATTAACTGGTGATCAGGGAATCCAAGGTGTTCAGGGTGACAAAGGATTAACTGGAGATCAGGGAGCAACCGGAGATAAAGGTGCGACAGGCGACCAAGGGTTAAAAGGTGAAACTGGTGATAAAGGTGCTACTGGAGATCAAGGAGCAACCGGAGACAAAGGACCGCAGGGAGACCAAGGAATTGAAGGTGACAAAGGACCGAAAGGAGAGCAGGGAATACAAGGTGTTCAGGGTGATAAAGGATTAACCGGTGACCAGGGTCCTGATGGCAACAAAGGAGTTGACGGTGACAAAGGTTTAACTGGCGATAAGGGTCCTCAGGGTGACAAAGGAATTGACGGTGACAAAGGTGCAACTGGAGATCAGGGAGCAACCGGAGATAAAGGTGCGACAGGCGACCAAGGGTTAAAAGGTGAAACTGGGGATAAAGGTGCTACTGGAGATCAAGGAGCAACCGGAGACAAAGGACCGCAGGGAGACCAAGGAATTGAAGGTGACAAAGGTGCAACTGGAGATCAGGGAATCCAAGGTGTTCAGGGTGACAAAGGATTAAACGGTGACCAGGGTCCTGATGGGAACAAAGGAAATGATGGGGATAAAGGACTTACCGGAGATAAAGGAGCAACAGGTGACAAAGGTGCGACAGGCGACCAAGGGTTAAAAGGTGAAACTGGTGATAAAGGTCCAACCGGAAATCAGGGAGCAAACGGAGACAAAGGTCCTGAAGGAGATAAAGGATTAACTGGCGATAAGGGTCCTCAGGGTGACAAAGGAATTGACGGTGACAAAGGTGCGACAGGCGACCAAGGGTCAAAAGGTGAAACTGGAGACAAAGGTTTAAAGGGTGACCAAGGAATTAAAGGTGAGAACGGAGACAAAGGATTAACTGGTGATCAGGGAATCCAAGGTGTTCAGGGTGACAAAGGATTAACTGGAGATAAAGGTGCTACTGGAGATCAGGGAGCAACCGGAGATAAAGGTGCGACAGGCGACCAAGGGTTAAAAGGTGAAACTGGTGATAAAGGTCCACAAGGTGACCAAGGATTAAAAGGTGAAACCGGAGATAAAGGGTTAAAAGGTGAAACTGGAGATAAAGGTGCTACTGGAGATCAGGGAGCAACCGGAGACAAAGGACCTCAGGGAGACCAAGGAATTGATGGTGATAAAGGTTTAACTGGCGATAAGGGTCCTCAGGGTGACAAAGGAATTGACGGTGACAAAGGTGCGACAGGCGACCAAGGGTCAAAAGGTGAAACTGGAGACAAAGGTTTAAAGGGTGACCAAGGAATTAAAGGTGAGAACGGAGACAAAGGATTAACTGGTGATCAGGGAATCCAAGGTGTTCAGGGTGACAAAGGATTAACTGGAGATAAAGGTGCTACTGGAGATCAGGGAGCAACCGGAGATAAAGGTGCGACAGGCGACCAAGGATTAAAAGGTGAAACTGGTGATAAAGGTGCTACTGGAGATCAGGGATCAACCGGAGACAAAGGACCGCAGGGAGACCAAGGAATTCAAGGTCCAGATGGAAACAAAGGAGTTGACGGTGATAAAGGAGCAACCGGAGACCAAGGACCGCAGGGAGACCAAGGAATCCAAGGTTCAGATGGAAATAAAGGAGTTGACGGTGATAAAGGAGCAACCGGAGATAAAGGTGAGACAGGCGATCAAGGAGTAAAAGGTCTTGATGGTGAAAAAGGAGTTGAAGGTGATAAGGGTGCGACAGGCGACCAAGGGTTAAAAGGTGAAACTGGAGACAAAGGAGCAACTGGTGATCAAGGATTAAAAGGTCTTGATGGTGACAAAGGAGCAACCGGAGATAAAGGTGCGACAGGCGACCAAGGAATTAAAGGTGAGACCGGAGACAAAGGTGCGTCAGGCGACCAAGGGTTAAAAGGTGAAACTGGTGATAAAGGTCCACAAGGTGACCAAGGATTAAAAGGTGAAACCGGAGATAAAGGGTTAAAAGGTGAGACTGGGGATAAAGGTCCAACCGGAGATCAGGGAATCCAAGGTGTTCAGGGTGACAAAGGATTAACTGGAGATAAAGGTGCTACTGGAGATCAGGGAGCAACCGGGGACAAAGGACCGCAGGGAGACCAAGGAATTCAAGGTCCAGATGGAAACAAAGGAGTTGACGGTGACAAAGGAGCCACGGGCAATCAAGGTCCTGATGGTAACCCGGGAAACGCTGGAATCAATTGTTGGGATACCAATGGCAACCGCATAAATGACCCAAGTGAAGATACAAATGGCGATGGTAGCTTTAATTCTTTAGATTGTAAAGGACCAAAAGGGGATCAGGGTACACAAGGAATACCTGGAACTAATGGCACCAATGGTGCTAAGGGTGACACTGGAGCTCAAGGACTTCAAGGGCTAAAAGGCGATACTGGTGCAACCGGAGCAGCTGGTCCCAAAGGAGATAAGGGAGATACTGGTGCAACCGGAGCAACAGGACCTCAAGGTCCGGCAGGCCCACAAGGTCCAGACAAGGTTACCAACCTTAGCCAGAGTGTAACAAGCGGGGTAATCTCCTATGTCAACGAAAGCAGTACCACCCAAACGGCAAGAGTTGTTTCCGCCAATACCAATAACGCCATTAAGGTAGGTACTGACGGGGGAGCGTATTTAAATATCTATGAAAAAATAGTTATTTGGGCGGAGATGGATGGTACTGTCGATTTAAAAAACGATGAGAAATGGTCCTTTGGAGCTGGAAGTAGTGGTCAAATAGGGATAACTCTACCCGAAGCATGGGAACTTTATGCCGTAAGTCTAAACGCAGAGGAAAACACCAATCTGTCAGCAGTGGAAATAGCGGTAAAAAATGCCAATACAGGTAACATTCTGTATTCTTTTACAGCCACCTCTGGGGGAAAAACCAATAATATGGCCTACTCTTCTGTGTTACCATTGCCCGTTGCTATTCCTGCCGGTGCTACATTAGGTTTCAAAACTATTCAAGAAGGAGACAAAAAAGTTAAAAATGCCAGAGTTGCCATCTTTTTAAGACGTAGACCCCAATAAAACAGTGTTATCATAGAATATGAAGATTCTTAAATACATCTTGGTTTGTACTATAACCTTATCCAGCACCTTTGGTATCGGACAGGACGCTGTGCACAATTATGGCAACATCCAAGTCCATGGCGATGCCATGGTCGGTTTCCATATGGATGTGATCAATGATGGCACCTTCGACCAAAATAAAGGTCTGGTTGGTTTTTATAATGAAATCCGACCCATCACGGTTTCAGGAGCCTTTCCCCCTATTTTTTACGACACAGAAATTGCGGTGGACAATGGGCTCTATATAGAAACCCCTATGGCAGTTACCAATAATAGTAATTTTATTTCTGGAGATCTTTTTACACCTAGAGACCAAACCGATGTGTATTTGAAGTATTTGGAAGATGCCTTTTACACAGGAGAAAGCAGCTCATCCAAAATAGATGGGTATAGTACCATTGAAAAAAAGCGATCCTTTACTTTTCCCATCGGGGACGACAATAGATTGCGACCCTTGACCATTACCTCTACATCTGTGAATACCTTGGCCAAGTGTGCCTACTTTTATGAAGATCCCAATTCCCCTTCAACCTTTAGCGAGAGCTATAATACGGATATCATGGGCAACGGAATTCTCAGTGTCAGCTATGAAGAATTTTGGAGATTGGAAGGCTCGGTGCCCTCCAAAGTGACCCTTACCTGGGACGAACGTAGTAATGTGGGACTATTAGGGGAAATGTTGCGCGACCTGAAAGTAGTTGGATGGAGCAAAGAGGAACAACAATGGGTAAATTTGGGAAATTCCAATGTCCGTGGAGAAATGATTCGTGGTGAAATTACATCCAATAATTTTGTGCCGAACGACTATGAGATCTTGACCATTGGAGGGAATACAGATATTTATGAGACGTATAACGTTCGAGAATTGGACAATTACTATCTGACTCCAAATGGGGATGGAAAAAATGACTATTTAGTGATTGAAGGCATGGAAGCTTCCCCAAGCAACACCTTGGAGATATTTGATAGAAATGGCATATTGGTGTACTATAAAGCCAACTACACCAATGAGTTCAATGGGATTGCCAATACCAAAAGAGTCATTAAACTTAACAACGGTCTGCCCACTGGTATTTACTTTTACTTGGCAACACTAAACGACAAGCAGCAAAAACATCAGGGGTACCTCTATATCAACAATTAAAAAGTCCATTCCCACTCTACCTATTTTTCTTCCAATCCAATAGCACCTAAATCCCGCAATTTGTTATCTCCGTATTTCAAATGGTAGTGAATAGTTTCAAAATACTTCTTAACTTTGAGTCAAACGGTGTGCATTCAAATTTTTGGCACTTCTTTACTGGAGCAAATAATATTTGGCAACCTTTTTGATATAAACCACATAGAAACCAGAAGGTTCCGTACGTATAATTATACCCATAATATGCAAAGAAGATCATTTATTAAAAAAAGTAGTGCTTCAGGTTTGGCCATGGCCGTCATGCCCACCCTTATGATTTCACAGGATGTAGAGTATTCTATCTTTGAACTTATGGGCAAAAAAGAAATTCCACTTTATGGGAAAGGCATCAACCTAAGAAAAGAGGCACATGATGCTTTCTTGGAAATGAAAAAAGCTGCTTATAGCGAAGGTGTGGACATCAAAGTGGTTTCCAGCTACCGCAGTTTTGACAGGCAAACAGCAATTTGGGAACGTAAATTCCTTCAATATACGGAAGAAGATGGCCTAAAGCCCATGAACGCCATTGATAAGATAATTGAATACTCTACTATCCCAGGAACCAGTAGACATCACTGGGGAACGGATATTGATATTGTTGATGGGCGGCCCAAGGTAGAAGGGGATGTTCTTGTCCCTGAAAAATTTGGAGCCGGCGGTCCGTACGAAAATTTCAAAGCCTGGATGGATGCCAATGCCAACAAATTTGGCTTTTACCTGGTGTATACGGACAACCCAAAAAGAAAAGGCTTTAAATATGAGCCTTGGCACTATAGCTATGCCCCTATTTCCATTCCCATGTTAGAGACTTTTAGGCGAAAAAATATCATGCAATTATTGCAAAGGGAAGATTTTTTAGGAGCAGAACATTTTACCTCAGGTTTTGTGCGCACCTATATTTTGGATAATATTTTGGACATCAATCCAGAGCTATTGTAAAAATATTCAATTAGGATTCTTCATTTCCAATTCAAACGCCAACCTACAGTTAATGTGAAGGGTGAATTGGAAGTTAACGACCTTGGCGTTATGTTTATGATCCAGACTGGCTATAATCCTATGAAAATGATCAAGGTAATGGAAATATGAAAAGCGGCCATTGCCATACACCAGGATAAGAATTAGTGTTAATTCCTGTAAATAATAGCTCGTTATAATTCCATTTTATTATATTTGAGCCCCACTCAAATCTTTTTGACCCCTCAGATTTAACCCTTATAGCTTTGATTTATAATCATTTAAACGAGACTATATGGGAACACTATTACATTTTAAAAGTATTTACTTAGAAGCATTCGAGAATTGTAAACCAGAGTTTGTAGTAATTCTCTTAAAGGTTTATTCAGTCTTTTGTGTAATCATGCTTTTCATGGCACTATACGCATTTACATATAGAGCCTTTACAGGATTTAATTTTTAAGAAAACTATAGTTTAGTTGCCCTTTTACTTGAACACTATATGGCGCAGATAAACTAAAACAAACAACCCCATGGAAAGCTTTTCCATGGGGTTGTTTCGCATATTATTGTCACTTTTAAAACCTTGATTTTTGCTGCAAACTATCACCTTAGGCAAGCAGCAAATTAATAGAAGGTGTCAGATCAAAGAATATTGAAATAAATTTATCATAAACTTAATCTGCATACAAAAGCCACTTTCCCCCCAGATACATGGCCCAGTAAAATTAAAATGACACCTTCTTATCAATTACTATATAATTGGTAATTATTTGTCTTTAAACATACTAATGTAGGTAGGTATCTATTTCGAAACCGGAACCCTATTGGAGTTCTATTTTGAAATTAGGTAAGAATTAATGGGCTACTTATATAGACTCGGTAAAGCTAAAATTGTTTCATCAATTTCCATTATATAACATAATTTTAACAGTTTAGCCCCCAAAAGGTTGCAACTACAACAAGCACTGCCAGGAATGTGAAATTTTTGAAAAAGCTCCCCTATTGCTAGTTATCCATTTGAAATCAGCTTATTTTTGAATAAGAATAAATCATAAACCAATGGAAAAAAAAGTAATCTTAATGATTTTAGATGGTTGGGGGAAATCTCCAGACCCTAAAATCTCCGCTATAGAAAATGCAAACACCCCTTTCATTGACTCCTTATATGAAAATTACCCAAATGCCAATCTCCTTACGGATGGTATGAATGTGGGCCTTCCAGAAGGTCAAATGGGAAACAGTGAGGTTGGGCATATGAACCTGGGAGCTGGAAGAATAGTTTACCAAGATCTGGCGAAAATCAATCTCGCCGTAAAGGAAAATACATTAAAGGATGAAAAGGTATTAAAGGATGCCTTTTTACATGCGAAGGAACACAACAAACCCGTACATTTCCTTGGACTTATGAGCGACGGAGGGGTCCATTCCCACATTACCCATTTAAAGGGACTTATACAGGCCGGCGAAGATCTGGGTGTCAACAATATGTTTGTACATGCCTTTACGGATGGTAGGGATGTAGACCCGAAAAGTGGAAAAGGATTTTTAGAGGACTTATATCGGTTTTGTGAGGGGAAGCACGCTAAAATAGCTTCCGTCATTGGCAGGTATTACGCCATGGATCGAGACAAGCGTTGGGAAAGGGTTAAAATGGCCTATGACCTTTTGGTGCATAACGTAGGTAAAAAATCAGCTAATATCCTTAGCGATATGCAGGATAGCTATTATGACGGCATCACGGATGAATTCATTAAACCAATAGTGGCCACCAATGCAGATGGCACGCCAATAGCAAAAATAAATGACGGGGACGTGGTCATCTTCTTTAACTTCAGAACGGACCGTGGCAGGGAACTTACCCAAATGTTGACCCAAGAGGATTTCCATGAGCAGAACACCCATAAGTTAAACCTGTATTATGTCACCATGACCAATTATGATGATTCCTTTGAAGGGATGAAAGTGGTCTATGACAAGGACAATTTAGAGCAGACGTTGGGAGAGACATTGTCCAAAGCCCAAAAGAAACAGATACGAATCGCAGAAACAGAGAAATACCCGCATGTTACCTTCTTCTTTAATGGAGGTAGGGAAGTGCCTTTTGATGGAGAACAGCGTCTTCTCTGTCCGTCACCAAAAGTGGCTACTTACGATCTACAGCCAGAAATGAGCGCCTTTGACATCAGGGATGCCATTATCCGGGAACTGCAAAAAGGAGAGGTAGATTTTGTATGCCTTAATTTTGCCAACCCAGATATGGTTGGTCATACGGGAGATATGAATGCTGCGATCAAGGCATGCGAAGTGGTGGACTCATGTGCCAAATCCGTAATTACAGCCGGACTTGAGAATGGGTATACCACTATAGTTATAGCAGACCACGGAAATTGTGAAACCATGATCAATCCCGATGGCAGTCCAAATACGGCGCATACCACAAATCCCGTTCCTTTGATTTTGGTGGACAAGGATATAAAAACTATAAAAGATGGTGTATTAGGTGACATAGCACCTACCATTTTAAAATTAATGGGCGTTCCACAACCCGCTTTAATGACTCAAAAACCTTTGGTTTAAGATCCATAAGAACAATAAATGCCTAGACCTCCATTTATGGGGGTCTTTTTTTTGCGTTGGCCTAAATAGCTTTACTGCACCCAATTACCCACTTTTAAGGTCCAATAACACAAATTATAAAGTAAAGTTTTACCTTTGCATCCTATGATAAAGATTAAAACAGCAGAAGAAATAGAATTAATGCGCGAAAGTGCATTGATCGTTTCCAAAACGTTAGGGGTATTGGCAGGTGAAGTTAAACCTGGTGTTACCACATTACATTTAGATAAAATTGCCGAAGAATGCATTAGGGACCACGGAGCAATTCCTGGATTCCTAGGTTTATACGATTTTCCAAACACACTCTGCATGAGTCCAAATGCCCAGGTGGTCCATGGGATTCCAAACGATACGCCTTTGCAAGAGGGTGATATCATTTCCATTGATTGCGGGGCTTTAAAAAATGATTTTTACGGTGACCATGCCTATACTTTTGAAGTTGGAGAGGTTTCTCCTGAGATCAAAAAATTATTAGAGGTTACCAAAGAATCCCTTTATGTGGGTATCCGGGAATTTAAATTAGGCAACCGTGTAGGCGATGTAGGTTATGCCATTCAGAAATTCACAGAAGACCACGGTTACGGTGTTGTGCGTGAACTGGTAGGTCACGGCCTTGGTCGTAAAATGCACGAAGATCCAGAAATGCCCAACTATGGTAAAAGAGGAAGGGGCAAAAAATTTGTGAACGGGATGGTGGTTGCCATAGAACCAATGACCAATATGGGAACCCACAAAATAAAACAACTAAAGGATGGTTGGACCATTCTTACCGGTGACGGCCTTCCCAGTGCACACTTTGAGCACGACGTTGCCCTAATCAATGGAAAACCAGAATTATTGTCCACCTTCAAGTACGTTAATGAGGCCTTAGGTATCATTACCAATGAAGAGGATGAGTTTAGGCAGAAAAAACTTCAATTGTAATTCTTAGTTATCAAGCCTGGGAGTTACAAGCCGATGAAAAATATCTTTAAATATATTCTGAACACCGTTCCCAGACCTCTTTTGATTCAATTGAGCTATTTGGCAAGGCCTTTATTGGCCCTTACCTTAAAGGGAAATAGGTACCAAGACCCAATTGACGGTAAGAGTTTTAGAAAATTTCTTCCTTACGGATATGAGAATCCCAGGGAAAATGTGCTCTCCCCTTCCACCCTATCTTTGGAAAGGCACCGGTTGTTGTGGCTGTATTTAAAAAATGAGACCAACTTCTTTACAGGTCGCCACAAAGTCCTTCATTTTGCACCAGAACAGGCATTCTACATGCGTTTTCGACAATTGGTTAACTTGGACTATACAACAACAGATCTAAATTCGCCCTTGGCAGACATTAAGGCGGATATTTGCAACCTTCCCTTTACGGACAATTCTTTTGATATTATTCTTTGCAATCACGTTCTTGAGCATATTCCCGATGACACAAAGGCCATGGAGGAATTGTTTCGGATATTAAAACCTGGAGGGTGGGGCATTTTTCAAATACCACAAGATTTAAATAGAGAAACCACTTTTGAGGATAACTCCATTACCGACAAACAGGAGCGCGCCAAAATATTTGGACAGTATGACCATGTGCGTATATATGGCAAGGATTTTTTTGCCAAGCTACGGCAAATAGGATTTGAGGTGGAGGAAGTTGATTACACATCAACCTTAGAACCAGATGCTGTGGATACCTACAGATTGGCTCAAGGGGAAATTATACCCTTGGTGCGCAAAACTATTCCAAAAGCAAAGCTTTAAATCCCTCGGTCACATAACTTTGGGTCTCACCCTGATTGTCCAGAAAGATAATATACGCCTCTAAATTAGGATCCTTTTCCAGTACGAGTTTGGAAGCTTCAAGATCCATTGCCATAAGGCCAGTAGCATAACCATCAGCCTTGGCACATGAATTTTCAATAACACTTGCTGCCAAGATATTGGAATTTTTGGTATACCCGGTTTTAGGGTCTATGGTGTGTACATATTTGTTTCCCGTGATGGAATCTATCCTAAATTTTCTGTAATTACCCGAAGAAGCCAATGCGGTATTTTTTAAATTGATCAGGATTTTTGGTTGGTCATCCCCTGCCGGATTATCAATTCCGACCACCCATTCTTTTTCCTTTACTTTATTAATTCCCTGCGCGACAATCTCTCCCCCAACCTCGACCAAGTAATCGGTGATGCCTTCATTTTCCAACATTAGGGCCAATCTATCTATGGCATAGCCCTTTGCTATGGCATTAAAATCAAAATAGATGTTTGCATCAGCCTTATTGATGCGATTATTGGCGGTAATGCCCACTTTATCGAAACCTACATATTGTAGTATGCTGTCCACTTTTAGCGAATCGAGCTGCATTTGCTTGCCAGGACCAAAACCCCAAGCATTTACCAAGGAGCCCACCGTGGGATCAAAATAACCATTGGTCCTATCATAAATTTCTTTTGAGAGCTCAAATACGTCCCTGAACATATGATCTACCACCACGGTAGTATCCCCCATGTTGATTTTGGAGATGTCCGAAGTTGGCATGTAGGTGGACATGGATTTATTGATGACCTCAAAAACAGAATCGATCTCCCTTTGAAAATCAATTTTCTCCTTACTGATATAGGTAATATGGTAGGATGTCCCCAAAGCAGAACCGCTGTTGAAATTTTTCACCCATTCAGATTTTGGGGCACAACTACTTATTAAAAGTAAAACCGCTAGTATTGAAAGTAAGTTTTTCATTATTCTATTGCTATTAAACCATCATAATCCACGATATAATCTTCATTTAAAAAAACGGGAAGTTTGTATTCCTTTGCATTGACCAAACCTACTCCTGCGTAGAATACTTGGGCATTGGATTTTTCCGCATGCGCCTTTATTTTTCCCAACAATACAGCATCGTACTCTTTTGGATCTTCCGGATATGGAATACTGCGAACTACCACAAAGGAAAGTTGTTTTTCCTTGGTACAGACAAATTGGGGGTTTTTTCCCATCTTACTGTTGATGGCCACAAACTCGAAACCGTTTTCCTCTAGGTGCTTTCCTACAATATTCATGGCCAGATTATGCAATTCCTGTCTCGTCAGCTCTTTCATAATTCTTTAGGTATAAAAAAACCGATATCGGAAATATCGGTTTTTAAAAATTTTTATCATTAGTACTCTGAAGATTTTATCCTCCGAAATCATCAAACCTGATATGCTCATCCGGAATTCCGAAATCCTCACCCATTTTTTGAACAGCCTTGTTCATCAATGGAGGTCCACAGAAATACAATTCGATGTCCTCAGGTGTTTCGTGATGGCTTAAATAGTTATCAATAACACAATTGTGTATAAAACCTACAAAACCGTCTCCAGGAGCATCTATATTCTCTTTAACCTTCCAATTATCTTCTGGTAATGGCTCAGAAAGTGCCAAATAGAATTTAAAGTTAGGAAACTCTTTTTCCAATCTATAGAAGTGATCCAAGTAGAATAATTCCCTTTTGGAACGTCCACCGTACCAATACGTAACTTTACGATTGGTCTTTAAGGTTTTGAACAAATGATACAAATGCGATCGCATTGGCGCCATTCCTGCTCCACCTCCAACATACAACATCTCTGCATCTGATTCATTGATGAAGAATTCCCCGTAAGGACCAGAAATAACAACCTTGTCCCCAGGTTTCTGAGCAAAGATAAAAGAAGATGCAATCCCTGGATTAACATCCATCCATCCGTTCTTGGACCTGTCCCATGGTGGGGTAGCGATACGAACGTTTAACATGATCTCTCTCCCTTCAGCAGGATAGGAAGCCATGGAATAGGCTCTTTCCACTGTTTCGTTATTTTTCATGGTCAAGGGCCATAAATTAAACTTATCCCATTCCGCTTGAAACTTATCTGGAGTTTCATGCTCTTCAGGGTGCGCTGTAATATCTATGTCCGCATATTTTATTTCGCATTCTGGAATTTCAATTTGGATGTACCCTCCAGCTTTGTAAGGCATGTCCTCAGGAATTTCCACAACGAATTCTTTGATGAAAGAGGCCACGTTGTAGTTTCTTACCACAGTAGCATCCCACTTTTTAATCCCAAAAACTTCTTCAGGAATGGTTATGTCCATATCCTGTTTTACTTTCACCTGGCATGCCAAACGTGCTCCTGCGTTCAATTCCCTTTTAGAGAAGTGAGGTGTTTCGGTAGGCAGAGCCTCTCCACCACCAGAATTCACATGACATTCGCACTGAATGCAGGTACCTCCACCTCCACAGGCGGAAGGAAGGAAGATCTTTTGGTTACCCAAAGTAGACAACAAAGAGTTCCCTGATCCTACCTCTATTTTCTTTTCACCATTGATGGTAATGGTCACAGGTCCTGAAGGAGACAATTTCTCCTTTGTGAACAACAAAAGTGCGACCAACAATAACAATAGCACCATAAAGGCCACTACGGTTATTAAAATTGTTCCAACTGTACTTGTAGCTAAAATCATTCTTATTTGTTTATAGCATTGTTGTAAGAAACCGTATTCTCTTTGGCTTCCTTTTCTATTTTAATTTCTTCCACCTTTTGGGCAGTGGTCTCCGTTGCCTCTTTTGGCGCTTCATCGCCTCCGGTAAGCATACCACCAAAACTCATAAAGCCAATTGCCATAAGACCAGTGATGATAAAGGTTATTCCCAAACCTCTCAACGGGGCAGGAACATTGGAGTATCTAATTTTTTCACGGATGGCAGCGATGGCCAAAATTGCCAAGAACCAACCAATCCCAGAAGCAACCCCGTAATTGAATGCAAGGCCCAAAGTCTGAATATCCCTAGACTGCATAAATAGGGAACCTCCCAAGATAGCACAGTTTACTGCGATCAATGGTAGAAATATCCCAAGAGAGTTATAAAGTGCCGGTGAAAACTTTTCTACCACTATCTCTACCAATTGCACCATAGTTGCTATCGTGGCAATGAACAGAATAAATGATAAAAAGCTTAAGTTATAGTCCGCATATTCCGGACCCAACCAGGCCAGGGCACCATCCCTTAACAAATATTGGTCCAACAACCAGTTCATTGGAACTGTCACCGCCAATACAAAGATTACAGCAGCTCCAAGACCCACAGCAGTTGTCACTTTTTTGGACACCGCCAGGTAGGAACACATCCCAAGGAATGTGGCAAATACCATATTGTCTATAAATATGGATTTAAAGAATAATTCTACATGTTCTAACATAACATTGTTCTTTTTAAGTAACTACTAGTTTTCTTCGATTAAGGCTTTGTTCCTAGAACGCTGTACCCATATGATTAGACCAACAACAATCAAAGCCATTGGTGACAATAGCATGAACCCATTGTTTTCATACCCTATGGCATAAATTCCTGTTTTTGCAATTGGATCCCCAAGAACCTTAAATCCTAGAAGTGTTCCAGAACCCAATAATTCTCTGAAGAAACCAACAATTACAAGTATCAAACCGTATCCAGCGGCATTACCAATACCATCTAAAAACGATTTCCATGGTCCGTTCCCCAGAGCAAATGCCTCAAAACGACCCATAATGATACAGTTGGTAATGATCAATCCGACGAAAACTGATAAAGTCTTACTCAATTCGTAGGCGAAAGCCTTTAGCACTTGGTCCACAATAATAACCAAGGCGGCTACGACCACCAATTGCACGATAATCCTAATTTTTGAAGGAATAATGTTCCGCATTAGGGAAATAACAACATTCCCCAAACCAAGTACGAACAATACAGAAATGGCCATCACTATGGACGCTTTAAGTTCTGCCGTAATGGCCAAAGCTGAACAAATACCCAATACCTGTATTGTAATAGGGTTGTTATCCGCTAATGGATCTAATATTAGACCCGTATCTTTTTTTGAAAGTAGTGCCATAGTTTAATTTTTAGCTCTTATGGTTTCCAAATAACTTTTGTAAAGATTTACGCTTTCCTTGATCATGGCACTCACCCCGTTACCGGTAATAGTGGCCCCAGCAAGAGCATCAACCTCGTTATCATCTTTTGTATTGTTCAAAGGGTCATTATTACCCTTGGCTACCTCTATACCTGCGTATTCGGTACCATCAAGAATAGATTCCCCTTCAAAGTCGTCCATGAAATAACGCTGCTTTATATTGGCGCCCAAACCAGGAGTCTCTCCCTTATGGTCAAAATAGACCCCTTGTACGACAAGATTCTCATCCAAGGAAACAAAACCCCAAATAGCATCCCATAGTCCTTTTCCGTACATAGGGATGATGTAGAATTTCTTACCGTCCTTTTCCCCTATAAATAAAGGAAGTTTTCTTGTATTTCCTTTTTTGGCGGCAGTTTCCTGTTGTTTTAAATTGATCAGATAGGCTTCGTTATCTTCAGTGATCTTGTCACCTTCAATTACGATCTGTTCCTTTATATACTTGCTAAACTCTTCTGCCACCCTATCCGTAGGTACAAAGTTCACACTTCCTTCATCCTCATTTTCGTTAATACCCATAGCGTACAAAATGTTCTGTTGCTTTTCCAACTTCTCATTCTGTTTGATTTTTTCACTAAGGGAAGAGGCTAAAAAAGCCAAAACCGAACCCACTACAATCACCATAATAGAGGCAAAAGCAACGGTATAAATGTTTTTATCTGTATTAATTGCCATAATTATACTGTTTCAACTTTTAGTTTCTTTTCTTCACCATGTCCATCCTTTGGAAGAATGTTGGCGTTCTTTAATCTCTTAAGACGTTTGTTGATGTTTCCTCGTACCACATAATGATCAATGGTAGGAGCAAATACGTTCATTAACAAAATAGCCAAGAATACTCCTTCTGGATATGCTGGGTTGAACACCCTGATCATTACCGAAATAAATCCGATAAAAAATCCGTAGTACCATTTCCCCTTATCCGTTTGCGAACCAGTTACCGGATCCGTCGCCATGTATACAATACCAAAAGCCAATCCTCCTACAATAAGGTGTTGCCAGAAATCAAAACTCATCAACCCGTAAAACTTACTGGTTTCAGTAATCCATCCTGCTTCCACGACACCATTAAAGATGAGTCCCATTGCCAAGGCACCAATTACGGCACTTACCATAATCCTCCAGCTTGCTATTTTTGTAAAGATCAAGAAAAGAGCTCCCAATAAAATCAAGATAGTAGATGTTTCACCCACAGATCCCGGAATAAAACCAAAGAACATATCGGATACACTGTAAGTGATCTCACTTCCCTTGCCCTGAGCCAAGTAACCTAAAACCGTTTCCCCAGAAATAGCATCAGCGGTTCCTGCCCTTTCCACAGCTTCATGAACCCAGACCTTATCACCACTCATCCAAGTAGGATAGGCAAAGAACAAGAAAGCTCTAATGGTCAATGCCGGATTCAAGATGTTCATCCCGGTACCACCAAATACTTCTTTTCCAATTACAACCCCGAAGACAACGGCAACAGCCAACATCCACAACGGGGTATCAATAGGAACGATCAAGGGAACAAGCATCCCCGTAACCAAGTATCCTTCTTCTACTTCGTGACCTTTGATTACTGCAAAGACAAACTCCACTGCCAATCCAACCACATAAGAGACTATCACCAATGGCAATACCGTCCATGCGCCCATGATAAAGTTGTCCCAAGTCAGGAAGTTTCCAAGCAGTGATGCTTGACGGATCACTCCATTGGCAGCATCAACTGCCGCATAATGTTGGTATCCTGCATTAAAAATTCCAAAAATCAACACTGGCACCAAAGCCATGATCACCGTATTCATGGTCCTTTTTAAATCATCCGCTGAGCGAACATGGGAACCAGAATGTGTTGTTTCATTTGGAGTGTACAAAAAGGTATGCAATGCGTTGAACGCAGGAGCCATTTTTTTGCCTTTGTACTTCTCCTTTAATTTGTGCAAATTATTTTTTAAACTCATCTCTTATCCTATTTCTTTATACAATAAGTCCAATCCTTCCCTGATGATCTGCTGGTGGGGTTGTTTGGATATACAAATAAACTCTGTCAATGAAAAATCTTCCGGAGCCACCTCATATAATCCCAATTGTTCCATTTCGTCCAAATCTCCTATCATACAAGCCTTAAGCAATTGTAAAGGATAAATATCCAAAGGAAAAACTTCTTCATATTTACCGGTTACAACAAAAGCACGGTGTTCACCATTGGTATTTGTTGTAAGGTCGTATTTTTTATTTGGAAACATCCATGAGAACGTCAAGGCCCTAGTAGAGGAAATCTTATCGAAAACAGGCTTGTTCCAACCAAAAAGTTCGTAATCGTCTCCTTCTGGAATAACACTCACCGTATTATTGTAATACCCTAAATGACCATCTGGTTTGGTTTGAGACCCAGTTAATACGTCTCCGTTGATCACTCTAATATTTTCGTTATTTACACCACTGGCGTAAAGGAAGGTAGAGATTTCAGCACCAATTTTGGTAGCGTAGTACTTAGGTGCTTTTACTGATGACCCTGCCAAAGCAACAATGCGTTCGGCATTGAATTTTCCGGTCAACAACAACTCGCCCATGATCACCAAATCCTGGGGAGCAATAGTCCAAACTACTTCTCCTTTGTTGATAGGATCTACCCTATTGATCAATGTACCGACCAAACCTGCTGGGTGCGGTCCGGACATTTTATGTATTTCAACACCCTTTAATGCGGCCAATGGAGAGTTGGAAGACTTACCAACCGACACATGTACCTTACCGGGAGTCAATTTACCCAAGGCGGTAACAGCCGCCTGTACTTCTTTTTCTTTTCCTTGCAGCACATAATCCAGGTCAGCGGCCAATGGAGCCGTAACATACCCTGAAATGAAAATTCCTTTTGGAGTTGCTTCTGCATCGGCAATAACATCATAAGGTCTTTGTTTCACAAATGGCCATAAACCACCGTTCAACAAAAACGTTTTAATGTCCTGCGCAGATGCCCCTTCCAAATTTAAAGGTTTGTGTGCCACATATTCCTGCGTTTTATCGGCAAGAATTTTAAGCGTTAGGATTTTCCTACGCTCACCTCTAATAACCTCCACCAATTCCCCGCTTACTGGAGAAACAAATTTTACTCCTTCTTGATTCTTATCAAAAAAAAGTGGTTCGCCAGCTTTTACCTCAGCGCCTTGTTTAACTAACAGTTTTGGAGTAACCCCGTGAAAATCATGAAGATTAATCGCATAAACATTACTTAAAACGGCTTTAGAAGTTGAGAGTTCCGCTGCACCGACAAGATTAATGTTTAAGCCTTTTTTAATTCGAATGTCTTTAGACATATATTGTAGACCTTAGGTTAACAAAATTTGGTTGCAAATTTAGTATTTAAAAGAAAGTTTTCATAATTATTGCCCATAAATTTAGGGATTGCCCCATTGTTAATTTTTTAGGCATCCTTTTTGTTTACTTTTACCTAAAAAATACAATAGAAATGCGCCTTAATCTTAAACAGATCATTCTTCTTTTGGCAACCCCAATGCTCTTCGGACAGGCTTTGGAAGAGGTAAACCCGCCAGAAAATATCAAAACGATCATTTTTAAAGGAAATACAGACGATCAATTCCCCGTTGTAAAATTGGGCGAGCCCATTTTCTTGGAATTTGACGACCTTACAGCCCGTGAAGCCGATTATTACTATAAAATAACCCTGTGCAATTACGACTGGACCCCCTCTAGTCTATTAAAATCGCAATATTTAAGCGGGGTGGACAATCAACGGATCATCAATTACGAGAACAGCTACAACACCCTTCAGGCCTACTCCAACTACAAACTTACCATTCCCAATCAGAATGTTAGACCAACCGTCAGCGGCAATTACATGCTGGAGATCTACGACAATTACTATGAGCTGGTTTTTTCTCGAAAATTTGTCATTTACCAGGACCTGGTCACAGTGGCAGCTACTGTGAAGCGTTCCAGAGATTTTAATTATATCAATGAAAAACAAGTTGTCCAGTTCAACATAAAGGCCTCCGGAATACAATTGGTTAATCCTAAACAGGAAGTAAAAGTAGCTATCCTACAAAACAATTATTGGCCAACGGCGCTTTACAACATTCGTCCTCAGTTCACCATTGGCAATGAACTGGTCTACAAGTACGATACCGAAACCAGTTTTTACGGCAGTAACGAATATCTTAATTTTGACACCAAAGACCTTAGGGCGCCAAGTGCCGTAATCTCTCGTATTGAGATGGATGGACTCTACAACCACTATCTCTTCCCAAATATCTTTAGGGACCAGCGTCCATACACATACTTCCCAGACATCAATGGAGATTTTGCCATCAGAACCCTTCAAGGTGACGATCCGTCCAGGGAGGCAGAATATACGAACATCCACTTCTTCTTGCCCTACACGCCCGAAATTGGTCTGGATGAAGTATATGTCTTTGGCAAATTCAACAATTATGAGATGACGAACGAAAACAAAATGACCTACAATGACGAAAGTGGATATATGGAGGCCGTCATTAAAATGAAACAAGGCTTCCACAACTACAAATACGTTATCAAAAGAGCGGATGGCACCGTTGACCTCAATACCGTTTCCGGTAATTTTCATTTTACAGAAAACAATTATTTGATATTGGTATACTATAGAAATTTCGGAGATTTATATGATAGTATTATTGGCATCGGCTCAACCAATTCCAGAAATATCAGTAACTAGAATTTGATTGTAATCAACCAAAAGCCAAAAGGCAACAGTTACCAACCTAATCCCCCAAAGGCAGGTATTCCTATTTTGATACTTTCTACCTCCAGACTTATTTCTTCATTACGCTTACAAAGAATGAGCGCACAAAAAGATGCACTCCCGCTAAAGAAGAATTCAATATCCCAGAATAGTATCAGAACAGAAAATCATTTGATCTTGGAAGGAACTATCTTAAGGCGATTGATAGGCCCAGGATGTTTATAAATTTTCTCATTTCCAAAACTCCTTTTTCCATATTTTTCTTTTTACCTGTATTGGCATTGTTCAATTGGCCGATGTATGTCAGAAAAAAGCATATTTACATCGAACATCTCATCTTTAGCTTTCACGTTCGGTCATTGTTGTTTATCTTGCCCCACATTAGTTTCACTATAGACTTTATTTTGAGATAGATAGGGATTGGAATTTTCTTCTTTTTTTCTGTCTACTTTTAGAAATCAATGCGAAACTTTTATGGGCAGGGAAGATTCAAAACTTTTGTTAAATATCTGATACTTAACATAGTTTTCTTTATTTTAGCTGCGTTTTAAGTAGGAATACTGTTTACAGGAACCATTTATATCTATAAAAAGATTATGATTACCCAAGTAACAAAAGGCATTAAGATTTCAGTATCCACTAGTTTTGAAGGCACTTTCTTCAAAAACTACAAGATGCATTTTGCCTTTGGCTACACCATTACCATTGAAAACCAGAGCAAGGATTCAGTTCAATTGACTTCTCGTCATTGGAGAATTCACGACGCCCTTAACGAGTTGGAAATTCTGGACGGGGAAGGGGTAATTGGCAAAAAACCGGTCATTAAACCCGGAGAGTCCCACACCTACAGTTCTGGATGTCTTTTAGCCTCCCCAATAGGAGCCATGAAGGGTCACTACAACATGGTAAATTTCACTTCTACAGAAAAATTCAGGGTATACGTACCCACTTTTAAATTCAGCGCCCCTTTTGCCTTGAATTAAATTCCTGATTTACTCCATTTTAGTTTTTAGTAGATTTTTCATTTAGTATATTTGATGCGATTTATAACTTAAAATAAAAGCACCATGGGTAAAGGATTTTTTCAAGTCCCCACAGCAATTAACGAGCCGATAAAAAGCTATGCTCCAGGAACCCCAGAGAGGGAAGCCGTTCTAAAACAATACAAGACCTATTTCGACGGAAATGTGGATGTACCACTATATATTGGTAGTGAGGAAATTAAAACTGGCAACACCAGACCGATGTCCCCTCCACACGACCACAAGCATGTTGTTGGCCAATACCATTTGGCAGAAAAAAAGCATGTTTCCAAAGCTATTGAAAATGCGTTGGAATCTAGAGAGGCTTGGGCCAATCTTACCTGGGAACAACGTTCGGCCATCTTTTTAAAGGCTGCTGAACTTATTGCTGGACCTTACCGTGCAAAAATAAACGCCGCTACCATGATAGCGCAATCCAAGAATATCTTTCAAGCTGAAATTGACGCTGCCTGTGAACTTATAGATTTCCTTCGTTTTAACGTGGAATACATGACGCAGATATACGAAGAGCAGCCAGATTCTGCCGAAGGCATCTGGAACAGGGTAGAATACAGACCCTTGGAAGGATTTGTATACGCCATCACCCCTTTCAACTTTACTGCTATTGCCGGGAACCTACCTGCAAGTGCTGCCATGATGGGGAATGTGGTCTTATGGAAACCTAGTGACAGCCAAATTTTTTCTGCTAAGGTAATCGTAGATATTTTCAAGGAAGCAGGTCTTCCTGACGGGGTAATCAATGTTGTTTATGGTGATCCGGTGATGATTACCGAAACTGCCTTGGCCAGTCCAGATTTTGCAGGGTTGCACTTTACAGGTTCTACACATGTATTCAAAGAAATTTGGAAACAAATAGGAAACAATATCCACACCTATAAGACCTACCCAAGAATTGTAGGTGAAACTGGAGGAAAGGATTTTATCCTTGCACATCCTACTGCCAAACCAAAACAAGTGGCCACAGCAATTGTTAGAGGTGCATTTGAATTCCAGGGACAGAAATGTAGTGCCGCATCCAGGGTGTATTTACCTAAATCTACCTCCAAAGAAATTTTGGACTTTGTAAAAGCAGATTTGGCGTCTATGAAAAAACCGGGAACTCCAGAGGATATGAGCAATTTTATTACCGCTGTTATCCACGAAGGATCTTTTGACAAATTGGCCAAATACATAGACCAGGCGAAAGCAGACAAAAATGCAGAAATAATAGCTGGTGGAGGTTATGACAAATCCAAAGGATATTTTATAGAGCCAACGGTTATCTTGACCACTGATCCCAAATACACGACCATGGAAACGGAATTGTTCGGCCCTGTGGTTACAATTTATGTCTACGAGGACAAAGATTGGTCCGAAACGCTAAAATTAGTGGATTCTACCTCTGAATATGCCCTTACAGGTGCTGTATTGTCCAGAGATCGTTACGCCATTGAGGAGGCCACCAAAGCATTACAAAATTGTGCCGGGAACTTCTACATCAATGACAAACCAACAGGTGCGGTTGTAGGACAGCAGCCTTTTGGTGGAGCAAGAGCATCGGGAACCAATGACAAAGCAGGTTCGCCACAGAACCTTCTAAGATGGGTTTCCCCAAGATTGATCAAAGAGACTTTTGTAACTCCAGAAGATTATAGATACCCTTTCTTGGGAGAATAATTATCTGATAGTTTAATATATAGATCCGCTAGGTGTTTTTCTCCTAGCGGATTTTTTTATGTCCAGTCTTCACTTGACAAAAACATCAACTGACGTTTGCGAAAAAACGCTCCATTAAAGACAATTTTCTGAAGAATTTTACGTTACTAAAGTAACCTTAGATCAACAAAACCAATTCATTATGGAAGAAATGCACAGCGTAAGTATCGTAACCAAGATTATCAATTTCTTTAGTCAAATTGGCGACTTTATAAGAACCTATGCCAAAAATTGCAGGGAATCCTATTACAATTTACTAAGCCTATAGGTCTTAACCCTTAAATTTCATTGGTAGATATACCACTTTCTTGGTATCAAAAAAATCCTCTTCGTAGAAGTCGGGCAAATTTATTATTTCTACCGTTTTGTAGTCCATTAATTCCTCTGTTAAATCCCCGCCTTTTAGATACAGAATGCCATTTCTGCGTTCGTGGACAGAGTTCTTTTTGACCTTCCCTTTTACCCAATGCACAAAAGTGGGCATGGCAGCAACAGCTCTACTTACAATAAAATCGAACTGCTCCTTTAATTCCTCCACCCTCATATTTTTAGCGGTGACATTGGTGATCCCCAAGCCATCTACCACTTCCTCGACAACCTTAATTTTTTTGCCAATGGCATCTACCAGGGTAAAATGTGTTTCTGGAAAGAGAATGGCCAACGGAATTCCTGGAAATCCGCCGCCTGTGCCCACATCCAATACGGTGGTACCTGGATTAAACTGCTGCACCTTGGCAATGGCCAAAGAATGAAGGACGTGGCGCAGGTATAACTCATCTATATCCTTTCTGGACACCACATTTATCTTTTGGTTCCAATCTTGATACAACTCCTGTAGTTTGGCAAACTGGTCTTTCTGTTCGTCGGAAAGGGTGGGGAAATATTTAAATATGAGGTCAACAGCCATAATTTCGGGTTAAATTTTTGGTAAAAATAGCACAATACGGGCGTTGTAAAATATCATTTTGGCAATTTTAGTTCGTATTTATGTTATCTTTACAAAAAATATACTTCATGGATAAAGAAACCATTCGCTTTTCAAGGAAGGATTCTACCCAATTTTTTAGGACCTTGAATAAGCGTGTAAACGACTATTTTAAAGAGAACAACATAAAAAAAACCGGAAATTGGCGGTTACATCTTAAAACAGCGGTAATGTTTGCCCTGTTTCTCGCACCTTACTTTCTAATTTTAACCTTGGGCTTGCCTAATTGGGCAAATCTATTGCTGACCATCATCATGGGTGTTGGAATGGCAGGGGTTGGAATGAATGTGATGCACGATGGAAACCACGGATCCTATTCCACCAAAAAGTGGGTAAACAAGATCATGGGGAGCAGCATCTATATCTTGGCAGGAAACGTTTACAACTGGCAGGTACAGCACAATGTTCTGCACCATACCTACACCAACATCCATGAACACGATGAGGATTTGGAAGCAGGACGCATCCTTAGATTTTCTAAACACGCCGAATGGCGCAAATACCATAGGTTCCAACATTTCTATTCTGTACTGCTTTATGGGCTTCTTACCTTCAATTGGGCCATCACAACAGATTTCCAACAAATGTACCGCTACATGAAGCGCAAATTATCCTATGGTAAATTACCAAGTCCGGCAACAAATTGGAGCACCTTGGTAATCACTAAAATAATTTATGCGACCATTTGGATCGTATTACCCATGTTGGTTCTGGATATTGCCTGGTGGAAAATTTTATTGGGATTCTTTATTATGCACTATGTGGCAGGAGTTGTGTTGAGTGTAGTCTTCCAACTGGCACATATTGTCAATGATGCACAGACACCGTTACCGGACCAAAGTGGTACCATGAAAAACACATGGGCCATCCATCAATTGTTCACTACAGTGAACTTTGGGACCAAAAACCGACTTGTCAACTGGTTTACAGGGGGCTTGAATCATCAGGTTGAGCACCATATTTTTCCAAATATCAGCCACGTACATTACACAAAAATCTCCAAAATTGTTAAACAGACAGCAAAAGAGTTTAATTTACCGTACAACGAATATAAAACTACAAGAAAAGCTATAATTTCGCACTTCAAACATTTAAAGGAATTGGGTAAAAAACCTAATCTACAGTACCAGTAAATTTAATCTACGAATGACGAATCATTTATCCGAAAGGATTACAAACATGGCAACATCGGCCACCTTGGCGATGGCTGCCAAAACAAGGGAACTTAGAAATGAAGGCAAGGACATCATTGGACTAAGTTTAGGAGAACCAGATTTCAATATACCTGATTTTATCAAAGAAGCTGCCAAGCAGGCGATAGATGACAATTACAGCAGCTATTCTCCTGTAGACGGTTATGCAGATCTTAAACAGGCAATTGCCAATAAGTTTAAAAGGGACAATGGCCTGGAATACAACCTCAACCAGATTGTGGTTTCCACGGGGGCCAAGCAGTCCTTGGCCAATGTTGCGATGGTGATGTTGAACCAAGGGGACGAGGTGTTATTACCTGCTCCGTATTGGGTGAGCTATAGTGATATTGTAAAGATTGCCGAAGGGGTGCCCGTAGAAGTTCCTACGACCATTGAGAGTGATTTTAAAATGACTCCGGCACAGCTGGAAGCAGCTATTACCCCAAAGACCAAAATGATTTGGTTCAGCTCTCCATGTAATCCAAGTGGATCTGTATACAGCAAGGAAGAATTAGAGGGACTTGCCGTTGTTTTGAGAAAACACCCGAACATTTTTATCGTTTCTGATGAAATATACGAGCATATCAACTTTATAGGTGGTCACTCTAGCATTGCCTCAATTGACGGTATGTACGAAAGAACCATAACTGTTAACGGTGTATCCAAGGCTTTTGCGATGACCGGATGGCGTATTGGTTATATTGGTGCAGCAGATTGGATTGCCAAGGCATGTACCAAATTTCAAGGACAGATTACCAGTGGTGCCAATGCTATTGCACAACGTGCTACCATTGCTGCCCTAGAAGCTCCAGTAAGCAAAATACAATACATGATCGATGAGTTCCACAAAAGGCGCGATTTGGTTTTGGGACTTTTGGGTGAAATAGAAGGGTTTAAATTAAATGTCCCTGAAGGTGCATTTTATGTGTTCCCAAATATTTCCAGCTTCTTTGGTAAGACCTTAAAAGGCACTACCATCAACAATGCCTCAGATTTTGCACTGTACCTATTGGAACATGCCAACGTGGCTACAGTGACAGGAGAAGCTTTTGGTAACCCAGACTGTATCCGTATTTCTTATGCAGCCTCAGAAAAGGAACTTAAAGACGCTATGGCAAGAATAAAAGCTGTGGTTTAGAAAAGATAAAATACATTGCATAAAAAAAGCCTGCTGATGCAGGCTTTTTTTATGTTATATCTTCTTCCAAAAATAGGGAGTAAACAGAATGAGAACCGTAAAAAGTTCCAACCTCCCCAACAACATCAAAAATGAGCACCACCATTTGCCTATGGTTGGCAGGGAATTAAAGTTGCTCAATGGATTTAGGCTCCCCAATGCTGGTCCCACATTCCCTAAGGAAGATGCAGCACCCCCAATGGCCGAATCAAAATCTAGTCCCATGAACCCCAAGCCCAAAGCCCCAATAATAAAGGAGAGCATGTACAGCACAAAAAAGGCGATGATGTTGTAAACGATGTGTTCCTTTACGGTCTTGTTATTGTATCGCACCGGGATAATAGCATTGACATGTAGGGTCCTTTTAAATTCGAGGAGGCCATTCTTGATGATCAATAAATGTCGCATCACTTTAATACCACCAGCTGTTGAACCTGCCGATCCTCCCAAGAAAAATAAACCAAAAAAGAAGATGGTCAAAAAGGGTGTCCAACTCGTAAAATCAGCTGAAACAAATCCCGTGGTCGTGATAACGGTAACCACAGCAAAGAGGGCATGCCTAAAAGCTGCCTCTGCATGACCTAAGACCATTGGTTGGTAATCCGATATGGGCACGTTTGCTTTAAAATAAATGACCAAGGCAGATACGACGGTAAAACTAATGACAAAAATAGTATAGTACTTAAACTCTTCATCTTTCAATACCTTCTGTACCTTTCCTTTAAAGGCATAATAACTCAATACGAAATTGCTTCCCGCCAAAAACATGAACAGGATTACAATATATTGTATAAGAGGTTGATCGTTCCAATACGCCAAACTGGCATTTTTTGTGGAGAAACCTCCAGTGGACAAGGTGGCCAAAGAATGGTTGATGGCATCAAAAAAAGACATCCCTGCCAGCTTCAGTAAAATAGTTTCAGCAACGGTATAGCTAAAATAGATAAGCCACAATCTTTTCGCGGTATCGGTAATCCTCGGATGGAGCTTATCTGCACTTGGCCCGGGCGCTTCGGCAGCAAACAGCTGCATTCCCCCAATACCCAATAAAGGCAAGATAGCTATGGCAAGGACAATGATCCCCATCCCCCCTATCCAATGGGTAAGACTACGCCAGAACAAGATCCCTTCGGGCATAATCTCTATGTCGTCCATAATGGATGCTCCCGTGGTAGTGTAGCCGGACATGGTTTCAAAAAAGGCATTGGTAACATCGGGTATGGCACCGGAGAACAAATAGGGCAACATCCCGGAGACGGACATCACCAACCAGCCAAAGGTTACAATAATATATCCCTCCTTGCGCTTTACTTCCTTTTTATGGGCCCTGGTGAAAAACATGGACATGACCCCTACCAACATAGTAACTATGGCCGCCAAGGTAATATCCAAGGTCACCCCATCCTCATAAATACCACTTACCAAAGCGGCCATGAGCATAAAGAAGCCATTGCAGAGCAACAGCAGTCCCATAAGGTGGATGATTATTTTGGAATTTAAGGCCATCCTATAAAAATAGCTTTTCTATTTTGGGAATAGCACTTGGCAAACAACATACCACTACCCTGTCCCCATGCACTATTTTAAAATCACCCAAGGCGATAACTCCCTTTCCCTCTCTGATAACTCCACCAATAGTGGCTTCCCTGGGAAAATCGAGATCCTTAATATTCTTACCATTGACCTGGGATGTGGGTTTCACTATAAATTCCAGAATCTCCGCATTGAGGTTGTTGAGTCTGGTAAGCGCCACGACCTCTCCTTTTCGTATGTGCCTAAATATATTGTTTGCCGCAAGCAGCTTTTTATTTAAAAGGGTGTCTATTCCAATGGAATGTGACAACTGGAAGTAATCCATATTTTCCACCAAGGCGATGGTTTTTTTGACATTCTTGGATTTGGCCACCAGACAGGACATGATATTGGTTTCCGAATTACCCGTAACCGCTACAAAGGCATCCATAGCTTCCAGGTTTTCCTCTTCCAACAATTCCACGTTCCTTCCGTCCCCATTAATAATTAGGGCATTGGGGAGGTCATCGGCAAGATCAAAAGCCTTTTCCTTATCCTTTTCTATCAATTTTACGTTGAACTTATTGATGCAAAGGTCCCTGGCGGTTTTATAACCCACCTTGCTCCCACCCAGAATCATCACATTCTTAATTTCGGTCTTTTCCTTTCCTGTCAATTTGTACAACTCATCTACCCCTTCCCTACTGGTGATAAAATACACCTGGTCTTCCGATTTAAATTCAGTGTCCCCTCTGGGAATTAAAGTGTATTGTGTACCGGTGCGCTGAATGGCAATGGGCATAAAGTGTAGTTCTGGGAATATATTTGCTGCATCCTTCACCATTTTACCAATAAAGGGAGCCTGTTTGGGCAAGGAGACCCCCACCATTATTAAAGCACCATTCTCAAATTCATAGGTATTGTTAAAAGCAGATTGGTTCAACAACAGTTGAATTTCCGTTGCCGCTAGGGCTTCAGGGGAAATTAGTTCATCAATCCCCAATTCGGAAAATTTTATTTCATCCTTATTGTGAATAAACTCCGCATTGGAAATCCTGGCGATGGTCCTTTTGCAACCCAGCTGCTTTGCCAACAGGCACAACGTAAGGTTGGTGGTTTCAGATGCCGTTACCCCTATGACCAGGTCAGAACGATCTACCTGTGCATCCTTCAAAACCGAAATGGAAGTAGCATCGCCTTTAAGAACACGAATATCCAAATGGCTATCCGCATAGGCCAAGCTTTCCTTGTTGGTATCTATCAGGGTGATATCCTGAGATTCGTATGAGAGTAACTTTGCCAAATGAAAACCTACTTCACCTGCTCCCGCAATTATAATTTTCATTCGTTAACTAACTTGTTTTTTCATAAATCTGGGTCATCGCCGACGACACATCCCAACAAAAGATAATTTTCCAAGAGCGACACATTCGCTATCCACCGGCTTTTTAATGAAAAATTTTTACATATTCTGCACTGCAAAATTACATAAATTTATACTCATCCTATTTAATTAACAAAGTAATTAGCAACGAGATATCGGTTTATTGGATAAACTAAACGATCTACCCCCAAGATTGCGTCTTTATAGTATCTTTGCCAAAAATTGTTGTTATGAGTAAAAAGGTAACCCCATACAAGGATTCTTCCCTCGGGAAAAAAGAACAGGTTACAAAAATGTTTGATACGATTTCTACGAATTATGACGGCCTTAACAGGGTCATCTCCTTCGGGATCGACATAAAATGGAGAAAACGTGTCGTTGCCATATTGAAGAAAAAACAACCTCAGAGCATATTGGATATTGCCACCGGCACTGGAGACCTGGCCATAAACTTGGTACAGACCGGTGCTAATAAAATAGTAGGCCTGGACATTTCTGCGGGCATGTTGGAAGTAGGCAAAAAGAAGATCAATGAGAAGATGCTGGCAAACACCATAGAAATGGTGGTAGGCGACAGTGAAGATCTTCCCTTCAAGGAAAATTCCTTTGACGCCGTTACCGTAGCCTTTGGGGTAAGAAATTTTGACAATCTCGAGAAGGGATTGGCAGAGATCTACCGCGTTTTACGACCCGGAGGCACCTTTGTGGTCTTGGAGACGTCCGTACCCACAAAAACCCCTTTTAAACAAGGGTATCACTTTTACACAAAAAACATCCTTCCCAAAATAGGACGTTTGTTCTCCAAGGACGATTCTGCCTATGCTTATTTATCCGAATCGGCTGCCGTTTTTCCACATGGTCAGGAGTTCAACAATATTTTACAAAAAATTGGGTTTATAGGAGTAGTGAACAAACCCCAAACCTTTGGGGTCGCATCCATATATGTTGCTACAAAATAGGCGTATGAAGATTAAATTTTTTCTCTTGCTGGGAGTATTGCTATGCAGCTTTGCCACTAGGGCACAGTTCAATGAGAAACCCGTAATGAACTTGGAAAACGAAGATAAACACCCGTTAAATTGGGGATACTATCTCGGTTTTAACCAGTACGATTTTAAGTTTGATTATAAAAACGACCTTGGGGATGTCTTGACACAAAAATCCATGGGCTTTAATGTTGGGCTCATCGGAGAGTTGCGGTTCAACGAGTTCTTGGACCTCAGATTTGAACCTGGGCTTACCTATACGTCACGTACCCTTGGGTTTCCCGGATTCACAAGTGAAAATGAGGCTATCAGGGAAGTAAAGTCTACCTATGTGAATTTTCCACTCTTATTAAAGGTCAGCACCCGAAGATTGGGCAACTGGAAACCATTCTTAATTGGCGGGGTTTCTACCTCCTTAAATTTAGGTAGTAATGAAGAAAGTCTGGATGACAACAGCAGTGGTACTTTTAGAATGAAAAAGAATACCTATGCCTATGAAATGGGTTTTGGAATCGATTTTTATACGGAGTACTTTAAATTTACACCTTCCATTAGAGGCGTATTTGGCCTTACAGATGAGCTTATTAGGGACAATGACCCCAATAGCGCATGGACAGGGAATATAGAATCTATGAAAACAAGAGGGCTTTTTGTGAATTTCACCTTTGAATAAGGCATATCCTACCCTCTTCTTATTTCATTTAAAAGGATCGCCGTGGCCGTGGCGACATTTAAACTTTCCGTATTACTTTTTCCGAATTGCGGAATAGCAATTTTTTTAGCGATCAAGGCTTCCACCTCAGCACTTACGCCATTGGCCTCATTCCCCATGACCAGTATCCCCTTTTCGGGAAACGCTTCCTTATAAACGGTAGTACCGTCCATAAAGGCCCCATAAACGGGCACTTCTGTTTTTTTAAGAAATTGGATTACATCGGTATATATGATGTTCACCCTACTAACAGATCCCATGGTGGCCTGTAGCGTTTTCGGATTAAAACAATCTACCGTATTCAGAGAGCACACCAATCGATCAATTCCAAACCAATCGCACAAACGAATAATGGTCCCCAAATTACCGGGATCCCTAACATCATCGAGCACTACGGTCCAATCCGCAACCTTAAGCTCCCTTTCGGTTGGAAAATGGAAAACAGCTAAAATCTTATTGGGCGACTTAAGACCGCTCATTTTCTGAAGTTCCGATTCCGAAATGTGCTCCACATCCTCGGTATCCTGCAACAAACCGAGATCTGTCGTATAAATTCCGTAGACCTCAAAATCCGAATCCAACAGCTCCCGGACCAACTTAATACCCTCTACAACAAACAACTTATGTTCATTTCGGTACTTTTTTTGCTGTAGGTTTTTTATAAATTTTATTTGGCTTTTAACAACCATACAAATAATGTATTTTTGATCCCTATGAGGACCCCTTTTAGTTTAAAAAATCACACTGCAAAAATAGGTTTATTATTGCTAGGTATCGCAATCACCTCTTGCAATGCGCTTAAAAGGGTTGAAGATGATGAGCTTTTGCTCACCAAAAACTCCATTCATGCCGATGGGGAAAAAATCAACAGTGAGGATGCCCAGAGTCTTATCTTTCAAAAACCGAACAGCGCACTCTTGGGATATCCCTTGCGACTGCACCTTTACAATCTAGCAAAAAAGAATCCGGATTCCTCCTATCAGGCTTGGCTCCACAAAAACGACAAAAGAGAAGAGCGCCTCAACAACCTTTTGTCCAAAAAACAAGTGGCCAGACTGGGCGAATCCTTTATGGTGAAAGGGTATAGCGAGTGGTTAAAACAAATTGGGGAAGCCCCGGTGATTATTGACACCTCCAGAACAAGAAAATCCCTGGAGCGCCTTAAAGCCTATTATGGTGGCAAAGGTTATTTTAACGCCAATGCCACGTATGAATTGGACAGCAGCAAAAGAAAGCAGCGCGCGGCCATAGACTACCAGTTAACCTTGGGGAACCCCTTTATTATTGATAGCTTTTCTAAAAAAATATCATCTCCGGCCGTTGATTCCATCTACCAGTTAAATGCCAAGAACTCTTTGGTAAAAAGGGGAAGACAGTTCAATATTGCAGATTTCAACAACGAGCGGGAGCGTCTTACCAATATTTTCAGAAATACCGGGATCTATGGTTTTCAGGAAAGCTCCATTTCCTACGAGATACTCAGGGACACCACAAAGGCCAGCGATGACCAGAAATTGGATGTGGAAATGAGCATTCAAGATCTAAGGAAACGTGATGAGAACACGGTGACCACTTCCAAATATTACGTGCATCGGTTCAAGAAGGTAAATATATATGCCGATTACCTTTTTGATACGAATGAGGACTCCCTGCAATCTATTGATTATAACAATTACACCATCTACTACCAAGGTAAGTTGCGCTACAAGCCAAAAGCGCTCACGGACGCCATCTTTATCAAAAAAGACAGTATTTATAGGGAACTGGACAGAATACGCACCTATAGGCAAATTGCCAACCTAAATACGTTTAAATACCCGAATATTGATTTTATTGTGGACAGCACCCAGAGTAAGATAGATGCCAATATCTATCTCTCTGCAAGGCCCAAATACTCCCTGCAATTGGATACGGATGTCACCCATTCCAACATACAATATGCCGGTCTGGCATTCAGTTCTTCTTTGGTGACCAGAAACGTATTTGGAGGCGCAGAAACCCTGAGTTTTTCAGCGAGGGGGTCCGTGGGACTTTTAAGTGACGCCTCCCTCTCCGATGAAAAGTACGTTACTGAAATAGGTGGGGACATCAATCTAAATTTCCCTAGGCTGTGGCTCCCCTTTATTAGCACCAACAAGATCATTCCTTATTATATGTTGCCCCAGACCAAAATTTCTATAGGGACCAGCTTTCAAAAAAATATAGGCTTGGACAAAAACACCCTGAACACTATTTATGGGTACAACTGGTCTCCTACAGAATCTAAAAGGCACAACATTGAACTGATCAATATACAGTATGTTAGAAATTTGAACCAGGATCGGTTTTACAATGTTTACAACAATAGTTTTGACCGGCTCAACAACATTGCCCTTGGTGCTTTTGAATCTGACCCTACGGTCTCCGAATTTTTTGAAGAGGACAATCTTCAATTGAGCATCCCGGATGGGACCAGAGGTTTCACCCAAGCGGTTCTGGAGGAGGGACGTTTTAACCTATCGTCAAACAATTTCAGTGATGTTCGCAGCCTGGAAGAGCGTAGGGTGAGGCTAACAGAAAACAACCTGATCTTTGCTGGTAATTACACCTTCACCAAAAACAACAAACAGGGCATCACCGATAACGAATTTTATCAATTTAGAATGAAATTTGAGAGTGCCGGCGCCCTATTGTCTGCCCTAGAAAATATAATCCCATTCAGTCAAAATGACAATGGTAAAAATTTGGTGTTTGGAGTCCCCTACTCCGAATACTTTAAAACAGAATTCGACTATATTAAACACTGGGACCTTTCCCGAACCAATGTCATTGCCTTTAGAAGCTTTTTTGGATTGGCCATCCCTTATGGCAATTCTGAGAACGTACCCTTTGTACGTAGTTATTTTGCCGGCGGCTCCAATGATAACCGGGCTTGGAACGCATATTCCCTAGGCCCCGGTACGACGGAAAATTTAAATGATTTTAACGAGGCCAACCTTAAACTGGCCTTTAATTTGGAATACAGATTCCCTATTGCAGGGGATGTTAAGGGAGCCCTTTTCGCCGATGCCGGCAACATATGGAATGTTTTTGATGATGTGGAGAACACCGAGGCCACATTTAACAATTTAAGTTCTTTTGGTGATATTGCCCTTGGCACCGGTTTTGGCCTGCGTTACGACTTTACTTACTTCGTTTTTCGCTTAGACACTGGTTTTAAAACGTATAATCCGGCAGAAGAACCTGCCAAAAGATGGTTCCGGGACTACAATTTTGGCAACGCCGTGTTCAACATAGGTATAAATTATCCTTTTTAGAGCTAATAATTTTATTACTTTTGTGCATTCCAATCATAGAAACAAATACATAAAAAATTATGGCGCATAATATTAAACCAGGAGTTGCTACAGGTGATGAAGTACAAGCAATCTTTAACTACGCAAAAGAAAAAGGGTTTGCATTACCCGCAGTCAACGTAATTGGTTCTGACACTATCAATGGTGTTCTAGAAACCGCTGCCAGTTTAAATGCCCCAGTTATCATACAATTCTCTAATGGAGGAGCCCAGTTCAACGCTGGTAAAGGTTTGTCCAACGACGGACAAAAAGCAGCCATATTAGGTGCTGTGGCCGGTGCCAAGCATGTACATGAATTAGCTGAGGCTTACGGCGCTACCGTAATATTGCATACAGACCACTGTGCCAAGAAATTATTGCCTTGGATAGATGGCCTTTTGGATGCCAGTGAAAAACATTTTGTTGAAACAGGCAAGCCATTGTACAGCTCCCATATGATTGATCTTTCTGAGGAACCTCTTGAAGAGAATATCGAAATCTGCAAAAAATATCTTGCTAGAATGAGCAAGATGGGAATGACCTTGGAAATAGAATTGGGAATCACCGGTGGTGAGGAAGATGGTGTTGACAACACGGATGTGGATGATTCTAAATTGTACACCCAACCAGAAGAGGTGGCCTACGCTTATGAGGAGCTTTCCAAAATTAGCCCAAGATTCACTATTGCAGCTGCTTTTGGAAACGTGCATGGGGTTTACAAGCCAGGTAACGTAAAACTGACCCCAAAAATATTAAAGAACTCACAGGAGTATATCTCTAAAAAATACAACGTGGAGCACAATCACATCGATTTTGTATTCCATGGTGGTTCTGGATCTACAGTTGAAGAAATCCGTGAAGGTATCAGCTACGGTGTTATCAAAATGAACATTGATACAGATCTACAATACGCCTTCCTAACAGGGATCAGAGATTACATCCAAGGAAAAAAAGACTATTTACAATCACAGATCGGAAATCCAAACGGAGCGGACGAGCCCAACAAAAAGTATTACGACCCAAGAGTATGGTTGCGCGAAGGTGAAAAAACATTTGTTGAAAGATTGAAAAAAGCTTTTGAAGATTTAAATAACGTTAATACATTATAAGATCCGGTAACGGTCTAAATTAAATATTCAGCCTATGTCGTCTTGGTTTAAAAGAAAGGAAAAAGGAATACAGACTGCCACAGATCAGAAGAAGGACACCCCAAAAGGATTATGGTACAAATCTCCCACAGGTAAAATTGTAGAGGCAGATGAACTGGCCAAAAACTTTTATGTAAGTCCAGAAGATGATTATCACGTAAGGATCGGTAGCAAGGAATATTTTCAAATCTTGTTTGATGACAATACCTTCAAGGAATTGGACGCAAAATTGACATCCAAGGATCCTTTGAAGTTTGAGGATACCAAAAAGTATGTTGAAAGATTGAAAGCTGCACAGGCCAAAACAGGTCTGCAGGATGCCGTAAGAACGGCGGTAGGTAAATCTATGGGCAAGGATGTTGTGATCTGCTGTATGGATTTTGCCTTTATCGGTGGTTCCATGGGTAGTGTTGTGGGAGAAAAAATAGCAAGGGGAGTTGATTATTCCATCAAAAATAAATTACCCTTTGTCATGATCTCCAAGTCTGGTGGTGCCCGTATGATGGAAGCCGCCCTGTCTTTGATGCAATTGGCCAAAACATCGGCTAAACTAGCTCAATTGGCAGAAGCCGGACTACCTTATATTTCCTTATGTACAGATCCTACAACAGGAGGTACCACTGCATCCTATGCGATGTTGGGAGATATCAATATTTCAGAACCAGGTGCCTTAATTGGTTTTGCTGGCCCTAGAGTAGTAAAAGAAGCCACCGGAAAAGAATTGCCGGAAGATTTCCAAACTGCAGAATTTCTGAAGGAACACGGATTTTTAGATTTCATTGTACATAGAAGGGATCTCAAAAGAAAGATCAATCAGTACATAGATTTGATACAAAACAATCCCATTAGAAAACAAGCATAATAGAAAAGCCCTGATGAAACCATCAGGGCTTTTTTTATACCCTTTACCTGTTGAATCTTCTTAGGAAGATTTCCTCTTCATCCCCATTGGGATAGGTAAGCAGGCCTTTGGCATCACAACTACCATCACCAAAATCCAGACTGGCGGTAGCATCATTTTTAGAAAACTGCAATACCCCACTTACAATAAACCTACAGGACAGTTCCCGTCTTAAAGGGGCTACAGTTTCCTTGGAGAATACGTTCCCCATTTTACCGGTAAATGTACCCTGGCCAGAAATAAGGAACACATTATCTCCCCAAAAACCAGAACCAAAGCCTTCTATCCATTCCCTGGTCCTATTTCCCGTAAAGCTGGCGGTACTGCCATCGGGCCATTCCCCGCTGTAATTTGCAACGGCATCGGACTGTGGATTTCCATTTTCATTAGAACGCATTCTTACCAAACTGGAGCTTCCTTCCACAGCAACCCCATTAAAGGTGAAATTTTCAAGGGAGAGCGCAATGGTCTTGGTGGCCATGTCCATATCCTTCGCATAGCTCATAAAAATAATGCCACTTAGCAGATTTCCATTGGGCAGTTCACAGCCCTCCCCAAAATCGATAGTGGTTTCCCTGGAGGTACTGGTCACCACAGTGGTAACGGTTACACAATCTGGCAGATAATTGGAAGCATAATCGGCCTTAGAAGTTGCCTTAATTTCTTCGGTGGCATAAACATCTTCCCCGATATTGGATATTTCTTCCGAAATCAATTCCGCTTCATCGCTGGCCGTAAGTTCGGCCACATCAAAGGTTGCTTCCTCTGAAAATACCGGAGATTCATCTTTGGCACAGGAGGCCAATACCAATAATGCCATAAGCACTACGCCTGTTACATTCGAGATTTTGAGACTATTTTTCATTTTATTATATTTAATTGATTTACGTATGTCATGTGCAATTCGCGATTCCTTTGCTAGCTAACTGGTACGATCGTTTGTCGCTGCTTCCACTATAACATTTTCTTAACGTTTGGTATTAGGACGCCCGTTTTTTGAAAAAGTTTAATCTGTGTCCTAAAAAATATATTGGATGCGGACAGATTCTAAAAAAAAGTCTATCTTTGCGCCCTGGTTGAAAATCAATCACATACATAAAAATCATTAAATAATATTGGAATGTATTTAACTAAGGAAGTAAAGGCAGAGATCTTTAAAAAACACGGCGAATCTGAGAAGAACACAGGTTCAGCAGAAGGACAAATCGCTTTGTTCACACACAGAATCAACCATTTAACTGAGCACTTAAAAAGAAACCGTAAGGATTTCAACACTGAGCGTTCCCTAGTTATGTTGGTAGGTAAAAGAAGAAGCCTATTAGATTATTTGATCAAAAAGGATATCACAAGATATCGTGCTATTATCAAAGAATTGAACATCAGAAAATAATTTTAAAAGGGGAAGCTAAGCTTCCCCTTTTTTATAGGTTGACTTCAACACTGAAGAAAACCCAATACAACATCCTCAAAATCAATTATTTGAGGCGAAACAAAAAGCTTGCAAATAGTTTTTCATTGGTCCAACACACAACAACAACACAACAACACAGTCCGTCTAGGTAAGACGAAAAGACCATTGTTTAACTAATCTGTAATTCGCAGGTTCTAATTAAAATTTATGATTCCAAAAGTTTTTAAAGAGGTCATTGACCTTGGGGACGGTAGGGAAATTTCTATCGAAACCGGAAAATTGGCAAAACAGGCCCATGGTTCTGTTGTTGTCCAGTCAGGAAAATGTATGTTATTATGTACAGTTGTTTCCAACTACAAACAAAGCGATGTTGATTTTCTACCTTTAACCGTAGATTATCGTGAAAAATTCGCAGCTTCTGGTCGTTATCCAGGAGGTTTCTTCAAGAGAGAAGCAAGACCAAGTGATGGAGAGGTATTGACCATGAGGTTGGTTGACCGTGTTCTTCGTCCTTTGTTCCCAAAAGATTACCACGCTGAAACCCAGGTGATGATCCAATTAATGTCTCATGACGATGACGTTATGCCAGAAGCAATGGCCGGTTTGGCAGCTTCAGCGGCAATACAACTTTCAGATTTTCCTTTTGAATGTGCCATCTCTGAAGCAAGAGTAGGTCGTGTAAACGGAGAATTCATCATCAACCCTACAAGGGCACAGTTAAAAGAATCTGATATCGATATGATGATCGGAGCTTCTGCTGACTCTGTGATGATGGTAGAAGGTGAGATGAAAGAAATTAGTGAAGAAGAAATGGTGGAAGCCATTAAATTCGCTCATGACCACATCAAAATACAATGTGCTGCCCAATTGAGACTTGCCGAAGCATTTGGCAAGAAAGAAGTACGTGAGTACGATACCGAAAGGGAAGACGAAGAATTGGCTCAAAAAATTCATGATATGGCCTATGATAAGGTCTATGCAGTAGCAAAAGCCGGATCTGCCAAGCATGAACGTAGCGCTTCTTTTCAAGAGATCAAGGAAGAAATAAAAGCCACTTTTTCTGAAGAGGAAATGGCCGATTTTGGAGCTTTGGTTTCCAAATATTATTCAAAAGCAGAGAAAGCCGCTATCCGTGACCTTACCTTAAATGAAGGTCTTCGTTTGGACGGAAGAAAGACTGACGAGATCAGACCTATCTGGTGTGAGGTAGATTACCTACCTTCTACCCACGGTTCTGCCATCTTTACAAGAGGTGAGACCCAGGCTTTGGCCACGGTAACGCTTGGTACTTCTAGAGAAGCCAACAAAATAGATATGCCATCTTACGAAGGTGAGGAGACATTCTACCTACATTATAATTTCCCTCCTTTCTGTACCGGTGAGGCAAGACCTTTGCGTGGTACTTCAAGAAGAGAAGTAGGACATGGTAACTTGGCCCAACGCGCTTTAAAAGGAATGATCCCTGCGGATTGTCCTTATACCGTACGTGTTGTTTCCGAGGTATTGGAATCTAACGGTTCTTCTTCCATGGCAACGGTTTGTGCCGGAACTATGGCGTTAATGGATGCCGGGGTACAATTGACTAAACCAGTATCTGGTATTGCCATGGGATTGATTTCTGGTGGTGACACAGGTAAATATGCTGTTCTCTCCGATATCTTGGGTGATGAAGATCACTTGGGGGATATGGACTTTAAAGTAACCGGAACTGCAGACGGGATCACCGCTTGCCAGATGGATATTAAAGTAAAAGGATTGTCTTACGAAATTCTTGTAAATGCATTAAAGCAGGCACAAGCAGGTCGTATCCATATCCTTGGAAAGCTTACGGAAACTATTGCTGCACCAAACGAAGATGTGAAACCACATTCTCCAAAAATGGTAACGCGTACTATTCCTAATGAATTCATTGGTGCCTTGATCGGACCAGGTGGAAAAGTGATCCAAGAACTTCAAAAAGAAACAGGTTGTACCATTGTTATCAATGAAGATCCTGTTACCGAAGAAGGAATTGTTGAAATTTTGGGAACAAATCAGGATGGTATTGATGCTGTATTGGCAAAAATTGATTCCTTGATGTTCAAACCAGCTGTAGGTAGCGTTTACGAAGTAAAGGTTATTAAGATGCTCGATTTTGGTGCTGTTGTAGAATATATGGATGCCCCAGGGAACGAAGTATTGTTGCACGTATCAGAATTGGCTTGGGAACGCACAGAAAATGTATCCGATGTGGTAAACATGGGTGACGTATTTGATGTGAAATATTTTGGAGTGGATCCTAGGACCAGAAAAGATAAGGTTTCCCGTAAGGCATTATTGCCAAAACCAGAAGGTTTCAAAGAAAGACCACCACGTGAAGATCGTGGGAACGATAGAAGAGGAAGTGACCGACGTGGTAGCGATAGAGATCGCAAGCCAAGAAGGGACTAAGACTCCATCTATTTAGATAAATGTAAAGCCCCAACGGATCCCGTTGGGGCTTTTTACGTTTAAAAGCGGGTATTTTGACCGAAATATGAAATTAATATCAATTAATTGTAACATTTCTAGTTTTTCAACGTATAATCTTATGCAGTCTTTGTATTGCACATCTAATTTTTAGAAAGGAAAAACCTAAATGAGACAGCTTAAGATTACAAAACAGGTTACCAACAGGGAAACCGCCTCCTTGGACAAATACTTGCAAGAAATTGGCAAAGTAGACCTTATTACAGCAGATGAAGAAGTAGAATTGGCACAACGTATCAAGGCCGGTGACCAGGCCGCACTTGAGAAATTGACCAAGGCAAACCTTCGTTTTGTCGTTTCTGTTGCCAAGCAATATCAAAACCAAGGCCTTACCCTACCCGATTTGATCAATGAGGGGAATTTGGGATTGATCAAGGCTGCACAGCGTTTTGACGAAACAAGGGGTTTTAAATTTATCTCCTATGCTGTTTGGTGGATTCGTCAGTCCATTCTACAGGCATTGGCAGAACAGTCGCGTATAGTGCGTTTGCCATTGAACAAAATTGGTTCTATCAACAAGATCAACAAAACCTTTGCTTTCTTGGAGCAGGCTCACGAAAGACAGCCTTCTGCAGAAGAGATCGCAAAAGAATTGGATATGACTGTTGAGGACGTAAAACAATCTTTAAAGAATTCTGGCCGTCACGTATCCATGGATGCTCCTTTGATTGATGGGGAAGATTCTAACCTTTACGATGTATTGCGTAGTGGGGAGTCTCCAAATCCTGACAGGGAATTGTTGCATGAATCTTTGCGTACGGAAATAGAGCGTGCATTGGAAACCTTAACACCAAGGGAAGCGGATGTGATCCGTTTGTACTTTGGTCTTGCAGGACAGCATTCTATGACCTTGGAAGAAATTGGAGAGACTTTTGACCTTACAAGGGAACGCGTTCGCCAGATCAAGGAAAAGGCGATCAGAAGATTAAAACACACTTCTAGAAGCAAGATTTTAAAAACATATTTGGGCTAGCCCAAGGCAACGTTACAATCTTACCACCGCCCTATTGGTGTCTTGGTAATTTAGTTGTAATTTGCATACCATAACAACAGTTATCATGACTGTTCGTTTTTTGATTGATGAATAAACTCCGGCTGATTACCGGAGTTTTTTTGTTTTAGGACTTTTTCACAAGTCCATGATTTATTCAGTTATCGGTTCTTTTGCCGGTAATTTATCAACTGACACATCCTTTTTATTTTTCAGGAAGTTGCTTTGGCTTTTGGGGGTTTCATATATTCCTGCAAAAGTACCAGGACATATTTATCCCTTCCCCTATCGTTTCTTTTTAAAAATCCGTATTCATACACAAATAGATACACATCCCCCTTTTTATTTTTCCAGTAATGGGTAAAAAAATTGGGATCGAACCCTTCCTTCAACAACACTTCGGACCGTACTTTGGCCATCCCGGATTTGTTGTAGCCTTTTAGGATGGACCTGTTCTTTTTCAATTGGCTATCGATTTGCCTGAACAACGTACCCCCTGTAGTTTTGGTGACTTGGTATTGGTGGGCACTTTTGCAATAGACATCGCAATAGCGCTTATCCTTCCTTCCGGTCAATTCCTTTTGGCAACTTTTACACCTCCTGACATTTTCCATTACCAGTATATTATTCGAATAATATACGCATAATATACCGTAACAACTTCTATATCAGCTACTTTTTCATAAAAGATCATTAATGGACCGATTAAAAAACATCACCTTAAAACATCTTGTCATTGGTGAACAGCGCCGGATTGGACTTCAGTTCTACTCGGACAAGGTATTGAATGCCATGGCCCAGAGCTTACCGGACATTTCTTTCAGCAATGAATACCAACTGTTCCACATCCCCCATACCAAGGACCACCTCGGCCAGATCTTTAAAACCTTTAGAGGGGTGGCCTGGTTGAACTGTGCCCATTTTTTCGAGAAACTACCTACGGGGAAACAGGAACAAAAAGCGACATCCCACCAAATAGACAGAATAAGGATACAAACTATTTGTCCGCCTGAATATTTACAGAAACTGGAACTGAAAATGTACGCAGAAAACACTATATGCACCTATATTTCCTGTTTTGAACAGTTCCTCAAGGCCCATGCAGGAACGGATCCCCAACAATTGCACGAAGGGGACATACGCTCCTACCTTCACTCCCTGGTCAGGGAAGGCAAATCCCATTCCTATGTCAACCAGGCCATCAATAGCATTAAATTCTACTACGAAATTGTCCTGGGGCTGCCCAATAGATTCTATAGTATTGAACGGCCTCGTAAAAAAAGAAAACTGCCTTCGGTCCTATCAAAACAAGAAGTGGCGGACATGATAAAAACTACCAAAAACATGAAACACAGGGCCATTTTGGGCCTTCTATACGCCTCTGGTCTGCGAAGGGGAGAAGTCCTGAACCTTAAGATAAAGGATATAGACAGTGACCGCATGATGATAAAGGTGACCCAGGGCAAAGGGAACAAGGACAGATATACGGTATTGAGCAAAAGTGTGCTCGGGGACCTGAGATCCTATTATTCCTATACCAAGCCGCTGCATTATTTGTTTGAAGGCCCCAATGGCAGGCCCTATAGCGGTTCCAGTATTTTACAAGTAGTGTACCAGGCTGCGTCCAGAGCAGGAATCCAAAGAAAAGTGACCCCACATATGCTAAGGCATAGTTTTGCCACCCACCTCTTGGAAAATGGCACTGACCTGCGTTATATTCAGTTGTTGTTGGGACACGGTTCTACCAAGACCACAGAAATATATACCTATGTAGCCACAAATTCTTTCAAAGATATCGAGGATTTACTACCTTAGGACAAAATAAACATAAAGTGGATAACCTCACTTTACCCAAACGTTAGCTGTAATTTGAAGAATATATTTCTATACATAATCTTATTAATTCTTCTTTCCTGTACAGATGATATCCAAAAGGATGATTTGTTAGGGAAGTGGTATAGAATTGAGCGAAACAGTTTTATGTCCTTCGAATTTAGAAAGGATAGTCTTATTTCAAATTCTAGTCTTTATTCAGAAAAAGCAATTTGGTCTATTTCTGGAAACCAAATTATTATTAATGACCCTGATCAAAATAACAAACTCGATCTGAGAATTTCCGAGGATAAGAAGTCATTTACTCTTCAAAAGAAGGGAGACCAAGACTGGAATATAATGTTTAAAAAAGCCGATAGTTTTATTGACTATTTCCAAAATACTCAAGGAATTCACTTACCAACAAAAAATGATTCAACCTTATCCAGGACTTCATGGCAAAAGGGGTTCAATATATACCTATGTAAGAAAAAAAGCCCTTTAAATGTATCGACTGACTTTTCAAAAGGAATCGCTAATATTAAATCGGATTTTGAAAAGTTTAGAGACAATCAGCCACCCGAATTTTATGATGACTTGAAAATTTTTGTATTTGCCGACAAAGACCTTCTTCATAATGAAATGGTGAATGTAATAGCTGAATTAAACAATGGTAATTTAAATCCAATGTTTAGGGTGTACAAAACAAAAATCCCTGATTATTCAAAAGCGGGAATATACTGGATAACCGAAATAATAAAATAAACTACAGCTAACAAGGGCTATAATCCATTATTTAGCTTATTTACTACAATTCAAAACTTTTCGTACATTAGACCGGCATGATTCCAGGCTCGATTTGATTGACATCAAATCTCAACAACGGAATCATAGCCTAAACGTTAGCCTTCATTATCTAAAATCTCGCTATCAACTTAATTACCATACCTTTAGATAAACTAACCATCAATGATAAAATTCTTTAGGAAAATTCGCCAAAAATTATTAGACGAAAATAAATTGAGTAAATATCTTCTTTACGCCATTGGAGAAATTATACTTGTTATAATTGGAATATTAATAGCGCTTTTTATAAACAATAAAAACGAAGTTCGAATGGTTGAAAATAAATTCATTACAAACCTTTTACAGGTTCAAAAGGAACTTGAATTAAATATTGAAAACACAAACAGCAGCATAAATTATTATTTAACCAAGGACAATCTAATAGCATCTGTAATGGCTGATTCTTTGACTACTAAAGATTACTATTCAGATATGAAGAACATAAACATAAAGCCTTCAAAAGGCCAAGGGTTGTGTTATATAATCTTCAATACAACACAAGTAAATACTCTAAATAATCGTGTTGTTAAGTTGAATCAAAATACTGATAAGCTACCCAATGAATTTTATCCAATTCTTGAAGAAATAAATAAAATTTATTCTCAATTTAGAACTATAGTAATGGATTGGAATGCAAAAATGCTCACTTTAGAAAACTCAAATATTGCCAAGTTTAGTGATAATTACAATTGGTTTAACAAGGTTTATTATTTTGAAAAATCAAATTCAGAAGCATTTGAGTACTTTGTAAATGACCCAATATATAAAAACTTAGTATCACAGTATTCCTTTTTATCCGAAGAACATTTTAAATCCATAAAAACTTTTAGAAATGAGGGAATCAAATTACACACAGCCATTTCTGACTTTCTGAGACTGGAAGCTAAAACAGATTCAATATCTAATAAATTTATTCTAGATAAAGAATTATTAGACTGCTACGCTGGAAAGTATTCATTTGGTTCTGACTCGTATTTTGAAATAACAATAAAAAACAATAAATTATTTTTATCCTATGAATTTGAAAATCTGGAACTTACAGATATATCTGAAACTAAATTTGTAGGAGTTGATAATGATTTCTCAATAACATTTGAGAACACTAATAATTGTATTTCCAATAGTTTCATTTTTCAGCAAGACGGAGTGTCTTACAAATTTATTAAATGAAATAAAAATAATAACGAAAGGCTAACAACATGTATAATTAATTGCTTGTGCAAGTGCTTATTCGGAAAATTCCTATGGAATTTTCGGAGACAGTTATTGTTTACTAAATTAGGTGCTGACCACCGCACTAATCATACACAAACCGTTGTGCTTCATTACAATCAACCAAATCATGTTTTGGAGCCATTTAATAACAATAAGCCGAGAGCTTTTAACTTACATTGAGAAAGAATTCGAATAGTTTTAATAAACCACAAAATTTTTCAACATGAAAACAAAACTACTTACACTTTTAACTTTTTTTTCCCTCTTATCAATAACTTTAACCCATGCGCAAGAAAGCAGCTTAGGAAAGGACGTTAGGGAAGTGCTTGATCAATACGGGAGTGCTGTGGGCAGTAAATCATTCTCAAAGATGGCAGACTGCTTCCACGACGATGCGATGATCTTACCGGAGGGGAAACCAATTGTTAAAGGCCGTAAAGAAATCATAGAAAGTTTCAAATGGTTTGAATCCCTTGACTTTGCTGAACAGTTCATCATTGAAGAAGTAATCACGGCAGGTGAATATAGTATCGCCCGAACTAGAAATATAGGAAGCTGGAAAGATCCAAAGACGGCTGAAAGTGGAAACTTTGAAGTGAAAGGATTGCTGATATTAAAACCCGATCAAAATGGGGATTTAAAGATTTACAGGTATATGTTCAATAATAATGGAAAATAAGTATTCCTGCCATAAATGTAATAGGATACATTACTAGTTTAAGGTAAAAACGAAATAATATGTAAAGTATGTAATAATGAATTTTAAAAATAACGAAAGCACAACATTGTGTATAAGCAGTAGCGGTTTGAGTGCCAACTCGAACTGTTTTTGTGTAAATTAAAGTATATTGAAAACCGAAAAGCAGTTGCGTTAAATCCGCTACTGCTCATACACGAGACCGTTGTAAGACATTTAGAAAATTTGAAACGATTACTATATTTAATTTTACTACTTGTAGTTTCCTGCTCGAGCATATCTCAATTGCCAAGACCTGAAATACAATCAGAAATTTTATCCTCCAAATTGAATTCAAATGGAATTGCAGCTATTAATCCAAATTATAAAAAATCATATTTTAGACTCTTACCTTACTTATTTTTTAATGAAAGTGGCACTTTTAATGAAATTCAAGGTGATTTTTATAATGTAAAATTCAATGTCAATTCTAACTTAAATATAATGCCAGGATTTTGGAGTGATTATGGAAATTACCAAAATTCTTTAATAGTCCTAATAGCAATGAGTGGGTCATCAACGTTACCAATAAAAGATACACCTATATCTGTTGAATCAAGTAAACATGGAGTTTTTGAAAAGAAGAAATTGATTGGAAATAGTCAGATTAATAAATCACAACAACGAGTTTTATTTGTAAAAAAGCTTGAATTGGAAAATCCATTTGATATTCTGAATAAAATTAATGATGACGTAATAACTGTTAAGATTGGTGGACAGGTTTATACATTCTTAAACCCTGAAATTAAACTGGATTAAAACGTTTTACAACAAAACCTAAACGTAATGCGGAGGTTAGTCCTAAACCGTAAGGTCTGTGTATATTTATGAAGTCGCTAAATCTTATGGATTTAGCTATGGACAAGAAAAAATAAAACTAAACAATAAGCTTTAGCTTAGTGCGCAGACGGAAACTTAATGTTTCCTTATTTCCGCACTACGCTTAGCTCAAGCGTTGTCCTTCATTATACGGACTTCCCAATTTAAATAATATCATATCTTTAAAGAAACTAACCACTAATGATTAAATTCTTTCGAAAAATTAGACAAAACTTGCTTTCAGAGGGAAAAACTGAAAAGTATTTGAAATATGCTGTGGGAGAAATTATTCTTGTTGTCATTGGAATTTTGATTGCATTATCAATCAATAATTGGAATGAAAATCGGAAAAAAATTGCTCAGGAACAATCCATTCTTGAAAGACTACAAGCAGATATAACATCAGATTTAATTGACATTACATCACAAATGGGTACCATTAAAGAGAACACAAAACAATTGAGTTTTTGTGTAGATGTCATTCTTGGAAATTCAGAATCTAACCTATTGGACTTTCGAAAAAATTTTAGCCCCATACTTAGTTTAACTTTCTTCGACCAAAACAAAACAACATTCAACAATATTGTTTCATCGGAACAAATAGAAGTTATTAAAAACAAAAAGCTGGCAGATTCTATTACTAAATATTACAATTTTAATTATAAAGGCTGGGATACAGCAATGCTGGATTATACCAGAAATATAATTGCTCCTTTTATGTTAAATTTTGATCACATGCCATTAGCAAGTGAAGGAACCGAAAATGAGAATTTTACAAAAATTGATATTAATAATTCTAAGATTATTCCAAAAACCATAAAGGATTATCAAGAGGAGGTGTTTATTTTAAATAGCTTAAGACAAAAGATATATAATATGGAAGGACAGCAACTGGCCTACGAAAATTTAAAAATTTACATGGGGAAATTACTTAAACAATTAAATAACGAACTTGAATATCAAAAATAACGAAAGCACAACACCGTTTATAATTAATTGCTTGGTTCACTGCCGACTTACGAAAATTCCGCTGGAATTTTCTATCTGTGATTTGTTTGCTAACCTTAAGGCTTAACCACGCAAATAACCATACACAACAACGTTGTGGTTAATTATTAAATAAAAAATAATGGACTTGTCTAAAATAAAATTGTTGATAATTTGTTCCATGATCCTTGCAGGCAATATTATAGTTGGGCAAGACAAAAACCAGCCAAAAGAATTATTTGGCCATTTTGTTATAAAAATGAATCATGTAGTAACGCAAAAATATGCCGATATGCTGATCGAAAGGGAGGCCAATAACGATAAAAGATGGAGCGTAAATACATCAGGACCATTACCGCCTTCACCTCCACCACCAGCTGTATTTAACCGAAAAAAAAGCATTCACTTTTCTATTCAGCCGGGATATTTCACCCACTACACCATTACCGACGAATTCGATAATGACTCAACTATAACCGATGGAATTTCAAAAATTCGAAGGATTGACAGAGTCAATAACAAACAAGTTACTTTCGAACCATTATGGTTTGAAATGAGCGGGGAATACGACATAGTATATAAAGATGACAACAGCTTTCAATTGATAGAAGAGAATAAAGATAAAAAAAGGCAAATATGTAATTTTGAATGCTACCAAATTATTTTGAGAAATATAAATAATCCCAATTATGTTATAGAGATGTACGTTACTGAAAAAGTAGATGTTGAATACCATCCTATTTTTAATTCAAAAAAATATTTAGCTAAGTATTATCCATTGTACATAAAATATTACGATCCAAATTTTCCGAATGACAACTATGAGGAGTATAAATTTTATAAATACAAATAACTGTTTACAACATTGGCTATAATTCATTGTGGTACCATGCAAAAAACAATAATATTAACCAGCAAGCGGCGTGATTTCATAAGTGGGAAAGTCTACGACGTTCCCCACAACGAAATCATAGCCTAGGCGTTGTAATACATTTTAAAAAACTAAATCCCTAAAAAAGAACTCAAAAGAATATGATAAAAATCGGAAGTTTACTATTGGTTTTACTCCTATTCATTTCTTGCGGTTTAAAGAATGAAAAATCTGAACAGATCTCTACAACAGAAGATCAAATGAAAGAATTGATAGCAATATTATCTTCAGATTCTAAACCGCATAAAGAAATTGGACCAAAATTATCCGATTCTGAAATTCAAGAAGTGGAAAATGCACTTGAATTAGAACTTCCACCTTCCTATAAAATATTTTTAAAAGAATTTGGTAATGGCGCATATTGGCTATATATGAATGCCATAGATGATGTTAAACAAAAAAACTTTTTGAATAAATACCGCAAAGATTTAGGGAAAACGATTCATTTAGTCGGAGGAAAAGAATATGAAGTGGATTCACTTCTTTGCTTAATGACAGAGGATTCGAACGGCGGAGCTTGGGTTTGGTTGACATCTGAAAATTCAGAAAGCGGAGAATGGCCACTAGCGTACTATAGTTTGAGCGATAAAAAACTTCATTACAAAGTTGACAATTTTATCGAATGGTTAAGACTTCTCACGAAGGGTAAATATGAAGTGATTCGTGAACTTGATCTGGACGGAAAATTAGGCCTAGGCTAATAATTTTCTTGAAAAGGGAAATGAAAAACGTATTACAACAACGTGTATAATTAATTGCTGCGGAATTTCCTCGCAGGAAATTCACTTGAATTAATTAACTTGCCAATACGTTGGGAAAATCCTAACGGATTTCCCGCAACTAACCATACACGAACCGTTAGCGCCAATGGTGCAATAAAAAATAAGGCATTACGGAGGGTTACGTTAAATGAAAATTTAGACTTTGGCTCGGGCAAAGCTGATCCTTTTTAAATTGCCTTACCAATCTGTACGCAAGCAGTACGCACTCACCCCCTAGTTTGACCTGTAAAAGGCAATTTATAAAAGGTGTAAGAGCGTTAAGTTATCATAACGCCTTCATATCGGCCTGGGCAACACCAAGGGCGCTAACAAGGCCTATAATCCATTGTTTAGCGTATTTACTACAAATCAAAAGTTTTCGTACATTAGTCCGGCATGATCCCAAGCTCGATTTGATTGACATCAAATCTCAACAACGGAAACTAGCCTAAACGTTGTAAAAAATTATATCAAAACTTGAACCAACCTAACAAATACGAAGCTCCTTTTAATAATAAGGATTTGAAGATTATTAAATCTAAAAGTGAAAAAGCAAATATTGCTTGGTTTATTTTTTCTATTATAATGGCTTTCCTTTCATATGGCTTTCTTATTAAGCCAGGTTTTGGTTTTGTAGAATTTCTAATTTATTTATTTTTTCTAATATCTCTTTTACCTTATACCCGTTTTTTTTACACAAGTCCTACTGAAAGAGATATAAAAGATAGAGTAAAGGTGTTTACAGAATTGAAAATAAAACACAAAAAAAGGTATTGGGGAGATGATCCAGTTTTTGAAATAGAATTTGAGGAAAACCCCGACTTTTATAAATATAAACTACTAGAAGAAGATTTTGACAAAGTACATGTTGGGGATTTGATTTACATAGAATACTCAAAATATGGTCGCTGGATTCTAAAAATAGAATGGAATGACCAAGACATTGAAAACCCTTATTATGTCAAGTAACATTTCTCCCGAAAGAAGAAAAAGAATATCTAAAAATTTTTGGAAGAAATTATTTAACATGGTAATTCTCTTTATATTTTTTTTGATGTTAATCTTCACACCATTTGCCTTTATAAACGTCAAGGAGAAATCACTATACTTAAGGCATAAAAAAGAATTCATCAAAAAGAAAGTCAAGATAGATTCGATTTACATCCATGACGGAGATACAAGGCATAATACAAAACTTCGAATCTTTGATATTTACTATAATAATAATCAAGATATGATTAGCTTAACCGATTATAGAACTACAGTATTTTCTTTAAAACAAGAAAGGGAAGATTTTAAAGACTTTTGGAAAATATATGTTTCCCACACCCCATTTTTTGCTCCAAGAAATGATTCTATTTGGGTATGGCGTCATGCTGAACTAAAGGACAGATACGCAATAAAAACGGAATTAAATCTTGATACATCAGGGTTTTTATCGGAAATTGTTTTGAATATTATTATGATAATAGTTGTAATATCTGGTGCTACATGGCAAATTAAAGAATGGATAAAATTAAAAAGTAAAAAATAACTATTTACAACAAGGGTTATAATCCATTGTTTAGCTTATTTACTACAATTCAAAAGTTTTCGTACTTTAGTCCGGCATGATCCCAAGCTCGATTTGATTAACATCAAATCTCAACAACGGAATCATAGCCTAAGCGTTGTACAAAATGGAAGAATAAAATTAAACTTAAACAAAGACATATCTTAAATCTATTTAACAATAAAAACAAATTTAAACTTATGAAACCAGTAACTGCGAACAAGGTAGCTCAGGAAATTTTAAGAAAAGGAAAAATTGAAGATGCTCAAGCTAAAATTAAAATCGCACAAATTATCTTCTTTATAATCTCAACGATTAATTTAATGACAGGAGTAGGTCTCTATCTCTACGCCAAAGAATTCTCCAAAGAAGATCCTTTTCAAGAAATGATGCGCTCTTCTATAATTTATGTAGCCATATTTTCAATTATTATTGGATTGATCTACATAGGTTTTGGATTATTATTAAAGAAGTATCCAAAACAAATAATAATTGCGGGCATAACTATCATACTTTTAAAAATAAGCTACAGTTTATATAGCAGTAATTTCAAGCTCGAAATTGGTTTGGAGTTTATATTGGAAATAATCTTTCTTGCGGGTTTACTTTTGTCATTTCATTTCTACAATCAATACAAGAAATTATCTTCGGAAGTGGATTTAATAAAATAATTCATATCAAGGAACTTAAAAAGACGCGTTCCACTTTGTACAACAATGGTTATAATCCATTGTGGCATCATGCAAAAAACAAAAAATAGAAACAACCAAACGGCCTGATTTCATAAGTGGGAAAGTCTACGACGTTCCCCACAACGAAATCATAGCCTAGGCGTTGTACGCAAGCATGAAACTCTTAGCTTGCAAGAAATATTTAAATTTCAAGAAAATGAAAAATTCAATTTTACTCCTGTTTATTTTAGCATCTGCATCCGTATTTTCGCAGGACTCTGATTACGGTGTATCCTCTTATCTGACCGAAGGAACAAAAGCACCAAATACCCATTATATAGGAGAAGCTTGGTTGAATGCCATTTATCACGATGACCAGGAATTGGGTTATAATATTACAAAAGCAACTTTTAAAGCCAACTCCACCTTGGACTGGCATAAACATGGTTCTGCGCAAGTCTTAATAATTGTAGATGGAGAAGCCTATTATCAGGAGAGAGGAAATGAGCCTGTAATTTTGAAAGAAGGAGATATAATTAAATGTGAGAAAGATATCGAACATTGGCATTCATCCACCAAGTATAGCGATGTGACTTATTTGGCTTTATACGGTGGTGGACAACCAACTACTTGGACTGAAGTAGTTACTCAAGAATATTATGATAAGGTGGCTGAAAAGCTAAAAAGAAACTAATTATCAGGAGTATACTCAATTTAAAAAATGCCAGCGTACAACAAGGGCTATAATCCATTGTTTAGCATATTTACTACAATTCAAAAGTTTTCGTACTTTAGTCCGGCATGATCCCAAGCTCGATTTGATTAACATCAAATCTCAACAACGGAATCATAGCCTAAACGTTTTAACACATTATGAAAAGCTATACGATTTTTCTAATACTTCTTCTTTTTGTTAAAAATAATCCTGGATCGAAAAATTTCTTAGCTGATAAAGATTTATGTGAAATACTAAATCAAATGTCCGTGGACGACCAAAAGTATAGAGTCACAAGCGGAAATATATCCGAAACATATTCAGATGTGCTGGACTCTTTAATTCTCAGTGAGGGATTCACGAAAAACCACTTTTTATCATTACCCGAACAGCAACAGAGCACATTAAAACAAAAAGCACTAAAATTAGCTTCCAAGAAGCTTAAACCATTAATGGCACAAAACGATTCACTTCGTGTTTTACAGGAAAAAATGGACTTGAAAAACACTAGAAAATTGATAAAAATCACGAAAAAACATGGTTGGTTGACTGCAAAAGGATTGGGATGCAAGCAAAAATTCAAAACCTTACTAATTTTTAGACACGCCCCAAAAAAATCCTGGAACGAAGTTAGGGCCCTTATCGAAAAGGAGAGACTTGCAAAAAGATTAACTGAATATGAATATTACATAATTGACAATCATTTAAAAGGAAGACCTTCATTGAAAAAAGGACCCTCGGATTTTGTCGATTAATAACGTGTTACAACAAGGGCTATAATCCATTGTTTAGCTTATTTACTGCAATTCAAAAGTTTTCGTACTTTAGTCCGGCATGATCCCAAGCTCGATTTGATTGACATCAAATGTCAACAACGGAATCATAGCCTAAACGTTAGCGCCAATGGTGATACCGTTAAGGGCTAAATAACTTTAATGTGTCTAATGGACTAAATTTAATTTCCAATACGGCAATCTTACTGCGCGCAATTGCCATCGATAATGTCTTGTGAACTGGGATTAAATGCATTGTCTGAGATTGAAACTGAACCTTCTATATTGCCATTTCTAAAAAGTTGTTGTAAACCACAGAAATTTTTCAAATTTTGATTATTCAATATTCTAAAGTTTGATCCAACGAAGTTTAAATTTTGCAGCGCATCTAAATTTGCCAAAAAGGGGTTAACATTCAAATCAAAATATCCCCCAACATGATCTAAAAATTCCAAACCAATTAAATTTTCAATTAATGGAGAGTCATTAATTTCAAGGTTCCCGGATATATTATTTATACCTGACAAACCTAACAAGCTATTTAGTGAATGATTGCCACTTATTATAACGGAGGTAATCGTATTATGATCCATATCCTTAAATGCATCTATGTTTTGCAAAAGAGCATTATTAGCTATTCTAATTTTTCCAATGTCGTTAATATTCTGAAAATTTCCAAAAGTTTCGATATTTGGGTTGTGCGAAAAATAAAACGTCCCCATACTTACGAGATTCAAGAAACAGTTTAAGGTTGAAAGATTTGTGTTATGTAACTCGAGAAATTCAGTAGCCACTAGATTATTCAACCCATCAATAATTTCTAAACTGACATTGTCACTGATGATAATTTGGGTGGTTGCTTGCAGCTTTTCAAAACCGGCAATTGTTTTCAATAATTTATTGCCATTTATAAAAATACCTCGATTTGCTTTAACCGAGGGATTCAAATATCCTGTAGTTTCTAACATATTAAAACCATTAATCGCTTTTAAAACGTGGTTGTCATCAATATGTAAGTTGTAACCTATCGAAGTTAATTGATCGAATCCCACAACCTCGGTCAGGCTAGAGTTGGAAATAATGTTTATGGATCCTGAATTCACTAAATTTTCAAAACCTTCAATCTGTAATAAAGAAGTATTATTACCAACTGTAACATTGGCGGCTTCTGCCAAGTTGTTAAAACTGTTTAAAACCTCCAATGACCCATTGAACCAAATTTCCAAACCAGAATTTACTCGTTTCAACTGATTCAAAGCATTGATGTCAATTAATGAGGTGTTATATCTGATTTGTATGTTCTCAGCTTCGACTATATTATTCAACCCTTCAAGTGATTGCAAATTCGAGGTATTCCCTATAAATAATCTTTCTATACTTATAATACTTTTCAAAGGTGTCAAATCGGTAATTTGCGAAAACCGCAACCCCGTTTGGTCTCCAATAATCAGATCTCCGTTGATTTCTGTAAAATTTTGAGACCCAAAATCATCGACTTCTTTTTGAGTGAATAGATAGACGAAACCTTCATAAGCTTTAGCTTCAATGATTTTTTCAGGTGTTGAAAAAACAATAACATTTCCATAAGCTGTGCCTTCACTATTAATGGCATACGCCCGAACATAATATGTAGTATTTGAATTAAGACCGGAAATTGCACTCGTAAAACTGCCATGTCCAGTGCCATCTGTAGTCTTATTATCAGAAATTGTAGGATTGTCGGATGTACTCCAAACGACCCCTCTTGAAATAATTGTTGCCCCTCCATCATTCGTAATTTCCCCGCCAGATAATGCCGAATTTTCAGTTAATTCAGCTATTGTAGCCGTGGTTACGACTGGCAAGGACAACTGTGGGTTTTCAGGCTCGGTTTCCGATTTTGAACAACCATAAATAATTGGTGATATTAAAAGGAGGAATAAAAGGTTCTTCATGAGAAAAATTCTATGAGGTATGAAAAGTTTTTTAAATTAATTTTATTCTGAGCAAATAACAATCTTAAAATCAAATCTCACAATAATAAACGGTAAATTAATTGGAAAATCCGGCATGCTCGTCACCACATGCGCTAACACTGCCTATAATCCATTATTTAGCATATTTACTACAATTCAAAACTTTTCGTACTTTTAACCGTCATGATCCTAGGCTCGATTTGATTAACATCAAATCTCAACAACGGAATCATAGCCTAAACGTTAGGGTAAATTTTAAAAAAAAGAAAAATGGATCGTATAATTACACTTTTACTTTGGGTACTTCTTATCGCAAATGCAGTCGCCCTAATTGTTACTCTAATCGATTTATGGCCCGATAATCCATTAAAAGAGTATAGTTTTCTTTTAGGGATATCCTTTATTACTTTAGGTGGTCTTGCACGTCAAGTAAACAAAAGGAAATCTGAAAGTCAATTAAAACATTAATTTAAATGAATCTTCACTACCGCTCGATTTTCAAAAAATTAAAAACATACCCTAACAAGGGCTATAATTCATTGTGGCATCATGCAAAAAACTAAAATAGAAACCATAAAACAGCATGATTTCATAAGTGGGAAAGTCTACGACATTCCCCACAACGAAATCATAGCCTAGGCGTTGTGCTTCATTATCCAGAACTCGTGCTAATTAATTATCCCACCTTTCTAGAAACTATTAACCAATGATAAAATTCTTTAGAAAAATACGCTATGACCTTATGGAGAAAAACAAAACAGGCAAATACCTAAAATATGCCATTGGAGAAATTGTTCTTGTGGTTATTGGGATTTTAATAGCCATTCAATTAAATGAATGGAGAAACGATAGCATAAACACCAAACAAAAACAGAAAGTATTAGTAACCTTAAAGACGGATTTTGAAATTAGCCTTACGAGATTAGACACTGTATATTACCACCAAGAACAAAGCTTATGGAAATTTAGAAAATCAAGAGATCTTATCGATTCTATAAATTATGTCACAGACAATACAGTGCTTAGAGAAAACCTTGCGCATGGTGGACATGGAAATAGTTTCAACCCTATTAACGGGGCATTGCGTTCTGCAATATCGTCAGGAGATATTCACTTAATTGAAAATGAGCGTTTAATAGAATTATTATTTAGTTGGGAGGACTTGGTTCTAGATTCGTATGAAGAAATTGAAGTCCTTCGAAAATATGCTCTGGAAATCTATTGGCCATTATTACATAAGTATACCCAAATGACAGAAACATTTAAAAATATAATCAGAAGGAACGGAAGCACTCATCCATCTGACTTCGTTGGATTATTTAAGGATCCGCTATTTGAAAACTATACACAAGAAATGATCTTCAAATCATATAATTATAGGCAAGAACTAAAAGGCATCAGAATAAATAATTTAGAAATTATAGAATTAATTGAGCAAGAATTAAAAAAATAACGAAAGCACAACAATGGCTATAAGTAATTGCTTGTTCTCGCTTACTTCTGAAAATCCTCGCGGATTTTCAGTTTGGTGTGTACTTGCTAAGTTAACAGCTAAACCACGCAACTACTCATAACCGAGACCGTTGTGCTTCATTACCAGAAACCGCTAATCAATGATAAAATTCTTTAGAAAAATTAGATTCGACTTAATGGAAAAAAATAAGACAGGGAAGTATTTGAAGTATGCGATTGGAGAGATTGTACTTGTTGTTGTCGGGATTTTAATTGCTTTGCAGATTAATACTTGGAATGAAAATAGGATTCAGACCAAATTGGTGAATGGTATACTAATAGAGATATATAATAATTTACAAAGCGATCAAAAGGAACTTAAAAATGATGTAGAATTTGCTAAAAAATTTATAGACAAATTAGTTTTTATTGAGAATAACCTAACCAAAATAGAAAAAGACTCTCTACCCAAAATTATTGGAGAAATCAATTTAATTACTTCATGGACTTCAAATTCTTCTGGCTTTGAAAGATTTTCTAATGTTGCTACCGAGAACATTATATCAACTGATTTAAGAAATTTAATATCTGAAAATTACAATTATTTTTTGAGTAAAGATAGAAACAGCAGTTCTACATTATCTATTAGTAGTGCAATGTTGTTAAAGGAGTATTTGATAAAATATGGTTTACCTATTAACGCGAATGGAATCGTTCAAGATGTAGTTGATGTTGATGTTTATAATCTCATTGTAAACGATAAAGAATTTTATGGAATCATAAGGAATCAACAATATAACTGGAATGTTCAAATATATGGTTACAACCAGCATCTAAAAGCCATTGAAGAAATGAAGTTAGGTTTAGAAAATTACTTTCAAAGTAAAAAAATTGAGTACAATCTACTTACTAAATCATGATACTATTATTTAAAATAATAACGAAAGCACAACAATGTATAACCGCAATTACGGCGGATTCGACTACGTCCGAATCCACTCGGAAGTGCTAACGACAGTTCTTAACCGAAAAACAGTAATTTAAAACCCGTAACTGACGGTTATACGAGACCGTTGCCAGTAACTTACGATAATCAGTAAATAAATTCAAAAATCTGTCATATTTCGAAAACTCTTGTCACTAAATATGTAGAGAGTAATAATGAAAGACAAAAAACCAATGACAGAAACATTTGAACAGCTACTTGAGAACAATAAAGAGAAAATTTATAGAATTTGTAAAATCTACGCAGTTTCCCCTTTAGAACCTCAAGACCTTTTCCAAGAAGTAATTTTTGCAATTTGGAAATCTCTTTCAACTTTTAAAGGCAATTCGAGTATTGACACTTGGATTTACAGAATTACACTAAATGTCTGTCTTCGCTCAAAACAAAAATCAGAGAAAACTTATAAAAAGTCACTTCAATTAGAATCTATTCAATTCATTGCTCTCGGAATTCCTATTGAGAATAATCAGCAAGAAAAGTATAATGCTTTGACTTCTTGTATCTCGAAATTAAACAATGAAAATAAATCAATCATTATCCTTTATTTAGAAGAATTGAAGTATAAAGAAATTGCTGAAATAACCGGATTATCAGAAAATCATATTGCAGTAAAAATGAAGAGAATTAAAAAAATCCTATTGGATTGTATAACGAATAAAATATAATATTATGTGGAATAGTGAACAGAAAAATATTTGGCAAGACATAAAAAATACTTGGAATGAACAACCTCAATCCGAAAAAATTAATATTCAAGTATCACAGCTCATAAATGAGTTTAAAAGTAAAGTAAGTCAATTCGAGAAAGATTCGATTAATTCAGACATAGCAACTTTGAAATTAAGCTGGGCTAAAACGAAAAGAAATAAGGTCAGCCAATTTGAAAAAGATTCGATAAAAAAGGACATCAATATTATTTCGGAATTTATAAAGAAAGTAATTAATAGATTTAAGAGATAAAAACTACTGGCAACACCGTGTACAAACCATTGCTGGTTCCGTGCTACTCCGGAAAATCCTCGCGGATTTTCCATCTGGGTTTTGTACTTTTGATGTACCGTGACGAGACACGCAACGGCTCATACACATACACGTTATCTGGAATAAACATGAATCTTATAAACATTTTTAAGAATGTCTGGATTTTTTTTCTAATCATATTAACAATTTCTTGTGGTAAGGATGGGGAGGAAGATATGCCTCCAGAGATTCCAGCAACCCCTCCATTTGGTGGAACGATTTTCCTAGATCCTGATATAATTACGGATTCTGACAAAACCACATTTGAGAGTCTTTCCTATGCTGGACAAGCTACACGTACAATGTTTGATAGGAGAGTAGATAATTGGATTACTGTAAACCCATATCTTTTTAATTCTACATATGATGATGGGTTGTCTATAGAAATTCAGGTTAATCCTGAATTCCAAGATTCAGATGCCGCCGAAATAGAAGCATTGAAATATTCTGAGGTAATTGGCAGATTACCGACTGCTTTGCGCATTGACGTTGAAACCGTATGGATTCACAAGGGTACTGAACTATTTGGTGGAGGCAATAATAATATTCTTATTCATATAGGGCAGTCAACGTTGTACGAAAATGATGGAATACTAGAAGAAACATTAGTTCATGAAGCCTCCCATACCTCTCTCGATGCAAAACATTCAGCTTCATCAGGATGGGTCTCAGCACAAGAATCCGATGCTAATTTCATTTCTACATATGCACGTGATAACCCCACAAGAGAAGATATTGCTGAAACTTTTCTATTATACATGGCAATTCGATATCGGTCTGATAGAATCAATCAATCGCTTGAGGATAAAATTTTAGAAACGATACCAAATCGAATAATGTATCTTGATGACCAAAATTTTAATATGTATCCAATAGAATAGAACTAAAAAAACCACATAACACTGTATAAACGGCATCTAAACGACCGTTTATACTAACCTTTAGCCTTTATTATGACCAACCATTAACCCATGATAAAATTCTTTAGAAAAATCCGCCAAAACTTGCTTATGGAAAATAAGACTGGAAAATATCTCAAATATGCACTAGGAGAAATTATCCTAGTGGTTATCGGAATTTTAATTGCGTTAAGTATCAATAATTGGAATGAACAAAACAAAATAGATAAATCAATAATCAGTCATCTTGAAATACTCAAACAGAATTTAAATGAAGACCAACTACAATTACAAATTTTAAAGCAAAATATCACTGAAAGAAAACAATCTGCAGATTCTGCGGTGTTGCAAATGATGACAATTAGGCCTGTAGATAATTTATTGAAGAAGTACTTGATAATGTTATATCAAGAATATAAGTTCAGTCCTAATACTAATGCAATTGAGACAATAAATCAATCCAATGAGATTCCTGCTTTAAACGTTGAACTAAGGACAGCTATTCTAGATTATTATGCTTTAATCGAAAGAACAAAAGAAAGAGAATTCATTTCGAACACGCAAATACAGACAAAATATGAGCCCTATTTAAATGACGAGTATCCCAATATTTTTGAAAAGAATAATGAATGGCAGTTTCTTGCTTCTTTTTATGAAAAAGACCCGAGACCCTCATCTTTGATTGATAAAGAAAAGTTTCTTAATGATAAAAAATTAGAATCGCTTTTAGTGTCTCGATATTACCAATTAATTGCTTTAGAAAAATTTTATGAAGATTTAATTATATCGTCTCATAAAATACTATCAGTTATAGAAAAAAAGAAAATTTAATGAGAATCAAACTTAAGCCGTGTTATAATTAATTGCTAAATTAGGTTCCCAACCACGCAACGAAATCATAAACAAACACGTTGTGCTTCATCCCGATATCCCGATATCCCGATAGCTATCGGGATCGGGAGGGACCAACCACCAACCAATGATAAAATTCTTTAGATTATCGAAACAAAATTTTGCAAAGCAAAATCAAAGGTCTAGTAGACCTTTGGTGGAGATAGCCGCTTGCGGAAAAACGCAAAAGCATATATCATGATTGAGTTCTTTAGAAGAATCCGCCAGCAACTACTCTCTGAAAATAAGTTCAGTAAATATCTCATGTACGCAGTTGGAGAAATAGTCTTGGTAGTAATTGGAATTTTAATTGCATTGTGGCTAAACAATCTTAATCAAGAAAAGGTTAATACTCAAGAAAGGAAGAATCTTAAAACAGAACTGATAGCAGAACTATCGGAAAATAAAGAATTCTTCAAAAACTATAAAGCTTATGCCGAAGAATGTGGAAAGAAAGTCATAGAAATATTAAATGTATCAGCAAGTGAAAACACCCAATTACCTATAGACACAATTAGAAAATATGGAATTGACATGATGCCTTTTCGCTCTATTTCGATTGATGAATCTAGACGAAATTCTGCAAAATCTGCTGGTCTTCTAAATCTATTGAATTCTGAAGAGAGCACTGCAATAGCAAAATATGAGACCGTATTAGAGAATTACAAAGAGGCAAGAAGAATCAATACTGTTTGGAAGCAAGAAAATAGGACTCTTTTTCTATATATGAATAGCTTTAACATTTTAGTTAAAGAAAACGCCTTATTAAAACATCCAGATTATGATTTATCTGATGATGAATTTATTTCCTATTTAAAAAAGAAGGAGACTTACGTAAAACTTAATGACATATTTGTAAGTACGGAAGTGGATGTGCGTTGGTTAGATGGGATCATATAAGGATATTGATAAAACAATTGAAGCTTTAAATTGAAAAACCTACATGAAAAAATAACGAAAGCAGAACAAGGGCTATAATCCATTGTGTTTCCCTACTCTAATAAAAATCGTTACTTTTAATCGGCTATGATTCCGTTGGCGTTAATCAGGGTATAGGCTACCCGCATAGTTGACTTTTTTTCAAACCTCCAAATTGCAATAGAAATCTTCAATGGGACCTAAAAAAGACAAACCATGAATTATCAACAATACGCCCGAGACTTCTGGGAGCAAGGATATCTTGTGATAGAAAACTTTTTCACTGATGGGTTGATGGATCATTTGAATCAGGTGATTCTGGCACATTTTAGAAGAAATCCTGACTGGGAACATTCGGATGACTTCATTCAAAAATCAGCAACAGAAGTGATTCCTTGGTTTCCTTTACGGGAAGGAGATGCAAACTTCCATCCTATTGAAAAGGACGAACTGCTTAAAAACCTCACGCAAAGAATTTTGGGAAAAGGCTGGGAATCGCTTTATTTGATGGTTATGTTTTCAAAACAAGGGACCCAAGGTCAGGCGTGGCACCAGGACAGTCCGCCGGAAAAGTCAAGCAGATTTAATCTAAATCGCCTTTTTTATACACATGACATCAATAAGAAAACGGGCGGCCAAACGATTGTGTACCCTGGCTCTCACAAAATGGGCGAGTTACCGGCAGGCAAACCGCATGAGGATTTGGAAAATCAAATAGTTCTATCCCCAAAAAAAGGAACGCTTGTCATCTTACATGGGCACTGCTGGCATCGCGTGCTTCCCATTAAAGGGGAATACCGCGTCTCTGCAAATGCCAGAGCTATCCCAGAAGGAACTCCTAAGGACATCACAGATATAGCTGTCTACAGAAACATGCGCTATCGCTTTTCTACTCAGGAAGTCATCGAAGAGCGATAGGAATAATTTTAATTGTAAAAATATGATACTGAAAACACTCTTCTTTTTTATAATATTTTCTATTTCATCGTTTTACACGAGCATTGATATGGACTCAAAGCTCAGAACCTTCAATAAAGGGAAAGACCTGCTACTTGTGCAATTTGATTGCAAGACTGATGTGGATGACCTTCAAACTGCTGCTGCTTTGGCCACTTTATTATCTGACTCCAAATTCACTAACATAAACTATCATGCGGTTGCAGGTACTTATGGCATGCAAGAAGGCCTTTATGTTCCTCCCAATGATTTGTTTCAACTGGCTTTTGGAGACCATTGGACAGATGCTCACAATAACATGAAAGGCGCTGTTGAAAAGGTAAAACCATTGGTTATAAAAACGCTTTCTAAAAATGGTCACGTATGGATTGCCGATGCAGGACAATCTGATTTTTCGGCTGAACTTGTTAAAGCCGTTCAAAAGGATCTGCCTAAAATAAATACTATTAAAAGAATACATGTGGTTCAACATGCTGATTGGAACGAAGAGGTAACCACCCCTGAAAAGTTAGGCTTCGTTAAACAAAATACAAGCTATATCAAAATACCTGATGGCAATGGTGTCGGTAACGGAACCCCTGGATTTCGTTCCCCTGATTTCAATAGCCTGGATGATAAAATTACAAATCCTAAATTGAAGAAAATTTGGCGACTTGCCATTGATTTATCCAATAGATACAATGGAAAAGAGGGGCGTTACCTCAATGAGGCGATTGCGGCAGGGGGATTGGACTTCTCAGACTTGTCTGAAGTTTGTTGGATATTAGGAATTAATAATATAAAGGACACTGAACAATTCTTTAATCTTTATTCCAATTAACAGCCCCTTAACGATGTTTTTGAACAATGTGATGCAATTAAAGTTATGACCATGAGGCAAAATAAAATTCTCCTGTTATTCCTGTTTTTTCAAGTACAAGTCTTTTTTGCACAAGAACAGATTAAATCTCCATCTGGTTTGATAAATGCTAATCCGATTGATAATTTACCACCATATATAAAACTTGTGAGTGGTTTTGGAGAACGTCCGGATTGGTCACATGATGGCCGATTCATTCTTTTTTTAGACAAACCCATGGGAGAAGTATTTGAATTAGAGGTGGCAACCGGAATTACACGACCAAAAACAAGGCATTTTAATCATTTAGGTTTTACAAGGGCCATGTATCTATCTAATGGCGACATTCTGCTTGCCGGGCCAAATAAACTCTTTGATCCTACCGATAAGGAGGAAAGAGATAAAGCACGTGACCTTACTTGGTTGTACGTCATGGATAAAAGTGGAGTAAAAAAACCCGTCCCTTTAAATACCCTTTGTGCCGAAGGGCCAGCTGTTTCCAGAAATACGATGAGAATATCCTGGACACATCGAGATCGCCAATTTCCTGAGTTGGGCAAAAATAGGGCAAAGTTATTAATGGCCGAGATAATTTATCAAGATGGGATACCAAAGTTAGCCAATGAAAGGGTGATTTTTGATTCAAAGCAATTACCTTTTTCACTGGGTCATGCCAGTCTTGAAACACAAAATCTTGTTCCACCAGAAGATGTAAAAGTGACATTTTCTGTTTACACCATTAATAATGGAAACAATACCGATGTTTACATGGTAGATAGCGAAAGCGGAGAATATAAAGCTATCACCAATTCTCCCTGCTGCTACGATGAGCCTGAAGGTATATTCCCTGACGGTTTACACACTTTGGTCGAACACGGACCCTCCGACAAAAATGCCTGGCCATTGCTTGATTTGTATAAATTGAAATTAGATGGATCAGGCGAAATGCAAAGATTAACTTATTTCACCAACTATAAGGGATACAAGGCCAATCAAGGAGTAATATCAGACGATGGGAAATATTTAAGCTTTCAGATAGGAAAAGAGAATACGGAACCGGGTGTTGGTTTCGGCTTCCTAATTATGGATTTGCAAGAAGCTACAGAACACCTGGGTGATTTTAAGACTTTTAACGAATAAATAGAGAACCCTTTTTTAAAAATAAAAATGAACTGCTCAATTAATTATTACAACGAACCAACGCCAACATTGTGTATAAGCCATAGCTTAGAAATTGCCATTTTCAATCTCTAAAGCATTAATAAATGGCCAGTGCTATCTGAAAATTAAGTAAGTAGAATTGCGCTACAGCTCATGCATTTAACGTTTTGTGCCAGGTAAAAATTGAACAGTAAACCAAAATCCAACTTGGAAGACCTTCAGAAAGTGTGCTCTCCAATGGATATAATGCTATTTTGAGCAGAATAAGAATATTTATTAGACGTTTAGTAAGAAAAAAAATGAAACAGATATCTTTTTGGCAAACATGGGTAGTGGTAAGCTTACTGATGGTGATGCCCGCAATAGTCACAGCACAGGAAAGCGAGCTCACTCTTGACGACCTATTCGCAACACCAAAACTGACTGGAACAACCCCCTCCCGTCCTACGTGGGCACCGAACAGCGAGCATTTCACCTTTTCCTGGAGTGAACCAGGAAATCCTGGACGTGGCCTCTGGCTATCCACAAGCGACGGAAAGGAAGTACGCCTCATTTCTAATACGGCATCCGAGGCAGTGAGCGAAATTGTCTGGACCGACGCAAACACAATCATGAGCCTGCGAGGGAACAACTTATGGCAAACAACGCTAAATCAAGGAGACGATCTCCAGTATATGCCCGTAGAGACCGGTGCACATAACCTATCGATATCACCAAGCAGCAGGCAGGCGGCATATATACGTGATGGCGACCTGTGGCTAGCTGACTTCGATTCCAAAGAGAATCGACAGCTTACAGAGATCGGCATCGCCAGTCTCTCGAGCCTACCGAAGGGGCGGTATAGCCGACCGGAACGCGAAATCGGTCCGGGCATCTGGAGTGGGCCAACGTACAAGTGGTCCCCAGATGGCCAAACAATCGCGTTTCACGTTGTTGACCGGCGCGAGATGCGAAAGGTGCCGTTCCCTGATTATCTGGCAGCCGAAACCAACCCCAATGAGGTACGCCGAAGCTACCCTGGCGATCCTAACGAGATTCGCAGGGTTGGTCTCCTCGATGTAGAAAGTGGTAACATTACGTACCTCGATTTGCCCGAACCACACGCCAACCAGATTATCGACTTCAACTGGTCACCAAGCGGTGCTTTCCTGGTTGATACCGCATCCGACACAGCAGTTGAACGTAAGTTGTACGTTGTGGCACATGGTGAAAGCAAACTGCGCGAGATTTGGCGAGGTGTTCGAGAGAGCCGCATGTACACATCGTTTGGATCTTCTTGGCATCCGGATGGAAAGAAGGTCGTTTTCTTAAGTGATATGGGGGATAGATATGGCCTTTATACGATTGATCCCTCATCGTCTAAGGATCGTCCTCAGCTATTGACTGATCCGTCCTACGATGTACTGTCTGCCCCAAGTATTGCTGGTGATGCACTGTTTTATACTGGCAACGGTGTTAATCCGTACGAACAACACGTGTATCGCCTGAATACTTCAGGTGGCGTGCCCGAGCAGCTAACGCATCTTGCAGGCCGAAACGATGGCTACCCCTCACCAGATGGCCGGCACCTGGTGTTCATGCACAGCAACGACACCTCTCCACCCGAGCTTTACGTGCTAAACAGCGCGGGTAGTGACGCCACACGAATAACCCATGCTCCGCTGCCTGCCTTCACGGAGAGAAGCTGGACGGCTGCGGAATACCTTAGTTTCCCCAGTCTGGTTGATGACTATAAGCTGCATGCCCGGATCCTGAAACCTTCCAACATGCAGCCCGGCAAGAAGTATCCAGTACTGTTTGGACCCGTGTATTCCAATACAGCGAGGAACCGCTGGGCCGGTAACTACAGCCTCATACAACAACTGTTGGTTAATAAGGGATATATTATCGTGCAGGTAGATTCACGTGGTAGCAACGGTTATGGCCGAGCATTTCGTGAAGAGTTCCTGCTGGGCTTTGCCGACCAGGATATTGAGGATTATGCAAGTGCCGTTGCCTACATGGAGTCACTGGATTATGTAGATCCCGATCGCATCGGCATCTGGGGCAGCAGTTACGGTGGCACGCTCTCCGTTTATTCGCTCTTGATGAAGCCCGGCCTATTCCAGGTGGGTGTTGCGGCAGCGGCAGCCGTTGACCCGATGTTCTTTGGCACGGACGACGTGGCAATTGTTCGTCGCCCACAGACACATCCGGAGATTTTCGAAAGAAAGGCGATTAAGTATGCAGCGAATCTGGAGGATAAACTCCTGTTCATCCATGGGATCCAGGATCATGTGGTACCCTTTAAGACGACGGCCGTGTTGGCTGAAGAATTGATTAAACTGGGCAAGGACTTCGACTTTGCGTTTGCCCCGGGTGCGACGCACGGATGGAGCCGTGAGCAGCATTACGATCGCTACCTATTTGGCAAGATGATCGAATACTTTGACCGACACCTAGCTGTGCCGTCTGAGTAGATGTTTGCTGGTGTCTTGTTGCAAGGCGCAGAGGAACGCCGCATAACAAACGATATTCCACATGCCCCGTCTGAGTTATCTGACAGTGAAAGGTAACAAAGAAACATTACCGATATTTGAAAGCCCAGAGGCACGTGCCATATCTGGACGTTGGCAATTATAAACCAAAATCAAACAGGATGGAAAGCTTAAATCAAAATATAGAAAACCACTACCTGAAGGAAGAGCTTTATGAAGATATAGTAAATCGTTTAATAGAACAGGGAATTGAAATAAACGAGGTCAAAAGATCTGATATTGCTGGGGCTGATGAATTTCATGTAAGAGGCGCAGCAGTATCAAAAGAACTTGCTGAAAGTATAAACCTAGAAGGTGCAACAGTTTTGGATGTAGGATGTGGACTTGGCGGCCCATGTCGAATGTTGGCTGATGAATATAATTGTCAAGCTACAGGAATAGACCTCAGTAATGAATATATAAGAACAGCAAGGGAACTTTCTAAACTTGTAAAGTTAGATAGTAAGACTTCATTTGTTCAAGGAGATGCTACAAGCCTTCCATTTGGCGATAACATGTTTGATGTGGTCTGGACACAACATGTTCAAATGAACATTCCTGACAAAGAAAAGCTCTATTCCGAAATAAGTCGAGTACTTAAACCAGGTGGACACTTTCTTTATTATGACATCTTAAAAAAAGAAGATGGAGAAGTTAATTATCCTATGCCCTGGGCAAGTACATCAGTCATGAGTTTTCTTTTCAAAGAAACAGATATGGATGCTTTATTAACGCAATTTGGTTTAACTAAAGAGCAATCTAACAACCAGACCCAAGCCGGAATTGATTTTTTCAATGCACTTGTTGCAAAATTGAAAGAATCTGGGCCTCCAAAAATGGGGTTAAACGTTCTTATGGGTGAAACAACTAAACCGAAACTAATGAATCTTCTTAATCACTTAAAAACTGGTGAATTAGAACTTAAAAGTGGAGTTTATAAAAAATAGACCGTTGCCAACAATTTAAAATGAATAAAGATAAATTATTCAAGACAGGATTAATAGTGACTCCTTTATACCTCTCTTTGATAGAGAACATTAAGCTGATAAAAGCACTGCAAGGCAAACTGATCCCCAATTATAAATGAATATTTTCAAATGATAATTCGTGTAGGATTTCAGTTAGTTTAATCCTTAAATGCAAAGAATGATATACTAATCATTCCCAACAAAATTGGCCCTTCCAAAAAATCTTCGGTTCACGAAGTTATTGAGATTAGAACCAAACCGATAATTAAACCCAAATCTGGTGTCTATGTTATATGCTGAAGGTAGGGTTACCCTCCCACTCAAAATATCCTGTTCGGTGAAATCTCCTGATGCCAGGTAAATCTGGTCCTTTACGTAGTTACCTTCTACTCTCATAAAGAAAGAAAAATTCCCAGTGACCCGGACTTCTGCACTAATATTCAAACCTGTGGACCAAGAGCTAAAATCATCAAGATAATTTCTCAGACGATATCCCACTTCCAAGTTACCCCAACGTTGATTTAAACCTAAACTGGCTCTCAAACTATGGAGGAGCCTAGTTTCTTGAAGAACACCGGAAATTGTTTCTTCGACATACCTATTATTCCTGACTTCAATCCCATAGTTCACTCTTAGAAATCTGGAATTCTGCACTGATTCCGGAAAAAAATTGTACTCCACAGCTGGTCTAAAGCTGGTCTGAAACTTATAATTAAAGCGGGTGTTCTGACGACCTGCAATATCATATCCATAGGACCATTGGGGTGAAATAGACTTCACAAGCTGGTGATTAAAACCAAATTCTGATACATCAAAATTATTCTCAACATTATCAATGACCTGGTCACCGTTTTCATCAAGTACCGGATTCCCATTGTCATCAACCCTTGGTACTTTTTGAATCGTTCTCCTCAGCCTTTCATCTATTCTTCCAGATAGGGAAATTTTCCATTTATCCGTGATACGATTAATATTGATATTTCCACCATAATTAATTTCCTTGCTCAATTCCTCTAATTCAATATTCGCATCACTACCCACATTAAAAACCCAATAATTCCAAGGATCAACGCTTTCCTGTACAGTATCTACCGAACTGCCAGAGTCAGTCTTCATATTGATTTCGATCTCCTCTCCAGCTACGGTTTTCGCAACATAAGATGCTAAACCTAATTTGATAAACTTGGTAAGCCTTTCCCGCACTTCAAAGTCGGTATCCGTCTGTTTTGTATTTACATAAAGGGTGTCTTTTCTTCCCACATGGATGTTTTGTTGACCCGTAAACAAAAGTTGATATTGTCTTCCGCCGCCACCAGATCTGTTATTGTTAATCAGTAGAAAAACATCAGCCTTTTGATTATCCCTGTAGAAGTCCACTGCTGTAATTTCCGTTCTAATAAAATCTAAATCACAGCCTCCATCCCTTCGTTCACAGCCATCGATAAATACCCGTAGTTTATCGGGTGAGCTGTAATTTTCAATTAATGTTTGACTGATTGCAAAAGGAGTAAAGGAAAAAAATATCAGAATCAATAAAAGTGGTATTATTCTCATTTGATTAGAGTTAATTCAAGTTGACAGGACTCTTTAGACCTAGGTTAGATGCAAGGTGTCATTGCAGAAATTTGCTTTTACCGCTATTGTTTGAAAATAAGTGAACATTTTACATGAAAAAGCAAAGAAAATGATTGTCGTTTTTTTTACAGAAAACAAATATAAGCAAAAGCGGTTTCTGTTTGGGATGTGAACAGAAGTAAAAATTAAAAGACCCCGATTATTACTACATAGAATACTTTTTAAGAATAAAATGAAAACCCAAAATCACATAAGAAGCAAAGTAAAGCATGTTGCTGACAAGAGGCTATACGCAAGCGCTACAGTTCTCACAAGTTTAGAATATATTACTTATCTTCAAATCCATAACTAAACCAAAACTATGTGGCCAGCCAACATGCCAGCGCATAGCCCAAACGTTCTATAGCATTAAAATACAGAATATGAAAAAAATAACGACAGCCTTACTACTAACATTCATAACAACAAGCGTTACCTTCAGTCAAGAATATGGCTGCTTTGATTTTATCTGGGAGGGCTCAACCGTTGGAGATCGGTTTATTCCCAAGGTCGCTCTGAATGTTCCAGTAACTGTTGATGACTTACCACATGCATTTACCATGCAGTTGGATCTTGGTGCGGTTACGACTGAATTATATGGCAATTCATTTAAACCATACATAGACGCATACCCTGCTCTGGCTGAAAAAATTGATTCTAGTAAGACCTTCACGATAAATGGTGAAAAAAATGTAAAGTTCGCGGAGATGAAGCTTAAGATGGGCCAAGTAGAATTTGAAAATATCAACATAGGTTTATATGCAGGATATGGTAATCCTTTGACTGCAGACTCAATAAAAACAAAAAATTCCAAACACATAGGAACAATTGCACCTGATCTATTTCAAGATAAAATTTTAATTATTGACTATCCCAATAAGCGAATTTGCCTCTATGAAGAACTTCCGAATGAATATAGCAATTTAGATTTTCAGGACATGCTTTTGGAAAATGGCCGTATAATGCTCCCTTTTAACATTGATGATAAAGATGAAATGCTCATGTTCGATACTGGTTCAAGCATTTTTTCACTACTGACCGTAAAAAACAATGCAAAACTTATTTCGGATGGCAAAATAGCTGATTCCCTAATTGTAAATAGTTGGGGGAATGCTCTACCTGTATATGGAAGTAAACTTACAATCGATGTGAAATTTGGTAGCAGATCATTACCGACCGAACTTGTTTATTTCCTTGATAACCCCCAATTTGAAGCCGGCTTTAAACAAATGGGCATTTGGGGTATAACTGGGAATGCCTATTTTTCAAGCAATACTATTATTATTGATTATAGGAATAAAAAAATAGCTGTTAAATAACGCTATAGAACAAGTTTTATAACACATACCCTTCAGGATACGTGCCCTACACTGACCGAAAGGCAAAATAGATAAAAATGAATATTAAACTTTTACTCGTAGCTGTAATTTTCATTCTCACAACAGCATGCCATAATAAAAAGAATGATGCCGAGGCAGGTTTGGAAAGCAAGAAATCGGCGAATCAATTTGATTTGCCTGATAGTTTGTCGACTCGAAGAATTTCTTTTGCTCTACAACTAAAAAAATCTGTTGCCGAAAGTACTTGGTTTGACTTTGGAACTAAGAATAATGAAGGGACGTTAATTTACTTTGATGCAGATCGGGCTGAGGTGTTCTTTCCAGATTCAAATGTGGTCCGTAAATTGCGAAACTCCAAAAAACACAGTGATAATTATTGGCTAACTGAAAGGATGGACAGCATTCCTTATCATATGGAGGTAATGATCAGCTTCAATGAAGAAGATTCTTTAGAGTACTACTTTAAGAATCCGGTAGAACAGTATTCTTCTGTTGAAGAGATTGGGAAATATATCCCTTCTGTTGAAAGCACCGAAATGTGGGCAACCATGGTTGTTCATGAAATGTTTCACCATTATCAGTACAACAATAAGAATTACAGAAAATATGCTGATTCACAAATTGCAATTTTACCCTTTGACTCCAGAAACCTGGTCGCTTTATGTCAGGAAGACAAGCAGTTCCTAAGCATGATTCGGAGTGAAAACGACATTCTAATGAAAGCTATTTCAAATGACATTGAAGATGATCGCGATGCTTTAATTACATCCTACCTAGACCAGAGGGAAAAGCGGATCGCCAAGTACGGGGCAGAATATCCCCATCTCGAACAGGTAGAAAACTACTATGTCATCCAGGAAGGATCGGCCAGATACATTGAGTATCAGAGCATGTTTACCCTTAAAAGCTACTTTAACAATCCTGATGCTCCAACGACGCAAGATGATCCTAAGTTTAGTTCCTATTCAGAATTTGAAGAAATTAATTTAGAAAATGATGCTTTTAATTACTTAGTCTATGCCGGTACAACCGACTATCACTATACTATTGGCTTTAATATTATGCGCCTTTTAGATAAGCTGAAAATTGAATACAAAAAAGATTTACTTAATAATCCAGAAAAAGGATTACACCAATATTTAGAGGACTATACCAATACTTTGCCTAACAAAACCTAAACTGCATTAAAACACAGTTTAGCAAAACCGTTGTGCTTCATCCCGATATCCCGATATCCCGATAGCTATCGGGATCGGGATCGGGAGGGTCCAACCTATGAACAATGATAAAATTCTTTAGAAAAATTCGCCAAAACTTGCTTATGGAAAATAAAACCGGAAAGTACTTGAAATATGCTGTCGGTGAAATCATACTTGTGGTTATAGGTATTCTAATCGCTTTACAGATTAATAATTGGAATGAAACGAATAAAGCGAAAGTTAATGAACGAGAATTGTTGACCTATGTTTTAGAAAATATAAAGACAGATTCTATAAGCATAGACAGTATTATTTCTAGGTCTGATAGAGTACTGATGGTTCAGCAAAACTTAATTAAATTGTCTAATGGCGAATTACGGTCCCATGAGGTTGGCAATCTGGATTTGTTACGATCCTCTGAACCCAACCAAACAGTTACGAAAAAAAACAATCCAAATTTAGCCAATGAGGTAAGAAGCCAAGACTTAAAGAAAATCATTTTAAACTATTTTCTAGCACTAGATTGGTTAGAGTTTACAATTGAAACTAATAATGAGATTATTGAAACAAAAATTCGCCCATTCTTAGGAGAGAAAAAATTACTCAATTATGGCAATCAATTAGAGACGAACCTAAATCGACTTAATTTAATTAATTCTGAAATGTTCTATGAAGAATTTCAAAAAGAAGAGCTGCGGCAATTGCTTTTTGAATCGGGTATTAAGTTAAGAATTATGAAATTAAATGCTCAAAGAACAATGCTTAAAAATATTGAATTAAAGAATGACATAAACAATTATTTAAAAACATGATAAAATTCTTTAGAAAAATTAGATACGACCTTATGAAAAAAAACAAAACCGGAAAGTATCTGAAATACGCTTTCGGAGAAATTATCCTTGTGGTTATTGGGATATTGATTGCACTGCAAATCAACAATTGGAATGAAGCGAATAAAAAAAAGGCTTTAATGATTACTAATATCAGGTCAATTGCCGAAGATATTCAAACCGATATACTTGATATTAAAAAAACCAATAGGTCCTTACATAAACAGGTTGTTGCAGCAAACTATATAATTCCAATTCTGGAATCTGAAAATAGAATTATTGCTGATTCGCTGGGATTTATAATGGGTTTTAATTCATTTACTTCAACTCAAATTATTTCTGAACGCTCAAATACATGGAATTACCTTAATTCTTCTGGAATTTTATCTGAATTCCCCGATGCTAAGCTTTTAAAATTACTTCAAGATTATTACAAATATTATAATAATGTAGTAACAAATTTCACAAATTCAGGAAACCCTGCAAGACTAGAGATTCGAAAACTAAAGTATGAACTCTTTAGTGACAAAGAACATCGGAAATTTTTTCCAACAAACTCACCAAAAATTCCTAATGTAGAAGTTTATAATGCCATTTTTAAGGACAGCCGAATTTTACCATTATGCAGATTTATTGGAAGTACAGCTTATTATTTTGAAAGTAGCTTTAATTCTGTTCAAAGTAAAGCAGAAACGATTTTAGATTATATAGATGAAAAATACAAATAGATATAAAAATAACGAAAGCACCACAATAGCTATAAGTAACGCGAGTTTTGGTGTTTAATTTAAAGTAAGCGTATATTTACTATGTCCGCTAAATCTTTTCTCCCGGCGTGTCGGGATTGCTATGGCGAAAAAATATAAATCAAAACAAAAAGCTTTTGCTACGTGCGAAGACAGAAACAAAAAGGTTTCCTTACCTCCGCATTATTTATAGCTTAAGCGTTGTTCCACATTAAAAAACCAACCAATATGAAAAGAATATTAATAATTTTTACAGTAATACTTATTTGTTTCCAATCTTACGGACAAAAACCAAGAGCAAGAGATTTGGGAGTTCCTTTTTTTGGCGAAACTGGCAAGCTAAATGCGATTACAGATGTCAGGGGTGTTGAGGTTGGCTATAGCACGATTATCTCTGGAGAGGGAGAAAATATTGTTGGGAGAGGTCCGGTTAGAACTGGTGTAACAGCAATTTTCCCAAGAGGTAAGGATAAAAAGTTTAGTCCTGTTTATTCAAATTGGTACAGTCTAAATGGTAATGGAGAAATGACTGGTACAACTTGGGTTACTGAATCTGGTTTTTTGGAAACTCCTATTATGATTACTAACACAAATAGCGTTGGTGTGGTCAGAGATGCTATTTTGAAATGGTATGTTGATACAGATTGGTACAATGGAGAAGAATGGTGGTATACTTACCCCGTAGTTGCTGAAACTTATGATGGATTTCTAAATGATATTTATGGTTTTCACGTAAGAGAAAAAAATGTAATTGAAGCCATTAATAACTCAGCGGGCGGGAAAATTGAAGAAGGAAATGTCGGCGGAGGAACTGGAATGATGTGTTTAGGATTTAAAGGAGGAACTGGGACAGCATCTAGGCTTGTGAAAATTAAAGACTCAACCTATACAGTTGGCGTTTTGGTACAAGCAAACTTTGGTAGAAAAAAGTCCTTAACCATCTCAGGCGTTCCAGTCGGAAGAGAACTACTAGATACTTTAAACAATGAATTGAAACTACCGCCACAATCTTATCGAAAAGAAGGAGACGGTTCTATCATAGTTATAGTAGCTACAGATGCTCCATTACTTCCTCATCAATTGAAAAGAATTTCTCAGAGAGTTCCATTAGGAATCGGGTTGGTCGGAGGTTACGGCACGAATGGTTCAGGAGATATTTTCTTAGCTTTTTCAACAGCTAACGAAACTGCATTCAATAGAGCAGGTACTTCAACCGTTGAAACATTCTCAAATGATTTAATTAGTCCATTTTTTGAAGCAACTGTTCAGTCAGTAGAAGAAGCTATAGTAAATGCCTTGGTAGCAGCGGAAACAATGGAAGGAATAAATGGTAACAAATCATATGCCTTACCACACAACCTGTTGATTGACATTTTAAAGAAATATAATCGAATAAAACAATAATGTGGTATAACAATAGCTTTAAGTAATGCGGAGTTTGGTGTTTAAATTAAAGTAAGCGTATATTTACTATGTCCGCTAAATCTTTTCTCCCGACGCGTCAGGATTGCTCTGGCGAAAAAATATAAATCAAACCAAAAAGCTTTTGCTACGTGCGAAGACGGAAACAGAAAAAGGTTTCCATACCTACGCACTATTTATAGCTTAAGCGTTAGCTACAAGCTGAATAAATGAAAATTAGACCGACCTTATTAATCCTATTTGCCATCTGTCTTATCAATTCAACTTATGGCCAAAAAGAATTGAAAATATCCAAGTCGGACAATAACCGCTTGATAAACGTCTTGAACAATTCCCAACTCATTTCAGAAAACTCTGAGGAATGGCTTTCTGTGAAAATTTATATTATTGACAACGGAACAGGAAGTGCTGGATTTCCTAACTCAGAAGTTACTTATAATTTGCTCGTGGCAGTTTCAGAATTTGACGAAGAACCGAATCAAAATCTATTCGAAATTGGACCTTTCTACGATCCACACTTTATTACATGGACAAATGACAAGGAGTATCAAAAGGAATTTGAAATAGAATATGGCGAATACGATAACAGAAAGTCCTTAAGACTGAAAGTGAATATTAATGAATTGGATATAGAATAAAAAAGCCAGTAGCTAACAAGGCCTACAAGCCAATGTTTAGCATATTTACCATCATTAAAGATTTCGTACTTTAGACCGGCATGATCCCAAGCTCGATTTGATCAACATCAAATCTCAACAACGGAATCATCCCCTAACCGCTGCAATTAATAAAACATAACCTTAAATGAGTAACCAAAATAATGACGATGTTGAATTAAAATCGAACAATAAATCTGATTCTGATTTAAAACAAAAAAAATCCAATTTTACTAAAATATTATATAGAAATACCAATAAAAAAGTCTTTGGAGGTGTTTGCTCAGGTTTAGCTAATTATTTTGGTATTTCAGTGATATTAGTTCGTATTCTTTGGTTGATTTTATCTATATTTTTCTGTTTTGGAATTATTATTTATATTATCCTGTGGATTGCAATTCCGGATAAAAAATATTTAGAATCTGATTTAGATAAATCTGATAATAATTCTAATCGAGACAAATCTAATTCTACTAAAGAAGTTGTTAAAAATTCATTTTCTGTTCTTGGGATTATTGTAATAGGTTGTTTTCTAGGATTTTGGGGAGGATGGGAGTATGGTAGATCATTAGGTTATACAGGTGGCGAATCTATGGGGACTTTAATGATTGCGTTATCCGGCTTTGTATTTGGTGGAGTTTTAGCCTCAATTATTGGGGTAATAATTGTAAGGAAAAACAAATAACTAAGTACAAACCAGTATATAAAAATTTGCTGTTTTGAGCTTAATTCTATGGTCGTTGCTCGTTTTGTTACATATGATTTTCCTCAGGAAAATCCTCGAACATAAAACCGCAACTATTCTTAAACCAAACGTTAGGTAACAAATAAATGAACCTTATGAAAAATAAATTCTTATACATTATCTCATTCATACTGCTAATCACATCGTGTAATAAACAATCTTTCCAACTTGATGCCATAATCCAAGAATGTTATGATTCAATATATCAGCAAGAGGGTTTTGATATAAAAACTATTATTAATGAGTATGAAAAATTATTAATCAGCGATGGTGTTTTAAGAGACGGGAATGGAAAAAGTTATTTGGAGGTTTACAAGAAAGTAATTTCGGATAAGGACTTTCGCATTAAGTCTGAGACTTTTCAAGAATATGACCCATGGCACAAAATTGATAAGCAAATCGCTGTAACCTTATTTGAGTGTGAACGCCGAATGATTGAATTAGCAAAAAAAGAAGATTCTAAATGGATTAATTTATTTGACAAATTTGAAGCACCGGAAACAATGGAAAGTCCAGAAATGATGTATCAAGTAATGCAGGAAAACCTATCCGAAGAGGACTTAAACTCCTATTATTTTAAACTTAAAATGTTCAACATTTTTGATATGGTAAATGCCAAATGGGCAAGTCAATGAACAACACTATCATCATCTTCGGAATGAGTAAAAAATACGCTACCTCACAATGGCTAAAATTCATTGTGGTTTTGTCCCACACCAAAATAAAAGTATTCATCAACGGCTGATTTCTAAGCGGAATAATCCTGTGGATAATTCCACGACGAAATCATAGCCGAGACTTTTAGCGCCAATGGAGGAATAAAAAACAAAGCAGTACGGAGGGCAAAGCTGTTCCTTTTTAAATTGCCTTACCAATCTGTACGCACCCACCCCCTAGCCTGACCTTAAAAGGCAATTTACAAAAGGCCACGTGGGTTATTGGGAACAGTTGGCCTTAACTATGGCCTGGACAACACTACGGGCGCTAACACGGCCTACAATCCATTATTTAGCGTATTTACTACAATTCAAAACTTTTCGTACATTAGACAGGCATGATCCCAAGCTCGATTTGATTGACACCAAATCTCATCAAAGAATCATAGCCTAACCGTTGTGCAACATTCAACAAAATATATGATTTACTTCAAAAACTTAATACTCCTATCGCTCTTCATTATTATGATGGTATTTGCTGGGTGTGATTCCAGTACAAAATCAAAAACTATTAAATACTCTAATGGTTACGTATTTAATGGTGTTAGTTTTGAAGAAAAGAGCTTTGTTGTCAAAAATGGCGAATTAAATTATAGTCTTTCAGCCAAATTCGACACGATAGTTGACCTTAAAAATAAATACATAATACCTGCATTTGGAGATGCGCATACTCATAATTTTGACGATGTCGCAAAATTTGACAGCATATACAAGGCATACATCGATGAAGGAACTTTTTACGTTCAAGTGCTTACGAACCACTATTCTAATTATTTAAGATTAAAGAACTCTTTAAACACTACAGGAAAGATTGAAGCTAAGTTCGCTCATGGTGGAATTACGAGTACTGGAGGTCATCCACATAGTTTATATGAAAGTCAAGCGCTCAACTATTCTTGGCGCGCTATGTTAGATCCAACTAAAAAGGACGAAATATTGTCCAGTAAATTAAAAAAGGATGATGCCTATTATTTGATTGATTCCGTTTCTGATATTAGTAAAAATTGGGGGGAGATAATGTCCAAGAACCCCGACTTTATAAAGCTCTATCTTTCAAATATTGTTGATAGAGATAAAAATATTGAGAATAATAATATTGGTTCTTATGGGCTGTCAGAAGATGTTTTGGCTAAGATAGCAGAATTAGCACAAGAGAATAATATCCGTTTAATTGCTCACATTGAGACAGTTTCAGACTTCGAAATAGCTCTTAAACATAATATAAAATATTTTGCTCATATGCCAGGTTATGGAGGTGGAATAGGAGACACAAAATTAGAGGAATTAGTGATTCCTGATTCCCTACTTGAAAAAGCAGCTAAAAATGAAATTGTTATTACACCTACAGTTTCCTTTGCAAAATACTATGCTTATAAATGGGATGGCACTAATATGAGTTTAGATACCTTATTACTTAAAAAGAAGTATGCATTCTTGAGAAGACAGCTTATACGATTCAAAGAAGCCAACATCACTCTTACTCTAGGAACTGACCAAGGCTTTACGACTCTAGCTGAAGAGATCAATGACATAAAACAGATTAATGCTTTCAGTAATTTGGAATTACTAAATATTTTAACAACAACCCCCAAAATAATCTTCCCGGATAGAAAAATAGGAGAATTAAAAAACGGTTACGAGGCAACCTTTTTAGTTTTGAATGATAACCCGTTAGAGAATATGAATAGCATAGGTGGTATTATTTTGAGAGTAAAGAATGGAATTATTCTGGATAAAAATTTTCAGAACGTTGTACAACAATGCATATAGCCAATGCCTCTACCCTTTACCCAAAAATTAATTACCTTTTAATCAAATTAATTTTCGTGTAACCAGGTATTGTGAAGAGCGGCACTGGTGATATACGAGACCGTTGTGCTAAATTAAATAATCGTAAAAACTGATGCTAAAATTTTACAGAAGAATTAGACAACGATTGTTAACTGAAAATAAATTCAGCAAATATCTCCTCTATGCTCTTGGTGAAATCATTTTAGTCGTTATAGGTATCCTCATTGCCTTGAGCATCAATAATTGGAATGAAGAAAGAAAGGAAAGTCTTATCGAAAAAAACTATCTAAGAAGATTACTTGCGGATCTTGAAAATGATTATAAAACTCTATCCTTTTCGAAAGCCCTTTCTAACGAACGAATCAATCAAGTCAATATATTATCTAATGTTATTAAAAACCAATTACGGTCGAATGAAAATCCAACTTTAATTATTGAAAGTATTGAAAAAGTAACTTGGCGTTCATATTTACCGCTTTCAAAAATAGTTTACAATGAATTATTAAATTCTGGTAATATGTCCCTCATTAGATCAGAATATTTGAGGAATTTATTATCAAACTATTATGAAGATGCTGATCATTGGGAGATGATCTTAAATTTAGAAGATGCCCAAAAAATGTTTAGTCATGAAACTGCTGGATTATTATCAATTGAAATTTTAACCGCGATAGAAAATTCGTCATCTCTTAGAAATTCGAATCCAACTAATGAATTGGATATTCATCTGGAAGAATTAGAATTTCATCGAATTGTTAAGGAACTTTCTACAAAAAAAGAAGCCATTAAATGGTTGCCAAATATTTACCATTACCACCTTCTTGCAGATAAGGTAATAACAAATTTATCTGCAAATAATGAAACCATAAAAAAAATAGTTCAAGCGGAATTGAATAAATAATGAGAGGCCACAACGGCTATAACCCATCACTCTCCCAGGGTTTTATTTCCTATCTTAGTTGAAATCCGGTCCGAGACCCGCGCACACGTGCGTTAGGGCATAGCCCGACCGTAGGCCACAATTATGGGAAAACCAAGAAACAGATTGAAAAGCATTAAAAATTTATCAATCCTAATATTATTTTTAATCTTTTGTTCGTGCAATGAAAAAGTATGGAACGAAGAACCAAAACCAAATGGAATTTGGGAACAAATTGGATATGGAAATATCATTGAATTGAACGACACAATTATAAGTGTCTATAATGTTTCAAAGCAAGATTGTTATTTATCATTTGAAGAACACATTTTAGATTTTGGTAAAGTCAAAAACTATTCAAAAGACACTTTAAGCATTCAGCACGGAAATGATGATTGGCTATTTACGAGATTAGAAAAATTACCCAACCTCTGTACAACCACAAGTGAACTTAAGAACGACCCAAAACACAATTTCCAAGTATTTTGGGACACCTTCAATGAACACTACGCATCTTTTGAAATTAAAAATATTAATTGGAACAAAGTCTATAACCAATATGAGCCTAAAATAAGTGATTACACTACTGATTTAGAACTTTATACGATCTTTAGAGAGATGATTGCTCTTCTTAATGATGGACATGTAGAAATGGAAGTTCCTGAAGAAATTGAAAACGATTTTAAAAATCAGATAGATAAACCAAGAGAGAAGTATTCCAAATTGGACGAATTTAATCTCAATAAAGAAATTGCAGCATTATATGTAGACAGTTTAAACAATTACAATGCAGGAATGCTTCGTTACGGGCTTATCAGCGAAAATATTGGTTATGTTCAGATCAACTCCATGTTGATGTTGGCAGACTACGGCTTAGAGAAAAATCTGGGTTTGAGAAATTTCTATAATCACTATTGGAAAAAAGCAGAGAACAGAAAAGACGAAATACAAAGACAAGACGAGGTAGATGGAATCAATACTATCTTAGATAGAATAATAGAAGAATTAGCCGGGGCAAAAAGTTATATTCTAGACATTCGTTTTAATGGTGGTGGAAAAGATGCTGTTGCACTCGCTATATTAAATCACTTTTCAGATGAGGAAAAAATTGCTTACACAAAAAAAGCTCGGGTAGAAAACGGCTTTACAAATCCACAAAAAATTAAAATCATTCCATCAAAAAACAATTTTAAAGGAAATGTATATATCCTATCTAGCCATTTAACATCGAGTGCATCAGAAATTCTTGTTTTGGCATCTTTGGTCAACACAAATTTCAAAAGAATTGGAGCGACAACTGAAGGGATATTTTCTTCAACTTTAGATAAAAAACTTCCAAATGGTTGGGAATACGAGTTATCTAACGAAGTTTATGAAGATGTAAAAGGCAGAAATTACGAGAATATTGGAATTTCGCCAGATTATCAATTGGAATATTCAAAAAACAAAGACGATTTTTTAGATCAATTATCAAATGATTTAAAAGACAGAAAAGACAATGCAATAGAATTAGTGATAGAAATTGAAAAAGAGCAATCGGAAAAATAATTATTACCAATAACCTATTAAAAAATTAGCAGTTTTAGCGTAAGTCAATTGGTTTGCGCTTTTTGATTAACTTTCGTCTATTGGGAAGGTATAGCTGTTAAAGCTGCTACTTTTTATAAACAGACCGTTGTGTGCCAGTTTAAAAAACAGCCCGGAGCTCAAATAAAATAAATAATCAACAAAAATGAAGAAGAAAATTCTGTGGTTCTTAATTTTAGTGTTGGTAGTTACAATTGGCTATATATCTACTTTGTCTGACCCCACAGAAGATGAGTCAATAAGGTTTGTTGAAATCGATAGTTATTTGACCAAAGAAGAAATGTCAAATGATATAGATTCCTTAAACTTTACCTTTGAAAAAATACATCCAAATCCCTACAGATTTATTGAAAAAGAGGATTTTATTTCAAAGGTTGATTCTATTAAAACACAACTTCCGGATAGTTTAACTGAAATAAATTTTTGGAGACTTCTTGACAAAATTATTGTTTGCTATAATGATGCTCATTCTAAAGCAGAGGATAGCTATATTTTAACAGATTACGTAAAAAAACAAAAACTTTTTTTCCCTTTATCTGCGAGTATTCACACAGGAAAAATACTTATTTCGTGCAATGAAAACACAGAACAGCGTTTGCCAAAACAGACGGAAGTTATGGAAATAAACGGTATTACAGCAAAAGAAATAATCAGAGATTTACTTAGCCACGCTACTAAAGAAAACAAATCACTTAAACTTCTTGAAATTTCAGATGATTTTGGATTCTATTTATGGAAAATGTACGATTGGACTTCTGAATTTAAAATTCATTATAAGAGAATTGAATCGAACACTTTAGATTCAATTGTTATTAAAGGCATAAATTGGGAAAACAGAAAAAATTATAGAAAAAGTGAAAACGATTCATATACTTTCAAATTATTAGAAAAGGGTGTGGGATATATGAAAATAACTAATTTTAATGGTGACGAAACGGAAATTAAAGATTTTTACAAACAATCTTTTAAATCATTATCGAAAAACAATTCTTCAAATTTAATATTGGATTTCAGAGGACATAAAGGTGGCTCCGATAGCTATGGCGAACATTTGGCAAAATATTTTTCAAAAGAGCCATACAGAAAACTCTCAAAAGCGTATTGGAAAATAACACCTGAGTTTAAAGAAGCTTTCGATAGGAGGTTTATTCCGAGAAGTATCCGTTGGTTTAAACCAATTTATTTGGTGAATGAATATTCCAGTATTTTTTATGGAGCCGAGCCTAATGAATTGGTAACTATCAATTATGAAATGAAAAATCCTTTATCCGAGGAAAAAAGATTCCTTGGAAATATTTATTTGATTACAGACCATAACACTTTTTCAGCAGGTTCAATCTTTGCTGAAATGTTTAAGTATTACAATATGGGAAAGATAATCGGACAACCAACAGGTAATTTATATTCATTTAATGGCTTTGCTTTGGCTGATTTTACGTTACCTAATTCAAAACTATCATATCAAGTTTCATCAGTTTATAATGTTGCTAATAACGAAGAAAAAGGAATGAAATCTGTTGAGCCTGATATTATAATTGATTTAGAAATAGACCCTTTGGAATATATTATTGAAAATTTATTAGATAATAACAAAGTGAACTGAGAAAAAAACCGAACATACTACAATACACAACCGCAATTTATTCACGCAACTAAATTGTTCAAGATATTCATCGGTCCCTTTGCTCTGGTCGGCAGATTCAACTACCTCGGAATCCACTTGGAATTACTAACGTCTGTGCCAAACCGAAAATTAGCCCGTAACAGACGGCTAACAAAACGGTTAGTGTCAATTTTAACAATTCAACTGGCAAAAACCACAATTCAGGAACTAATCGTTTCGTAAACAGACTTATAATCCGATTTTTAAGTCGTTGTTTGAATTAAAAAATCGTGATAATGCATGACTTTGTCAACACCCCACTAGGGTGGTTTCACTTTATAACCGCTTTGATTTCTATACTTTCTGGTACCTATATTTTATTTAGACCAAAAGGAACTAAACTGCATAAACAGTTTGGGTACATTTATGTTTTATCAATGTTCTTGGTGTGTGGTTCAGCTTTAGGAGTTTATAACATTACGGGTGATTTTGGGGTTTTTCATATTTTAGCCATTGCTGGATTATTAACTCTGATTATGGGGTTATCACCGCTACTCTTGAAAAATATTAGTAATAAACATAAAGTGCTTCATATGTGGTTTATGTATTATTCCATTTTAGGACTTTACGCTGCATTTGTTTCCGAATTGAGTATTAGAATACCGGAAAAACCATCTTATGGAATAGTTGGAATAGCTTCAGCCATCATTTTTATATTAGGTTCTATTTTTATTTTTTGGAAAGAGAATACCTGGAGGGAATATTTTAAAAAATAAAAAAACTACCGTCAACAAGGTGTATAATTAATTACTTGGTCACTGCCGATTCACGAATCGGGTTTGGGAGGGACAAACCAAGATCCAATGATATTATCGAGTGAATATTTATATAGTAAATCAAATGTCCTGTGGACATTTGTGCGAGATAGCCGCTTGCGGACCTAATAATTGTTTAAATTAGACAATGATCAAATTCTTCCGCCGTATCAGGCAGCAACTACTCTCCGAAAACAAATTCAGCAAATATCTCCTCTATGCTATTGGTGAAATTATCCTAGTCGTAATTGGAATCTTGATAGCCTTGCAGATTAATACTTGGAATACTCACCGAACAGATCGGAATAAAGAACAAGAGTATCTGCAAAACCTAGTAGAAGATATAAAGGTTCAGCAACACCTGGTTAATGTACAGAGCATTCATGAGAAAAAGATGAAATCAAAGGTTGAGAAGGCTTTGGTTCACATTAATTCAGGGCAAATTAGTGCAGATTCCCTGAATGAATATTTGGCCGATATTACCCGCAAATCGTTTGTTGTGAACGATCCAACATTTCAGGATCTCAAAAGTTCAGGTAGCATATTGCTAATAAAGAACAATGATCTCAGAAAAAATATCCTATCATTCTATCAATACTTGGACTACAGCGCTTTGGTCATACAAACAAGTAATGAGCAAGGTATTTCAGAATTCAGAGATTTTCTACTCAAAAATCCAACAGTTAATTTGAATTATAAAGACACTGTAAAAGTGGCAGGAAATATAGATTGGTCGGTTAAAACCGTTACAGTTCAATGGGCCAAAGAATTGCAGGAATCAAAGATGCAAGACAAGGAGTTTCTGTTCCAACTATTAAATCACGTTGCACAACGTGGTAGAAATAGCAGTGTTCATATCGATATTTTGAAACGTTTGGAGCAGCGGATAATTGAAATGCAGAACCAGATTGAAAACATTTTAAGAGATGATTAAATTTTTCAGACATATTCGTAAATCATTGCTCATGGAAAATAAAACTGGCAAGTATTTGAAATATGCCATTGGTGAAATTGTCCTAGTGGTCATAGGTATTCTCATTGCACTGCAAATTAATAATTGGAATGAGCAACGTAAAGCGAGTATAAGTGAGAGGGCACTATATCGCCGTATTTTAAAAGACTTAGAAGCTGATGAAAAAAGAATAATCAATCATATTGATTATTATCAAACTGATAAAAAAATGCTCAAGCAAATCTACCAAGACACACAAGGATTATTGTCTCAAGATTCTTTGATTAATTATAGTACTCTAAGAGCTTCCAATATCTTCAATTTAACTATTAAAAATAATTACTCTAATTACATTAAAGATATAAACCAAGACTCAATCCGAGAAAAGATAGATAGTTATTTCAAACAAGAGACTCATATTTCTGATGCTTTAGAGCTAATGAGAAATTATAAAGAAATAGAACTCAAGCCTTTTTTAGCAAAATATGGTATTAATAATACTAAAGAATTATTTAATAAGTATGATTTAGACTATTATGATTTAAGGGAAGAAAATATTTTATATGATTCAAAATTAAAAGAACAATATGGTACCAATGAGCTAGACCAGCTGTTGTTCAATACAGCTATTAGAACATCATGGACTCTAAGTGCACTAGAAACGGTATTAGCAAGAAATAAAGAATTACAATTCAGTTTAAAAAATATAATAAATTGATAGGACAGATAATTGAAGCTTATTAAAAACAAACTGAAGTATGATCAAATTCTTCCGACAAATAAGATATAACCTCATGGAAAATGGAAAAACAAGCAGATACTTTAAATACGCCATTGGAGAAATTGCACTTGTTGTTCTTGGTATTTTAATCGCTCTACAGATTAACAATTGGAACGAATCAAGAAAACAATCAACAGCTGAAAAAGAATTTATTACAAGTTTAAAAAATGACTTAAAACAAGATAAGATTTTTATTGAGAGCGTAATAGAACTTAACGAACCGAGAATAGAATCCTATAAAATCTTGAATAACGATATACACAATCTTTATACTAATGATAGAAATTCTTTAGATTCTATATTCAAGATTTATTTTAGAAGTCAACGCACATTTTATCCAATATCTGGTTCTTATGAATCAGCTGTGTCAGGCAATCAAATCACTATTTTTAGAAATAAGGCATTGGTAAATAAAGTAGTTAAATTGTATAATTCAACTTATGATAGATTAATTGATAACGGGCAGATTTTGGACGAGAGATGGGCTTTTTTAAGTAAAAAATATAGCTATGAAAGAAGAACTGGGAAATTTCGTGAAATGACGCCTGAACAATTGACCGAATTCCTTGATGACGTATATCATCATTTCAAACAAATGGAATGGTATATAAAACAGTTAAAATTAGCTATGAAAGAAATCGATAAGATAAGTACAGAAAAATAACGAAAGCACAACAAGGGCTCTACTTAATTGATAGCCCCATCTCATTTAGGAAAATCCCCGCGTCCCTATAGCTATAGGGTCAGTTTGGTGTGAGCTTACTAATTTAAGTACTTATGCATTCCAAACGCTATGCTCTGAGGAGGTACTGCGTAACACCATATAGTCTAACCGTTGGCTTTAATAACTAAATATTAGAAGGCATGAGAATTAATCTAAAAAATGTTGGTCATTTTACCGCACTTACATTAATGATAGTTGGCCTACTAATTACGGGTATAGGTGCATTCGCAGCATGGAGTTTAGCCCAAGACCCAAGTGGCCTACTGGATGTAATGCTTATGGTCATTGCCGCATTGATAGCAATAGGTGGAGGTATTTTTACTTTAGTGATTTTTGGCGCATGGGTATTTGGCACCTTGGTACAACTTTATGGTTTTAAGGCCGTCTTTATAGCCATTGGAACCCTTGCCACTTTATTTTACATCATAAGACAGGTAAATACTTCCACTATTTTTAGAGACCCCATCTCTCTTGGAACAATAGATGGAATAGTTTATCAGGAACCATCCTTTGCAGGACTAAAAGACTTTATACCCAGCCCCAATTCTTCCGTACTGCTCATAAGCATGACAGATAGTATTTTTAATGGATATCCATGGTTTATAGTATCCTACAATAAATCTTCCAAAGGCTATATGTGGGGTGGAAATTTATGTGCCCAGGACATTTGGGTAAATGGTCTTCGTGGTCGCTGTACATCCCACCAACAGAAAACAATTATGACTTCCTTTGAAAGAAATAAAATAGATGTTTCAACAAAGCCCATTGACGTTATTGAGTTCATCCATAAAATGTTGCCCGGTAGCTGGTACAACCCCTCATACCGTTATTCATTTAATAAGCAAGGAGAAATTTTAAGTGAAGATGATATTATTGGTAGGTGGACTATCAAAATAGATGAAGGTTCTAAACAAAAAGTTTGGCTTACCCTTGAGGGAAATGAACAGAATTCTTGGGTATCCTCTAAACAGAAAATTAAGGGCCTTGATTCACTATGGTTATACCTAAATGATGAGTCCTATAGTAGGATAAAGGAATACAAATGGGGACTAACCATTGCAGAGCGAATAGCTATTGAACAAGAAATTTTCAAATCACAAGAACGTGCTTGGAAAAAAACCGAAAAGAAGTTATCTGCCGATAATAAACATCCTCAGTTCTATTATTACAAGAACCTACTAGAAAAAAAATATGCCAAAGAACTTGCCATCAAATACGGAATTCCAACAGCAACCCTTGATTCAATTCAGTGGAATTGGAGATAATTTAGGAAGTTGCTGGTAAAAATCAGCCTTCAATATGTCACTAATGATTGCTTTAGTTTATTAACTACAAATCAAAAGTTTTCGTAAATTAGAGATAAGATCTGTGATCTATCAGATTACCATAAACCCCCGAACATAAAAATTCAGAGGCAGAAACCTCGGATTAAACAGTTAGTAACACAATTCGGACGGGATGAAAAAAGACAACGCGGTATCCATTACACCATTGGAAAATGGCCCCTATTTAGTTAAAGAACTCCAGACTTTAACGAATCAGAAAGGCCCTGTAAAAACAAAACAATCCATAACACTCTGTAGATGCGGAGGTTCTGGAGATAAACCATTTTGCGATGGAACACATTTAAAAAATGGCTTTTCTTCAGCTAAACTCGATGGAAGAGTCGAGGACAAACGAGACGACTATGTAGGTCAGTATATTACAATTCATGACAATCGAGGTATTTGCGCCCATGCTGGCAAATGCACGGACGGCTTGCCAGCCGTATTCCACTTGAAAGAGGAGCCATGGATCTATCCAGACTCGGCAACGATAAAGGCCATTAAAGAAACAATTGACAAATGCCCTTCTGGTGCACTAAGCTATACCATAGATGGCGTTGAACATCGTGATAGAGATGGTGACCCACGTATTTTTATTGCTCCTAACGGACCGTATCTTGTTTCGGGAAGACCTACACTTGAAAATACAACAAGAGCCGAAGGCGCCTCTAAAGAGCACTTTACCTTATGCCGTTGTGGCGGCTCCAAAAACAAACCTTTCTGTGATGGATCACATTGGTACAACGACTTTAAAGACGACAAAAACTGATTTATTACAGGCGCATCTTCTACTTAAAAAGTCATGCAGTATATTGGATAACACCCAATAATAATTCTTGTGATGAAAAGAACAGAAATCATTTATAAAATAATAGATGATTACAATTTTCCCATTGCTTAATTTGACCAAAATGATAATCCCAAAATTGTGCCTCGATCCCATCTCCTACCCGTATATTGGCAATGCATCCATTCAAATAACCTCCCTATCGGTCATAGAACAAAGGCACAATTAGAGTAAGTTCCATATTTTTAGTACTTTACAGGAAATACTAAAGACACCTTCAAATATGCGGCTGACATCTTTCTTCTTTAAAGTACCCTTATTGGTCTTATCGCTATTGATGTTTGGTTGCGGCCAGCTTAAAAAAGAGGAGGTAACCCGTGAACAGCCTATCATAAAACGAGATTTAGCAGCTATTAAGAAAGATGGCAAACTTAAAGCCCTAACCGTTTACAGCGGAACCAGCTATTTTCTTTACAAAGGACAGCCCATGGGTTATGAGTATGAGCTGCTAAAAAGGTTTGCCAAACATCTGGACCTTGAACTTGAAATGATTGTTGTTAAAGATCTCGATGAGCTGATTACCAAACTCAATCAAGGTGAAGGTGATATCTTGGCACACGGACTTGCCATTACTGGAAACCGCAAGGAATCCGTCTCGTTTACCAATTATTTGTACTTGACAAAACAGGTATTGGTCCAAAAAAAGCCCGATAATTGGCGTACCATGCATTGGCATAAATTAGAAAATGCCTTGATTCAGGATGCCATAGAATTGTTGCAAGATACCGTATCCATCCGCAAGGGATCCTCATACCATGAGCGCATAGCAAATCTTAGTGAGGAATTGGGCGGTAAAATTTATATTGAAAACCTCTCAGGACAAATGGCCACTGATGAAATCATTAAACAGGTTGCCATAGGGAATATAAAATATACTATTGCAGATAACAATATTGCCAAAATCATGGCTTCCTACTACCCTATTTTGGATATTGAGGTACCTGTTAGTTTTTCGCAACGTATTGGATGGGCAACGCGTCAAAATTCTCCTGAACTATTAAAGGCTACAAACTTATGGCTAGAGGACTTTAGAACGGAGGTAGATTATAACGTTATTTACAACAAATACTTTAAGAATAAAAAGAACTTTAGAAGACGCGTAAAAAGTGATATATACAGTTTAAACCGTGAAGAAATCAGCCCCTACGACGAGCTTATACAAGAGCATGCTGAAAAAATAGATTGGGATTGGCGCCTAATTGCTTCTCTGATTTATCAAGAATCCAGATTTGACCCCAATAACAGTTCATGGGCCGATGCCAAAGGATTGATGCAGTTGATGCCCAAAACTGCTGAAGAATTAGGGGTGGAAGATCGTAGTGATCCAAAACAAAGTATTAGTGGTGGCATCAGATACCTAAACCAGATTTGGAAAAAATTTGATAAAATCAAAGACTCTATTCAACGAACCAAATTCACCATGGCCTCATACAATTGCGGATTGTACCATGTTAAAGATGCCCAAAAGTTAGCTACCAAAAGAGGTCTGGACGCTACTGTCTGGGACGACAATGTTGAAGACATGATCTTAGCATTGAGTCATCCGAGAAACTACAACAGACCAATAATAAAATATGGTTATGTAAGAGGTATAGAGCCTTACAATTACGTGAACCAGATTTTTGAGCGGTATGCCCATTACACCCAATTCATAAAGGAATAGCTGCCTTACTGCAGCTGTACTTTCTGTAATCCCAAAATTCAGGGAGTACTTCCTTATTTTAAAGAGAGAACATACAGATACCTTCTGTTTCTGAAATGGAGCGACAAACTAAAACAAGGGTCTTGAATGAACTATAGGAGGTACAAAACGAACAATCAAGATATGGTACACAGCCGTGATCAAACAGCAGGGGCTCATAGGTGGACAAGTATACCGCGCAGTATATCAGGCAACAAACTACTATCACAGATGTCCTTTCATTAAAATCTTTGCCTAACTTTAGACAACATTTAAATTGAACACCGTGAATAAATTTAAAATCATGCTCATAATTACAATTTTCGGAATGTGGAATTGTAATAATGTCCCGAAAATTCCAAAAATTGAATATTCAAAAGAAATCGTTTCTAGCCCAATTTCCTTCGCAATGGGTATAATTTCTACTGAAGAAAACAGCGAATTTGAACTGACTTTTTCTGCCGACGGACTGAAAGTCTACTTTTCAAGAAGGGAACCTGGGAAAAAGCAAAAGATTTATGTGAGCGACTTTAAAGATGGTAAATGGGGAACACCAAAACGTGCTGATTTCTCCAATGACAGAGACGAAACAGCATCTATAACTCCAAATGGGAAGTTTCTTTTCTTCGGTTCGGAACGTCCTATTCCAAACAAGCCAAATAAAGGGAATTTTGATATGAATATTTGGATGATGGAAAAAACCGACAAAGGCTGGAGCGAACCAAAACCATTGCCTGAACCAATTAATGCTGTTCAAATAGAAAATGAAGAATGGCCGTCTTCTAACAATAATTTCTTTTTTACTAATGACAACCAAACATTTTATTTCACAACAATGATGCGTGGAACAAAAAGTATAAAGCTTTATGAAACGAAATTTGATGGAAAAGATTTTTCTGAACCAAAAGCGATAAACGGCATTTTTGACGATGAAAAATTTTGGATTTATTCGGCCGTAATTTCACCCGATGGAAAATATTTGGTTTTCAATTCTTATGGCGCCCCCGGTGGAACAGGTGGCGAAGATATTTTTATTTCTAAAAAGACCGACAATGGATGGGGAAAAGCAAAGCCAATAGGACCAAAAGTCAATTCAAAAGATGAAGAAAGTAGTCCGAGGTTTTCAAGAGACGGTAAGTATTTCTTTTTTAGTAGAGCAGAGAATTTAGGGGATTATGAATATGGGGAATGGAGCATTTTCTTTGTCGAAACTAAATATCTGAATTTGGAAAAAATATTTGAATAATAACGTTGCCTAGCAATGGATATTAGTAATTGCTTAATCTCGCCTACTTTGGTGTTTACTTATTAGGTTAAGTGCTATAACACCTACCAGATGTAGGCAGGCGCAACTACTCATAACCGAGACCGCTAGCGGTAATTTAGATATATGAAAATATTAAAAAGATTATTAAAAATTGTCTTCGCTCTCATTGGAGTATTTTTCCTTACCATAATTATTACCCTTTGGGTTGATTCATTTGGGACGAGCTATTTAAGAATCGATATGACCGACCAAACCTCAAATAATTCTTATTTAATATCGAATGTTAACATTGTCCCAATGCATCAAGACACTGTTTTAGTAAATAAAATGGTGCATATAAAGGAGGGTGTAATTATAACGATTGCAGATACCATTGAGGTTAAGGGAATTGAAATTATTGATGCAAAGAACAAATACTTGACACCTGGTCTTATCGATATGCACGTTCATGTGTGGGATAGATACGAACTCGGACTGTACCTATCAAATGGCGTTACGGCAGTTAGAAACTTATGGGGCATGCCAATGCATTTGAGAATTAAAGAAGACGTAATTAATGACCTTATTATTTCACCGGCGTTTTTTACGACAGGACCCAAACTAACAGGACCAGAATTTATTGGTGACGATAATTTCAATCTTAATAATCCAACTGAGGCAAAAGAAAAGGTGATTTCATATAAGTCCCAGGGGTACGATTTAATTAAAACGTATTACGGTTTAGATAAAGAAATATTTGATGCTGTAATTGAACAAGCAAAGATTTCTGAAATGGATATCGTGGCCCACCCTTCGCAAAAAGTGCCTTTTTCGTATCATTTGAACTCACGGATCAAATCAATTGAACATGCAGAGGAAATTGTACAGCAACCTTTACATTTTGTTTTAGACACCCTCAAACTACGCCCTATTGTTGATTCCATTTCACGGTCTAAGCACACAAGTTATTGTCCTACAATTACTGTATTTAACAATATTTATCAAATGATGGTCAATGATTCAATTTTAGATTCAGAATCATTGGAGTACATGAATCCGCTCATTAAAAAAGTTGATAGCAAAAAACAGTTTGAACGTTGGTTTACTGCTAAACAAGAAAATCCTGGCACAGTTGATCGGATAAAAAAACAGCATGATTTTCACATTACCATTGTTAAAAAGTTACATGAAGCGGGTGCCACTATTGTTTGTGGAACTGACGCGGGTATTGGAGTTACCCTTCCTGGTTTTTCAATTCATAAAGAAATGGCCTTTTATAAAGAAGCTGGCCTTTCTAATTATGAAGTATTAAAAACGGCCACTGTAAACGCTTCCAAAACGCATTCAATTATGAACCAACTAGGAACTATTGAAGAGGGCAAGATTGCTAACTTATTGTTAGTGAATACAAACCCACTTGTTGATTTGTCGACACTTGAGAATCCGACCTGTGTTTTTGTAAAGGGGAGAAAATTGAACAGAGAGACTTTGGATTCATATAATGAAAAGGCAAAGAATCGGAAGAATTTAATAGCGTCTGCTCTTATGTATTTTGAAAACCTAATAATTGAAAGATAAAACTACGGCTAACAATTTCTATAGTGCACAGCATCCAAAGGGATGCTAGGACAGCATACACAGCAGTGCTTCACTGTAAATAAGATAGTTAAGCCCAAAAACGGGAATACCGAAAATCGACCGAATTGGATATAAATAGTATCTTGTTTAAATTATAATAATCAACTAAACACCACATCATGACAACTGAACAAAACATCAACATTATTAATTCCCTGTACAATGCGTTCTCGACTGGAGATATGCCGACGGTATTGGGGCTAATGTCTCCTGAAATCGAATGGAATGAGGCCGAAAGTAATTCGCTTGCAGATGGCAACCCTTATATTGGCTCAAATGCCATTTTAGAAGGTGTTTTTGCACGCCTTGGTGCCAACCACGAGTATTTTGGCCTACAGGATATAAAGGTCCATGGAATGGATGAAAACAAAGTTTTGGCTACCTTGAGATATGATGCAAAAGGGAAAGCCACAGGAATGGCTTACAATGCGCAAGCCGCACATCTATGGACGCTTAATGATTTTGGAAAAATTATTGCTTTTCAGCAATTTGTAGATACCAAAAAGTTGGCTGATTCAGGAGTGTAGTCATGTCAGAGAACTTGATTCAAAAACACAACAAAAGCACAACACCTGTATAAATTATTGCCAGTGCAGGCTTACCTACGGATCCAGATAGCCATGGTTTCCTATACAATGATTATTTGCTAAATTAGTTGTTGAATCGCGCAACGAAATCATAAACAACACGTTGCAGAATATTAAAACACAATATGAAATTTATACTCCTGACGGTTTACTTGATGACTTCTTTATTTGGTTTTTCACAAAACGAACAGCCGAGATTTAGGGAAGTTTCCAGCAAATTCCGAACTAATTATAATAGTTCCAATTATGAAGCTATCCATACTATGTTTGATACCGTTATGAGGACTTTTCTTTCGCAAAAAGAAACTGCTGATTTTCTAAATACGGTAAAATCTAATTTCGGGACCATAAAGAAAATGGAATTTTATGACATTAATAATTCTGCTCATGTTTATAGAACAACCTTTGATAAGGAGATAGTCGATATTTCCTTTGCGTTGAATAGTGAACATCAAATTAGTGGATTATTTATCCCAAGAAATAGCTTCGAAAATTCTACAGATTTAAAAAGAAATGCAACCAAAATGATTTTTCCTTTTAAAGAAGAAGCTTTTGTCTACTGGGGCGGAGAATCAACTGAGGTAAATTATCACATGGAAGACATCAACCAACAGTATGCGTTGGATATATTAATGGTAGAAAATGGTGCTCCTTATTCTGGAGACCCTAAGAAAAATGAAAGCTATTTTGTATTTGGCAAGAATATTATTGCTCCTTGTGATGCCACGGTTGTTAAAGTAATAAATGGAGTAAAGGACAACATCCCAGGCGAGTTAAACAAACTTGATCCCACTGGAAACACAATTGTCTTAGAAACAGACAGAAAAGAATATCTACTATTTGCCCACCTCAAGTCAAATTCAGTTTTAGTCAGAGAAGGTGATTTGGTTAAACAAGGACAAGTAATAGCACAATGTGGAAATTCTGGCAATACCACCCAAGCTCATTTGCATTTTCAACTTCAAAATACTGTTGATTTATTCAATACAAAGGGAGTAAAAGTCTATTTTGATGAAATAATTGTTAATGGACAAATTGAAAAAGACTACATGCCAAAAAAAGAAGATTTTATAAAGAATGTCAAAAGATTTATAGATTAATAAACAATTTACAACAAAGTCCAATAGTAATTATTTGTTCTCGACTACTTACAAATAGCGATATCGGGATCGGGATTCTATTAGGTTTGTATTTGCTATCTTAGTTATTGAATCGCGCAACGGAATCATGCACACACCGTTGTAAAACATTTAAGCACTCTTTTCTGAAATTTTGCTTATATGGTTAAAAGAAAAATTATGTTTAGAAAAATCTTAAAATTTGTGCTCATTGCACCTTTATTAATGGCTTTTCAATGTGAAGACGAACTTGAAGAAAGCACTCTAGTTTACAATTTGTTTAAAGTAAATATTACGGCTAAATCAAGTTTCTCACTTAATGATACTATTTGGATAACTGGTAAAGTATCAAGTAACGCTTTTGATTTGGCACTTAATGATTCAATTTTTGCCGATAATCCTCAACCTGATATTTTTTCTATTTATAAATTTATTGAACCTAATGAGGTATCTAATTCTAAAGACGCTATTGATAAATTTGATCTAATGTTGGACATTGGTCAGTTTTCCACTCTTCCGAGATGTGAAAATGCACAATTACAAGTTATTCCCGAAATAGAAAACAATAAAATGTTTTACACATATAGATTAGGATTAAAGGCAACTTCAACAGGTGATTATGTAATTAGTTGGCAAGATGGAACAATTCAAAATGTAGAGAGAAATGAATTCATTATTAACAATTATCCAATTGAAAACCATCCTAATCAAATTGGCTTTAATAGCTGTGATGATGTTTCGTGGAGGTTTCTAAATGAATCTGAAAAAGAATATTACTTCACGGTTGAATAAAAACCGTTTCACAACAAGGGCAATAATTCTTCGTGGTAGCATATAAAAAACATTGATAGAAACCATCAAACGGCCTAATTTCATAAGAGGGCAAGTCAAAGAGGTTCCTCACAACGAAATAATAACCTGACCGTTGTGTGTCATTAAAACGAAGAGTATGAATATGAAAGGAATTGAAAAAGAATATATCAAAGTCAGCCTCCTAATTGCATTTTTAATTTTGCACTCAGTAGGATTTGCCCAAAAGGCTATATCCATGAAAGAAACTGAAACAAGGCGTGAGGTTTCTATGGCAGAAGCTTCTGGAAAAAACACAAATGGTGTTTACAGGTATTATGCCCGTGGTGATGACAAACCTTTTACCGGAATCTTATTTGCGAAGTATCCTAATGGAAATTATTCCTCATGGCAAGAGTATATTGATGGTGTTGGACAGGGAAAATGGATCAATTATTATGAAAATGGAAATTATAAAGAAATTGGAAACTACAAAAACAATCTTATTGAAGGGCCTATAAAAAAGTATTACGAAAATGGTAGTCTACAAGCTGAAGGAAACTATAAGGACTGGAGAGTTAAAATTGGAAAATGGAACTACTATGACCAAAATGGAAATCTTCAATCCGCAATAGATTACGGTGACAAAGGAAGTATTGAAGAAGTAAAAGAATACTACAATAGAGGTGATATATCCTATAGGTGGTACTCTGAAATACTTTCAAAAAACGGTTTTAAGGAGTAAGTCTTAACGGATATCTCTTATTAATTTAATAGTACACAACAAGACCTACAATCCATTGTTTAGCATATTTACTACAAATCAAAACTTTTCGTACTTTAGTTGGGCGTGTTCCCTAGCCCGATTTGATTGACATCAAATCTCAACAACACAATCATACCTAGCCATTGTACATAATTTAGCAAAAACAACCAATAATGCAATTGAACAAAGAACTTGTAAAAAAAGGAATTTACTTGTCAGGAATAATGAATATAGGTGGTGTGTTAGTGCTTTCCAGGCTCTTTACCAATAAGGTTATTAATGAAGCCGATCCTGTAGTGATGTCAAATTTTGGGTTACTAATGATAGTAGTATGGGGACTTGTTTTTTTAGCAGTGGCTTCAAAATGGGAACACCTCAAATGGGTAATCGGAGCTTTTGTAATTGAAAAATTTATTTACGGATTTACTTGGACCAAATGGATGATAAATAATGAACTTTCTTCCATTTATGAAGCGGATACAATGGCTGGAATCTTTTTTACAATATATGGACTTAATGATTGGCTCTTCTGTATCTTTTATTTTGTTGTGTTTATTTACTTGAATAAAGTTCAGATAAATAGTTGATCATGGGAATAAGCTATGTAAAACATTGTATGACCGCAATTAAGGCGGATTCGATTGGGTCTGAATCCATTTGGGATTGTTGTCGTCAGATCTAAACCAAAAATTAACACTTCCTATAACTCACAGTTATACGAGATCGTTAGAACCAATTTAAAAAAAACGTTATGAAAAGTAAACTTTCAATAATAAACGCATTTCTTATAATCGTAATTGTAATGACAGGATGTAATTCGGACAAGTCAGAATACAATAAAATGGTTGAATTTGGACAAAGATATACTGACGCTTGGAATAGCAACCAACCAGAAAAAATGGCTTCATTTTATGCGCATAATGGAATGCTTACTGTAAATAAAGGAACACCAGCAGTGGGAAGAAAACAATTAGCAGAAACCGCTCAGTCTTATATGGAAGCATTTCCCGATATGGAATTGACAATGGACAGTCTTACCAAGGAAGATGATGCCTACAGATATTATTGGACTTTTAAAGGAACTAATACAGGACCAAACGGAACTGGAAATAAAGTGGATTTCAGCGGATTCGAGGAATGGACAATGAATGACCAAGGGCTCGTCCATAAATCGATCGGAACTTATGATGCCCAAGAATACGAAAGACAGCTGAAAGGAAATTAAAAACTAGCCATAGCAGCGGCTTTATTTCATTTCGGCATCATGCGAAAATTTAAAATAGAAACCACCAAAAGGCCTGATTTCAAAAGTGGAAAAGTATACGACACTTTATTTCAACCTCAGGTGTAATTTACGCAACCTTTTTTTAAATTAATCCATCTATCAATTAAATACCCCTTGAGTGCATATGCATAAACATTGGCAATATTTATTTACTATTTTATTGATGGTTCTTCTACTAGCATGTGCAAGTGATGATGATAGTGTAGATTGTACATCTGCCTTGCCCGAACCAAACTGGTTCGAAATAGGATTCTTCAATTCCCAGGGAGAACCTTTAATAGGAACTGTTTATCAACAAGAGGAGTTTCGATTATTTAATTCAAAAAGTGAAATTTTCATATCTCCTATGCCTTTCGGGGATCCTACGAGACTCCAAGTGCGTTTCCCTGACGTTGATTCCGTTACTGAATATTATATTGAACTAACTGAGATTGATACGGATACACTAAGTTTTACCTATGAAACGCTACAAGGCCCGTGTTTCTTAAGTTATGATTTGACTCAGGTCAATTACAATGGTGAAACCTTTCTTTTAAAGAATACTGACAGAGTGGATTTTATAAAATAAATAACACCTAACAAGGTGTGTGGCCCATGACACTCTTTTCCCAGTACCCAAAAATTAATTACCTTTCAATTAAATTAATTTGTATAGAACCAGAGCGACACATTTAGCGCAGTGCGCCATACCCAAGACCGTTGTTAACAATTAGGTACCAATGACAAAAAGTATTCTAGCGACAATTTTTATTTTTCCTTTAACCTTTCTGTGTTATTGTCAGACTGATACGATTCAATTAATTGAACCTACTGGGAATTATGCTGTTGGTACTTCAGTTTACGAATGGATAGACGAGACAAGGGAAATGAAGATACGACCCGACTTTTCTCAGAAAAGAGCACTAGTGACTCAATTTTGGTATCCAGTAAAATCTGATTCTACCTTGACCAAATCCCCATATAGCGCATTATCTAAAGACTATCAAAAAACATTTACCAATTCTTATCTAAGGACTTCCATTGCTGCAGAAATTGACAAAACCTCGTTGATAATAATAGTACCGGGCAGAGGAACAGAAAGATTTCTTTACACAACTATTGCGGAAGAGCTAGCAAGTTACGGATTTGTGGTTGCCTCAATAGATATGCCCGAAATAGGTTATGTTATTTATAAAGACGGTTTTACTTTATATCCATCTGATGATTTTAAAACACCAAGCGGGATGATGGCAGGCCCTTATCAAAAAGTGGATGCTTTTTTTGAAGAACCAACAGAGATGGGGTATCAAGATTTAATGTTTGCTCTTGAAAAAATCAATGAACTTAACGCAAATGCTTTTGAAAATAAATTAGACTTAAACAAGATAGGTGTTTATGGGCATTCTCTAGGTGGTAGAATAGCCGGTGAATTTACTGCCAGAAACAAAAAGGTAAGGGCATTGTCAACTATGGAAGGCATACCGCCTCGGGATGTAAGGTATGAGGGGAAGATAGATGTTCCATCATTAATGTTATGTAGCTCTGGAACTCTAAAATATGCTGTGGATAATTACAATAGTTTTATCGATAATCGGAAAAATACAGTTTATATGACGGAGTTAATTGACTTTGGACATAATTCAATGACCGACAATCCATATATCTACCCTGAAAATTTTAGGTACGATATTGATTCTCAAAAAGCACTTGAGATTAGTCGAACTTTACTAACAAAATTTTTCAAAGAGGCTTTATTAGGCGAAACAGGCTTTTATGAAGAGAATAAAGATATGGAGTTTGTGAAAATCGAAAAGTATAAATAAAAACAGTACACAGCAATGTGTAAATCAAATGTCCTGTGAACATTTGGGCGAGATGGCCGCTTGCGGACTTAATAAATGTTTAAATTAGACCATGATCAAATTCTTCCGCCGTATCAGGCAGCAACTTCTCTCTGAAAATAAATTCAGCAAATATCTACTTTACGCCGTTGGTGAAATTGTGCTTGTAGTCATTGGCATTTTAATTGCCGTACAAATAAACTCCTGGCATTCAAAAATAAAAGAAGACAAGTTAAAAGCGGTCTATATAAAAAACCTAATCAATGACTTTACCAAAGACACTATACAGCTAAACGCGAGGATTAAAGACAATGAAGATAATTATTATACGCTGGGAATCGACTCTATAATCACGTATATTGAAAGTCCCCTAACAACTTTATTGGACATAAAAAATTTAGCTAAAAACAAACCACTGACTGGTTTAAGGACGATAAACCAATACAATGTAAATACATTCAATATTCTAGTCTCTACAGGAGATATTAGTTTGTTTGAAGATGCTTTGGTGCAAAAAAGTCATGGAGCTAAATCGGTTACAAAATTTTGAGATTGATATTTCTAATGGGAATAGAAGGACTTATTTCGAGATGTATAACAGCTATTTAAAAGAGTACATCCCAGCCAATAGATCAAACAAGACTGTAATAAATGAAATATGGGACAATAAGAACGCCACAGAACACGCACCCCTTTATATCAATACAATACAGATTCAGAAACATGCTATAAATCGTTACGTTGAACTCACAAAGATTGTATTAGCCCAAACTGAAGAACTTCTTGAGCTTTTGGAAGAACGTAAAAAATAATAAAAGCACAACAATGGCTATTAGTAATTGCTTATGCACATCAAGCCGGAAAGCTAGCCACGAAACTACTCATAGCCAAGACCATCGGACCCAAATTGACATGTTCAATAAAGAACAAGCAAAAGTAATTGTAATAAGCGGAATTAGACTTGACGAGTAAATAAAATTCTTTGAAGCAAATATTATGGAAAAAAATTAGTGTAGATTTTTTATCAACCCTTTTCGTTTGGCAGTCATTATTCCTTGCATCAATTGGATTTTTGGTTTATTGCCTAATTGATATTTTAAAAAACAAATTTGTTCAAAATGATAAAATTGTTTGGCTCTTAGTCGTCATACTTCTTCCGATTTTAGGCTCAGTTTTGTATGTATCTATCGGCAGGAAAAAGAAGCTAAGGCAGAATTAAAAAACCTGCCTACAACATTGGCCATAATTCCTTGTGGCAGAATGCAAAAAAAACTTCCCAAAGGCCCCATGTCATAACTGGAAGAGTCTACGTAACCTTCGCGGAGTCCCGCCCAATTGATGTGTCAGATATTGTCAACGCGAAATCATACCTTAGGGGTTGTCAGTAATTTCCTATTTTTCGATAAAAATAATTTCGTCAGCAACCGTTGATAACAAAAAGTCATTGAAAATCGCCCGAATTTTCCTAAATTATAAAAGGTTTATTTTCAGTACGATACGAAGACGCTATTGGGAAGTATTAAAAAGACCGATATGAACAAATCATTTCTTTTATTATTAACCATTTTAACCATCTTGTCATGCCGAGATAATAGGCGCCAAATCTGACGTTGCACATGAAAATCTCATCGAATCAATAAAAATTGAAAGATATACCGTATTAAATGGAAATCCTGATAGTATTTCCTTTTCAAGTTATATCATTAAGGACTATGATAAAAATGGAAACGAAATAAAATCGGTTTACTATTCAACTGATAATTCGATAATGATGCAGTTTGTAAACCAATATGAAAATGGCAATAAAACCCGAATTGATTGGGTTGATGCCAAGGATACCTTGGTGAAATATGTAAAAAAACACATACGACACAGATAACCGATTAGTTAGGAGCGAATCCTACAATAGTTCTAATGAATTCCAATCTGGCTTTATCCACCAATGGAAAAATAATGGTCGAATAGAAGAAAAAGGACCTATTGAAGAAGGTAAAGAATTTAAGCCTAATGCCATTTATACGTATAATGACCAACAGGAATTTGAATTACTCACCGAATATGATGCCAATGACAGTTTATACGCAACGGTAAAAATGGAAATATCTGGCATTTGATGAGCATAATGAATGGATAAAAAGACATATGACAACTAACGATACATTGAATCAAATCGAGAAAAGAATTATTAAGTACAAGAGGGAATAGCTCAATGCACAAGTTCAAATTTACTACCTGTTAAATTATGAAAGATATATTGAAAGCAAAGCATTTATGGTTACTAATCGTTCTTGCTTTAATGTGTTCAGCATTTTCAACCAAATTATTAATAATTGAAATATTATTAAAAATCCTAAGATGGTAGAAATCGAAGGAGGAACTTTCATAATGGGCCAGAATAATGGTGAAGGTGACGAAAAACCAGAACATCTTGTTGAAATTAAAGATTTCTATATTGCCAAATTTGAAATTACAGTTGCGGAGTATAGAAAATTCTGTAATTGCAACTAAAAGAGACATGCCAAAGAAACCTGAATGGGGCTGGATTGATAACCACCCAATCATAAACACCTCTTGGAATGATGCCATAGGATATATTGAATGGTTTAAATGAAAAAACTCATCAAGATTATCGATTACCTACGGAAGCAGAATTTGAATATGTGATAAGAAATGGTGGTGAGCCTGGTGTATATCCTTGGGGAGAATTACAACCTACCAATGAAAATTTAGCAGACGAAACATACAAATCAAAAACCTCACGTTAGCAGAATCTGGGAAAATTATCAAGACAGTTTTGCTTTTACCGGCTCCTGTTGGATCCTTTGAGCCGAATAAACTAGGGGTATGTGACATAAATGGCAATATCTGGGAATGGTGTAGCGACTGGTATGGAGCATATTCCAACCAAAAGATGATTGACCCTCAAGGGCCAATTTCAGGAAAAAACAAGGTAGGTCGTGGAGCAAGCTATGATTGCAGACCCTTGGGCATTCTAGGTCAGCTAGCAGAGCATTTGTTGAACCTGATTTTAAAAGGCCCGGATTTAGACTTGCATTGAATAAGAAATAAAGGATTTACAAGAACATGAAAAACTTTATATATCTACTCAATTGGCTTCCTCAATTAGTATTTTCCCAACCTGATGTAGAAATTTCTAATATTCTAATCGGATATTGGGAAGGCGCATTCATAAAAAATAATTCTTACCAAAAGATTGATATTAACTCACGGAAAGAGATGGTAACGTTTTCGGGCTTCAAATTATGGACGAATGGCATCCTTACTTTTGGTGAATTTGAAGTTCCTGTTCAGATAGACTCGATTGGTCAAATAAGTTTTGGAACAGGTTATGGAAAAGCCAAAATTGATCTTAGATAAAAACAATCTTGAAATCACGGGACAGGTAGCAGGTTACAATCCTTCCATTTATTTACACCTGAAGAAAGTAAGCGAAAAGGCCAGGGCCTGATTACAGCGTTGAAAAAGTGTCGATTAGCTCAGATAATCTAGAGTTATCTGGTCATTTACATCTTCCTTTTCACAACCCAACCAAAACCGCAATAATCATAGTTGGTGGTAGAGGTTGTAATGCTGACGAAACAAAATACAATCTATATGCCAAATTTTTTAGGAAATACGGTATAGCAGTTCTTGCCTATCAAAAACGAGGAACTGGTAATTCTACCGGAAATTGTGATTTGGCAACTGTAAAGGATTTGGCAACGGATTTAAGCAACGTAAAATCGTTTTTAGTAACACATAATGAAGGCTTTGAAAAAATCGGAGTTTTAGGAATAAGTGCCGGAGGATGGACCATGGCCAAGGCAGAACAAAATGCTAACTTTGATTTTATGATTAGTATAGTTGGTCCGTCCACATCAGTTAAAGATCAACAAATTCAATCAGCCACTTTTGGGGCAGATTTTTACCAGCTTCAACCAACAGCCAAAGAAAAGCTAATTGAATACACTAATCTTATGTTCGACGCTAAGCCCACCAAAAAAGGCTTCGAATCAATGGAAAATTTGTTAGCATCATCGGAAGAAGAAGGTTGGCGTCAACTTTTAGAAAGTACAGATATTCCAAAAACTGAAACTGAAATTAAAAATCTATGGGTACGAAGACACAATTTTGACCCAAAGAATGTCCTTAAAAGTTATGCCAACCCATTTTTGGGAATATATGGAGAAAGAGATTGGATTGTTCCACAAAAAGAAAACATTGAACTTTTGAAAGAGTATTTCAAGGACAATTTTGAGAATCTGACAACAGTGAATGCTTATAATGCCGAACACGGGATGGAAATGGAGTCCAAATGGATTGATTTAGGGCAAAACCAATGGTATTGGCACTTTTATAGAATTTCACCAGAAGTACGGATCGCTATTGTAGATTTTTTAGATAAATACAAATTGATTAAATAACTACTGGCTGCACCGTATTTTGGCAATAGCGTTTTAAGTGTTTATTTGAACCGCTTTTTGTAAATTGAAAGAGCTTTTGTCAATAAAAATGTAGTGCTGAGAATTCGCCACTACCTATATACCAGCACTTTTGCAGCAAAAAGAATCTAAAAGATGAGATACACAATAATATTAATACTCCTATTAGTTAATTCTCATATACAAGCACAGGATATTTCTAAACTTGTGAATGACTATACTAGTTCATACGCCAATACTGGCGATTTCAGCGGTTGTATTCTCATTACAAAAAATGATAAAATCATTTTCAAAAACTGTTATGGTTATGCGAACCAATCCTTCAAAGTTCCGAATGAGGTTAATACCAAATTCAAAATTGGTTCGGTTTCTAAGCAGTTCACAGCATCTGCAATTTTATTAATGGAACAAGAAGGATTGCTTAAAACCACAGATACTTTATCCACATTTTTTCCCAAAAACCCGAATGCTGAACTGATAACAATCCAGCAGTTATTGACCCATACATCAGGAATAACGGATATTTACAATGTTCCTGATTTCAATAAACTTTCTTGTCAAAAGAACACTATTTCTGATGTAACAATATTAGTTCTGGATTCGGATCTTCAATTTAAACCAGGAACCCAATATCAATACTCAAATGGCGGATATGCAATTTTAGCCGAAATAATTGAAAAGTTAAGTGGTCGTACATATCAAGATTACTTGAACGAAAAATATTTCAACCATTGAATATGACTGCTACTGGTCATAATAGATATAACGATGTAATTCCAAATCTCGCTGTTGGTTATGACCCTTCAGGATACATAATGTTAAGATAACGATTTCCTCGATCCTGAATTATTGAAAGGTTCAGGGTCACTTTACAGTACGTTCAAGATCTACAAATATGGTTGAGTCAATTGAAAATAGATTTTATTGAATAAAAACCTACGATCAATTGCTTAAAAATTACTGGGAACACTATGGATTTGGAAATTTCCGTGTTAAAATCTTTCGATCAATCGGTTTTTGGTCATGACGGAAGAGTTCATGGATATATTGCGATTACCTACAGCTAATAAAGAATCTGATATTACGGTAATTATACCTGGGTAATTAAAACGGTGTTGCGGATTTTTCCGAAGAGACATGCAGCAATTGTATTTAACAAAGATATAAAAGGCAGAGCAAAGCGATCAACCAGAGGATGACATTAAAATTGAGAAGAAAAATAATAGGAACTTACGCATTTGCAGCCAGTTTTTAAAGCATACATGGAAGAATTAACGGATATTTACAATGTTCCTGATTTCAATAAACTTTCTTGTCAAAAGAACACTATTTCTGATGTAACAATATTAGTTCTGGATTCGGATCTTCAATTTAAACCAGGAACCCAATATCAATACTCAAATGGCGGATATGCAATTTTAGCCGAAATAATTGAAAAGTTAAGTGGTCGTACATATCAAGATTACTTGAACGAAAAAATATTTCAACCATTGAATATGACTGCTACTGGTCATAATAGATATAACGATGTAATTCCAAATCTCGCTGTTGGTTATGACCCTTCAGGATACAATAATGTTAAGATAACCGATTTCCTCGATCCTGAATTATTGAAAGGTTCAGGGTCACTTTACAGTACGGTTCAAGATCTACAAATATGGGTTGAGTCAATTGAAAATAGATCTTTATTGAATAAAGAAACCTACGATCAATTGCTTAAAAATTATGGGAACAACTATGGATTTGGAATTTCCGTGTATAAATCTTTCGATCAATCGGTTTTTGGTCATGACGGAAGAGTC